>DAIPHN010000029.1:0-24286 GCA_036771335.1 Burkholderiales bacterium
CCACCCCCCCGCGCCCCGGAACGCCGGGCACCCCCTCGCTCCCTCCCGCCTCACGCGCGGCGGCCTTGTCGCCCATGATGCGAATCGACTCGGGCGACGGCCCCACGAAGACCAGCCCCGCACGCTCCACCGCCTCCGCGAACGAGGCGTTCTCGGACAGGAAACCGTAGCCGGGATGGACAGCGTCGGCGCCCGAGTCCGCCGCCGCCTTCAGGATGGCCTCGGCGTTGAGGTAGCTCTTCGCTGCCGGAGACGGGCCGATGGCTACCGCCGCGTCGGCGAGCCGAACCGCCAGGCTGTCGCGGTCGGCTGCGCGGTGCACGGCGACCGCCCCCAGCCCCAGTTCCTTCGCCGCGCGGATCACGCGCACGGCGATCTCGCCGCGGTTGGCCACCAGCACGCGTCGTATCTTCAATGCCATGCCCGTTCCCCGGCAACCGCTCCGGCGCCCGCATGCAAGGCAGCGCGCACTAGACGATCTCGAACAGACCGGCTGCGCCCATGCCGCCGCCCACGCACATGGTCACCACGGCGTACTTCACGCCGCGGCGCTTGCCCTCGATGAGCGCGTGGCCGGTCAGGCGCGAGCCGGTTACGCCATAGGGATGGCCCACCGCGATGGAGCCGCCGTTGACGTTGAGGCGCTCATCGGGGATGCCGAGCCGGTCGCGGCAATAGATCACCTGCACGGCGAAGGCCTCGTTCAGCTCCCACAGGCCGATGTCTTCCACCTTCAGGCCGGCCTTTTTGAGCAGCTTGGGCACCGCGAACACCGGGCCGATGCCCATTTCATCCGGTTCGCAGCCGGCCACAGCGAAACCGCGGAAGATGCCCATGGGCTTGAGACCCCGGGCCGCGGCCAGTGCGCCGCTCATCACCACGCAGGCCGAGGCGCCGTCGGAGAACTGGCTTGCGTTGCCCGCGGCGATCACACCGCCCTCGATGGCGGGCTTGATGCCGGACACGCCCTCGTAGGTGGTGTCGGCGCGGATGCCCTCGTCGCGGTCTGCGGTGACCTCGCGGATGCTTTCCTGGCCGGTGTTCTTGTCCACCACTTTCATCTTCACGGCCATGGGCACGATCTCCTGCTTCGTGAGCCCCTCGGCCGCCGCCTTTGCGGCCTTGAGCTGCGAGGCCACGCCGTAGCGGTCCTGCTGCTCGCGGGAGATGCTGTAGCGCTTCGAAACCGTCTCGGCGGTCTGCAGCATGGGCCAGTAGATCTCGGGCTTGTGTTCCTTGAGCCAGTCGTCGTGGGCCATGAACTGGTTCATCTGGTTCTGCACGCAGGAGATGGACTCCACGCCGCCCGCTACGAGAACGTCGTTCTCGCCGGTCATGATGCGCTGGGCCGCCAGGGCGATGGTCTGCAGGCCCGAGGAGCAAAAGCGGTTGACGGTGATGCCCGAGGTGGTAATGGGCAAGCCGGCGCGCAGGGCGATCTGGCGGGCGATGTTCCAGCCCGTGGCGCCCTCGGGGTTGGCGCAGCCCATGATCACGTCCTCGACCTCGCCGGGCTCGATGCAGGCGCGCGCCACGGCGTGCTGCCCGGCGTGGCCGCCCAGGGTGGCGCCGTGAGTCATGTTGAAGGCCCCGCGCCAGGACTTGCACAGCGGCGTGCGGGCGGTGGAAACGATCACGGCTTCGTTCATGGGTGTTCTCCAGAGGAAATCGGGAAATCCTGCCGGGCGAGGCGGGCGCGCAGCTCGGTCTTGAGCACCTTGCCAGTGTTGTTCCTGGGCAGTTCAGGGACGACGACGTACTGCCTGGGGCGTTTGAAGCGCGCGATGTTATCAAGACACAGCCGGTCGAGCCGGGCCGGGTCGGCAATGGCGCCGGCGCGCGGCACCACGAAGGCCACCACGCTCTCGCCCCACTGCGGATCGGGGCGCCCCACCACGGCAGCCTCCGCCACGGCGGGGTCGGACAGCAGCACCTCCTCTACCTCGCGCGGGTAGATGTTCGCACCGCCGGAGATGATGAGGTCCTTGCTGCGGTCCTTCAGCCAGAGGTATCCCTCGGCGTCCATGACGCCGAGGTCGCCGGTGAACAACCAGCCGTCCCGCAGGGCACGGGCCGTCGCTTCGGGATTGTTCCAGTAGCCGCGCATCACCACGTCGCCGCGGACGGTGATCTCGCCCACTTCACCCGGCGGCAGGGGCTCGCCCCGATCGTCGGTGACGCGCACCTCCACGCCGCTGCGCACGATCCCCACGGAAGTGAGGCGCTCCTCGGACAGCCCTTCGGCATACAGGTGCTTGGGCATGGCGGTGATGGTGCAGGGGCACTCGCCCTGGCCGTAGCCGTTCCAGAAGCGGGGACCGAACACGGCCAGCGCCCCGCGCACGTCGCTCGCGTAGATGGGTGCGGCGCCGCACAGAAGGGTGCGCACGTTCTCCACCCTGCACTGCGCGATGGCGCGGTCGGCCACCAGCCGCCGCAGCATGGTGGGCGCCAGGAAAAAGGTTGCGGAGGGATAGCGGCCGATCAGGCTCACGAGCTCTCCGGGCTCGAAGCCTCCGCTCTCGGGCATCACGTGGTGCGCGCCCTTGGCGACGAAGCTGAGGCCGAACAGCCCCGCGGCGTGGGACTGGGGCCCCAGGTGAAGCAGGCTGTCTTGCTCGGTGAGGAAGTCCACGTCGCACAGGTAGCTCCACGCCATCAGCTGAAGGTTACGGTGGGTGAGCATCGCGCCCTTGGGGCGCCCCGTGGTGCCGCTGGTGTAGAAGATCCAGGCGAGGTCGTCACCCCGCGTCGTGGCGGCCGGAGCGGGCTCGATCAGCAGGTGCTCGTAGTCGGCGTGGTCCACATCCACGACCCGCCTCACGCACCCGGCCTGCACGGCAGCCTGCGCCATGGCCTCGGCCAGTTCGCCGGTGACGAACAGCAGGCACACGCCGCAGTCCTGGAGAATGAAGGCCACCTCGCGCGGATGGAGCCTGGCATTGACGGGCACGGCGACGAGGCCCGCGTGCCAGATGGCGAACAGCAGCTCCAGGTAGCAGGGGCGGTTGGACATCACCAGCGCCACGCGGTCGCCAGGCTTGAGGCCCGCGCTGCGCAGGCCGGCCGCGAGCCGCGCCACGCGCGCCTGAAGGCCGCGGTAGTCGAGCAGCACGCGCTCCCCGAGGGAGAGCGCGGGACGGTGGCCGAAGGCGGCGGCCGCGTTGTGCAGCAGCGCTGCGAGGTTCATTCCTGCGCAACCCCCGCCACGGGGTCGCGGGGCGGCGCAGCCGGGAGCGCCGCGGCGATCATCGCGCCAGGATGGTCACGCAGCACGCGGCCGACTCCGCGCCGATCAGCCCCCCGCCGTTCTCCGCCACGGCGACCTTCGCGCCGGGCACCTGCCGCGAACCGGCCTCGCCGCGCAGCTGCGTCACGAGCTCGTAGACCTGTCCCAGCCCCGTGGCGCCGATGGGGTGGCCCTTGCACTCGAGGCCGCCCGAGGGATTGACAGGCACCCGCCCTCCCAGGGCGGTCTCGCCCCGCTCCGCCATGGGGCCGCCCTCGCCGAACTCGCACAGCATGAGGTTCTCCACCTGCTGGATCTCGCCCAGCGCCGTGGCGTCGTGCACCTCGGCCACCGAAACATCGGCAGGGGAAACCCCGGCCATCTCGTAGGCTTGCCTGGCAGCCACGTGCGACACTTCGGCGCGATAGTCGCTGGCGGCGCGCCGCCCGCCGCCCGCAAGCACGGATGCGCGCAGTTCCACGGCCCGCCCGCGGCCCAGCCGCGCGAGCGCTTTCTGCGAACACACCACCGCGGCGGCTGCGCCGTCGGAGATGGGGGAGCACATGGGAAGGGTGATGGGCCACGCCACCATGCGTGCGCCCATCACCTCCTCCACCGTGTAGGGCCGGCGGTACTGAGCCCGCGGATTGTGAACGGAGTGGTTGTGGTTCTTTGCGGACACCGCCGCGATCTGGCGCGGCGTGGTGCCGAAAGTGCGCATGTGGAACTTCGCGAAGGCCTGGTAGACGTCCATGAACACGCTGCGGGGACCGGTGCTCTCGTGCTCGGGCGGCGTGGGCACGCCCTCGCCCATGCGCATCAGGCCGGCCATGGTGGCGTCCACGCCGTGCACGTCCCAGGATCCGTTGAAGATGGCGAAGGAGCGCGCCTTGTCGTCGATCACCATCTTCTCGGCTCCCACGGCGAGGACTACGTCGGCCATGCCGGCGCGCACCTGCATGGCCGCGAGGTAGAGCGCCGTCGACGCGCTCGCGCAGGCGTTGTCCACGTTGGTGACCGGCACGTTGCCGAAGGGCATCTCGCGCAGGGCGATCTCGCCGCGCACCGAGTGCTGGCCATCCACGGCGCCCTGCGCGGCGTTGGCGAAGAAGATCGCCTCCACCGCCTCCGCTCCGATGCCCGCATCCGCCAGCGCCTCGCGCACCGCCTGCTCGGCGAGGTCCTTCACCGACCGCTCCAGGAAGCGTCCGAACGGCGTCATGGAGACGCCAGCAACGTAGACCCTGCTCATGGTCAACCTCCTCGGCAGCCGTTTTATGATACGCGTCGATTGTCCGACAATACTGTCAGGCACTTTACCCCGGCACACGAGCCGCCCAAGGAGCGCCGCCCTTGAAGAACCGAATCCTGATCGCCAACGACGACGGCATCCACGCCCCCGGGCTGGCCGTCATGGAACGCATCGCCGCGACCCTCAGCGACGACGTGTGGGTGGTGGCGCCGGACTTCGAGCGCTCGGGCGCGTCGCGCTCGCTGTCGCTCGCCGATCCCATCCGGGTGAACCGCCTCGGTGAGAAGCGCGTCTCCCTGTTGCGCGGAACGCCCACCGACTGCGTGATCGTAGCCCTTCGGGAGATCATGAAGGACGAGCCGCCGACCCTGGTGCTGTCCGGAGTCAACCGCGGCGCCAACCTCGCCGAGGAGCTCACTTACTCGGGAACGGTGGCGGTGGCCATGGAGGCGGCCACCATGGGGATCCGGTCGATCTCCATGAGTCAGCTGTTTCACAAGGGCGACGCGGTAAAGTGGGAAACGGCGCAGGCCCAGGCGCCCCGGGTTATCGCGGCGCTGCTCGCCCTGCCCTTCCAGCGCGGCGTGTTTCACAACGTCAACTTCCCCGACGTGCCCCCGGCCGAGGTCAGGGGCGTGCGCGCCGCCCGCCAGGGCAACTGGGCGCGCATCGGGGTGGACGTCCACGGTCGCACCGACGCGCGCGGCTTCGACTACGCGTGGCTCGCCTTCTTCCACGAGATGGGCGAGCCGCCGGAGGACACCGACGTGGGCGCCGTGCGCCACGGCTTCATCTCGGTGACGCCGCTGCACGCCGACATCACCCACCGCGACGGTCTGGCGCCGCTCGCGGCCGCCCTCGCCCCGCTGGGCGCACTGGCTCCGGAGGCCCACGGCTAGCGGCGTCGCAGCGTGACCATCCCGGCGCCGAACATGGCCGCGATGAGCAACACGCCCTGGACGATGTACTGCCAGAAGGTCTGCACGCCGAGGATCGACAGACCGTTGCTGATCACGCCGATCAGAAGCACGCCCACCAGCGTGCCCAGGATGTGGAACTGCCCGGGCCGCAGCGTGGAGGCGCCAATGAACACCGCGGCGAACGCGTTGAGCAGGTAGGTGTCTCCCACGCCCTGCGGCCGCCCCGCCCCGAGGTTGGCGGCCGCCACCATGCCGCCGAGCGCCGCGCAGGCGGCGGAGATCCCCAGAGCCACCAGCGCGTAGCGCTTGATGGCGATGCCCGAGAGCCGGGCAGCCTCGCTGTTGCCGCCGATGGCGTAGAGGTTGCGCCCCGCCTGCGTGTGCTCGAGCAGCAGCCACAGCAGCAGCGCGACGCCGCCCATCACGATGACCGGATTGGGGATGCCCAGGGTGGCCTCCTGTCCAAGCGAGAGGAAGGCCTCCGGTATGCCGCCCAGGACGGTGCGCGACTCGGAGTAACCGAGGATCGCGCCGGTGATGATGGACCCCATGGCGAGGGTCTCGATGAACGCAGAGACGCCGAGGTAGCTCACCAGCGCGCCGTTGAGCACCCCCACCGCCCCGGAGAGCAGCAGCACCCCCGCGACCGTGAGCCAGACGTGCGGATCGTCGCCCTGGTCCACCAGCAGCTTGCACACCACGTAGCCGCCGAGCGTGGCCATCGCAGCGATGGACAGGTCGAACAGGCCCATCACCAGGCACACCGTCAGGCCCGAGGCGATGATGAGCAGGATGGAGGCCTGGTTGAGGACGTTGAGGAGGTTCAGCTTCGTGGGGAAGACGTCGGGGCGGGCCCAGCTGAAGCCCGCCACCAGCAGCAGCAGGAACAGGATCGTTCCGTAGCGCGCGAACCAGTTCACCAGGTCGAATCGGCCGTTGGCCATGCGGGGTCCTCGCTCGATTGTGTCAGGCGGCGCGGCCGCTGTCGGCCAGGCCCACCGCCAAGCCGAGGATCCGCGCCTCGGTGATGTCCGGGCACCCCAGTTCACCGGCGATCGCGCCGCTGCGGAACACGAGCACACGGTCGCAGAGCCGCGGGAACTCCTCCACTTCGGTGGAGGTGAAGAGCACGGCGGCGCCCTCCTCGGCCAGCTGGGCAAGCAGGCGGTAGATCTCCGCCTTCGCACCCACGTCCACAGCGGCGGTGGGCGAATTGAGCAGGTACACGCGCGCGCCCGTCCCGAGCCAGCGGGCGAGCACGGCCTTCTGCTGGTTTCCGCCCGACAGCGAGTCCATGCGCGCTTCGATGCCGGTGGCCCTGACGTTGAGGCGCCGCACCACGCCGCTCACCAGTTCGCGCTCGGCACCGCGGCGCACGAAGCGCGTGAGGGGATCCGTGAGCAGCCGGCCCAGCGAGGGCAGGGAAACGTTCTCCCGCACCGAGAAGCCGCCCAGTGCCGCCTCCGCCAGGCGGTCCTTGGGCACCAGGGCGAGCCCGGCAGCCACCGCCTCGCGGGGCGAGGCGAAGCGGCGGGAGCGCCCGCCCACCAGGATCTCGCCGGCCTCCGGGGCCTGGCGGCCGAAGAGCAGGTCGAGCGTCTCCTCCGCTCCGCTTCCCGGCAGCCCCGCGAGGCCGAGAATCTCGCCCGTCCGAAGCGTGAAACTCGCGCCGTGAATGCGGGCGGAGCTCAGACCCCGCACCTCCAGGACCGGCGGCCCCTCGGATCGCGGCATGCGCGACACCGGCGCCTCGGCGGCGAGCGACTTCTCGCGCCCGACGATGGCCGCGACTACGGCTTCGCGCCGCAGGTCCTCGCGGCGCCCCACCGACCAGACCTTGCGGCCGTCGCGCAGCACGGTGGCGCTCGTGGCCACGTCGAAGATCTCGGAAAGCCGGTGGCTCACGTAGAGAAAGCCGTGACCCTCCCCGGCAAGGCGCCGCATGTGTCCGAACAGCAGCTCCACCTCGCGGGGCAGGAGCGCGGTGGTGGGTTCGTCCAGGATGATCAGGCGCGCGTCGGTGGCGATGGCCTTGGCGATGGACACCATGGCCGCCTCGTCGGGCCGCAGGCTCGAGACCAGGGCGCCGGCCGGGATCGACAGGCCCATGCGCGACAGCAGGTCGGCAGCACGCCGGCGCACTTCCGGCCAGTCCACGAACGCGCCCAGGCGCCTGGGCAGCGCTTCGCCCAGCGCCAGGTTCTCCTGCACCGAAAGATTGGGCACCAGGTTGCCGTGCTGATGCACCACGGCGATACCCGCGGTCTGAGCATCGTGGGGCCTGGTGAACTGCACGGGGCGGCCGCCCACCAGGATTTCGCCCCCGTCCGCGCGATAGACGCCGGTGACGATCTTGATGAGGGTGGACTTGCCGGCGCCGTTCTCGCCCAGCAGCGCGTGAATGTCCCCGGCGCGAACCGTAAGGCTCACGTCGTCGAGCGCCCGCTGGCCCGGGAAGTCCTTGACGATGCCGCGCACTTCGAGGATGGGCGCCGCGGCTTCGCAGGAATCGGCTGTCATGAATTCGGGGGCGCCCGCCCTCCCGGGCGGACGCCCTGCGGCGAGGGTTACTTCGCCACCACTTCACCCGTGAACGGCGTGCACTTGCTGAAGTCGGGATCCTGCCCGGCAGCCGGCAGGGTGTCCTTGGTCACCACGCAGGTGCGGGTCATGAGCGCGCGGAACGGCACCTTCTTGCCGTCGATGACGCTCGCCACCACTTCGGAAGTCTTCAGCGCGATGGAGCGCTTGGAGTAGGCGACCGACATCACATAGGAGGAATTGCCCTTTCTCATCAGGTCGTAGACCGGCTGGATGCCGTCCATGCCCATGACGCGCACCTTGCCCGCCAGGCCGGCCTCCTCGATGGCGCGCACCGCGGGCGGCCCGAGCTCGTCCCAGCCCACGATCACGCCGTTGATGTCCTTGTTGGCCTGCAGCAGGGCGCGCATGCGGTTGAGCACGTCCTCCACCTGGCCGGGCACCTTGACCTCGACCTCGGTCACCTTGATGCCCTTGGCGTCGAACAGCGCGGCCTTGACGCCCTGGGTGCGGTCGCGAAGCGTCGGCAGCACGTTCCAGTTGAACAGCACCACGTGGCCCTTGTAGTCGAGGGAGGACTTCATCTCGTTGCCCACGATGACGCCGTCCACGGCGCCCGAGGCGCCGATGTCGGCGGTCACGCCGGGGACGTCGCCGGAGAACGCGGACACGAAGGGGATGCTGGCCGCGTTGGCCGCCTTGATCACCGCACCCATCTGGTTGTTGTCCGACGCGATGTTGATGATCGCATCGAACTTGCGGTTGATGAAGTTGATGGCGGCGTTGTTGGTGGCGACCTGGTCACCCTTGCCGTCGTGCAGCTCGCAGGTCCATCCGCGCTTCTTGCAGTCCGCCATGACGGTGTCGGACATCTCCTGGATGGTGGGCGAGTTGTAGTTGACGGCCACCACGGCGACGTTGAGCTTGTCGGTGGACTTCTTGGCTGCCAGGGCGGCTCCGCTGGACACGCAGAGGGCCGCCGCGACCGCGACGCCCGCTGCGAGCGGCTTCAGAGACAGGGAATGGATGTACATGTGCTCCTCCAGAGGTATGGTTTTCGTGCGCTGCTTCCCGCGAAAGAGGGCTCCCGGGAGAGCGCGGTACAAACGATGCGACGGTTGCGCCTTGGTGCCTTGAAGCAGACGACAGCCGCGGCGCACGGTGCCTGTCGCTGGAGCGTCCGCGGATACGAGCCCGCAGACGATTCTAGGGAGCCGGCTGCACGCGCGTCAATGCGAAACGGCGCGTCCTGTCGGACAATAACGTTTGACAATCCGCACACCCGGCGAGGATACTGCCAGCGATGCCGCGCTCCGAGTCCACAGCCGATCGCAGGGACTTCCCCGCCAGCGTCCCCGACAAGGTGGTGGACGCGGTGAACGAGGGCATCCTTCGCCGCCGGTTCAGCGCCGGCCAGCGGCTCGTGGAGGCGGACCTGGTCCAGGAACTGGGCGTGAGCCGGGGAACGGTGCGCGAGGCCCTCAAGAAGCTTTCCGCGGCCGGGGTGGTCCGCCTCGAGCCGCACCGCGGCGCCTTCATCCGCTCCCTCACCCGCGGCGACGCCGCGCAGCTGCTGCTCGTGCTCGAGGCGCTTTGCGGCCTGGCGGCGCGGCTCGCCGCTGGCGCCATGGACGACGCGGGGCACCGCAGGCGCTTCGCCCGCACCGCCGAGGCGATCCTGTCCTTCGAGAGCAATCCGGAAGGGGCCGCCTTCCTCACCGAGAGGGCGCGCTTCTATCAGACCATGCTCGAGATCGCCGGCAACCGCGAGCTGGAGCGCGTCATGCCCCTGCCCCACATCCACCTCTTCCGCACCCAGTTCCACGGCATGCTGAGCCACCGCGACCTGCGCGAGACCATCCGCGAGTATCAGGAGATCTGCGAGGCGATCCTCGCGGGCGACGCGCGCCTGGCGGAGCAGCGCATGTGCCGCCACATCCGCCGCACCGGCGAGCGCATACAGCGCCTTCCCGACAGCGCGTTCGCGCGCGACGACTGAGGCGGCGCTCACCGATCGAGCCTCGCCAGGCGCTCGCGCGCGATGCGCTCGGTGACCGTGAGGTAGTTCTCCAGCTTGGCGTGGTTGTAGGGCGTCACGTTGATCGCCCTCACCAGCCGCCTCACGATCTCGCCGTCAATCACGTCTGCGTCGATGATGTTCACGCAGCCGGCGTCCTGCTCGAACGCGCCCATGCCCGCCAGCCCGCCGCGGGTCACCCACGACAGCAGCATGGCATTGGTCCCGCCGTGGGCCACCACCAGCGCGGTGGCCCACCCGGGGCGCCGCAGCAGCGCCTCGAAGGCGGGCACCACGCGGCGCTCGAAGTCAGCGAAGGTCTCACCGCCCGGGAATCCGGCCCCGGGCAGGGCTGCACGCTCCATGCCGTAGACGAACTCGGCCTCGATACGTTCGGGCGATATGCCCTCCAGGCTGCCGCCCCGCAGTTCCTCGAGTTCGGTGATCTGCATCAGGGCAACCCCGCGTCCCTGCAGCACGGTCTCCGCCGTCTGCCGGGTGCGGGTCTTTCCGGTGTGCACGGCCAGGTCGAAGGGCACGGAGGCGAGCATGCCGGCCATGTGCAGGGCCTGCTGCTCCCCCTCTGGCGTCAGGGAGACGTCCGAGAACACGGTGGACCCGTCGGGGCGCACGTAGCTCACCTCGCCGTGGCGCATCAGGTAGACGCGGCGGCGGCCGCGCGTGCCGGGCAGCCCGCTCACCGGTGCAGGTGCTTCTTGAGCTCGATGCGCGCCACCTGGTTGCGGTGCACTTCGTCGGGACCGTCGGCGAGGCGCAGCAGGCGGGCTGTCGCGTAGGCCATGGACAGGCCGAAATCGTCGGTCACACCGCCGCCCCCGTGGGCCTGGATGGCCCAGTCGATTACCTGGCAGGCCATGTTGGGCGCAGCCACCTTGATCATGGCGATCTCGGCCTTGGCCTGCTTGTTGCCCACGTTGTCCATCATCCACGCCGCCTTGAGGGTCAGCAGCCGCGCCTGCTCGATCATGATGCGCGACTCCGCGATGCGCTCCTGGGTGACGGTCTGCTCCGCCACCGGCTTTCCGAAGGCCACGCGCGACAGGGTGCGGCGGCACATCTTCTCGAGGGAGCGCTCGGCGAGGCCGATCAGACGCATGCAGTGGTGGATCCGGCCCGGCCCCAGCCGCCCCTGGGCGATCTCGAAACCGCGCCCCTCGCCGAGCAGCATGTTCGACAGCGGCACCTTCACGTCCCTGAAGAGCACCTGGGCGTGCCCGTGAGGCGCCTCGTCGAAGCCGAACACCGGCAGAATCTTCTCGATGGTGATGCCAGGCGTGTCGAGCGGCACCAGCACCATGGACTGCTGCCTGTGGCGGTCGGGATTGTCCGCATCGGTCTTGCCCATGAAGACCAGGATCCTGCAGCGCGGATCCGGCGCGCCGGAGGTCCACCACTTGCGCCCGTTGATGAGGTAGTGGTCTGCCCGGCGCTCGATGCGCGCCTCGATGTTGGTGGCGTCGGAGGACGCCACGGCGGGCTCGGTCATGGCGAAGGCTGAGCGGATCCGCCCGTCGAGCAGCGGCTCGAGCCACTGCTTCTTCTGCTCCTCGGTGCCGTAGCGCAGCAGCACCTCCATGTTGCCCGTATCGGGGGCGGAGCAGTTGAAGGGCTCGGATCCGAACGGCGAGCGCCCCATGATCTCGGCCAGCGGCGCGTACTCGAGGTTGGTGAGGGTGCCGCCGTGCGTCCTGGGCTGCCAGAGGTTCCAGAGGCCCGCCGCCCTGGCCTTCTGCTTGAGCTCGTCCATGAGCGGCGGCGGGCTCCAGCGATCGCCCTCGGCGATCTGGGCGAGCATCTGCTGCTCGGCCGGAACGATGTGCTCCTCCAGGAAGTCGCGCACGCGCTTCTGGAGTTCCTTGACCTTCGGGGTGTAATCGAAATCCATGGTTCTTGGTCCTGTTCCGTGAAGTTGGGGCGTGCCGCGGGGGCTAGAGGATCTCGAACACCGAGTAGCGCGGGCCGGTGGCCAGCCGCTCGCCGATCCCCACGGCGATGATGTTGTTCAGCCACGCGTACGGCGCGGCTCCAGTCTCGAAGGCTGGCACGATGCGGAAGTAGTACTCGGAGGGCTCGACGGGCTCGCCGCGCGCCAGCCGGGCGAGGACCGCAGGCGGGCCGTGCCGCACGCCGCGGTAGCTCATGAAGATGCGGGCGCCGTCGTCGGTCTCGAGGGTGAGGCGGACATCCAGCACCAGCGAGCCGTCGTTGCGCACCAGCGCCCAGTCGGCCCCGGCAGCGGGCAGGACGCGGCCGCGCAGGCGCTCGCCGGCGAAGCGGCCGCCGTTGACCGCGACGATCTTGCGAACGCCCGCGGGCGTGGGCTCGTTCACTTGCGGCGGATCAAGGTCGGCCTCGAGGACGAAAAGCGATCTCGACCTCAGTTCCATCGGGGGCCCGCCTGACCTAACATCCGCGCCTTCGAACTCAACCGGCCGCGGGGAGCGAGCGCATGAACGTACTGATCACGGGCGGAACACGCGGCATCGGGCTGGCCATCGCGCTGCACTTCGCAAAGCCGGGCGCGAAGATCTTCCTCGCCTATGCATCCGATCAGGGGGCAGCCGCCGCGGCGATGGCGGCCGTGACCGCCCGGGGCGCGCAGTGCCACGTCATCGGCCAGGACGTGGGCTCGCCCGAGGGCTGCAGGGCGCTGCTCGAGGAGGTGGGGCGGCACGCTGCGCACCTGGACCTGCTGGTGCACTGCGCGGTCAAGGTGGTCGCCGCGCCGACGCTGGAGATGGATCCCCGTGCGTTCATGGAGGCGCTCAACGTGAACGGCTCCGCGCTGCTGTTCCTCGCACAGGCGGGGCTGCCGCTGCTCAGGCGCGGCAGTTCGGTGATCTTCCTCTCCAGCCGCGGGGGACGCATCGTGGTGAGGAACTATGCCGCCATCGGCGCGGGCAAGGCGCTTGCGGAGTGCCTGATGCGCTACCTGGCCGTGGAGCTGGCGCCAAGGGGCATCCGCATCAACACGGTGGCGCCGGGCATCGTCGACACCGCGGCGGTGCGCACCCTGTTCGGCGACGAGACCGGCAAGCTGCTGCAGCACGCCGCCGAGTCCAATCCGAGCGGGCGCGGCATCCAGGACGCGGACTACTGCAACCTGATCGAATTCCTCGCCAGCCCGGGCGCGGAGATGATCCAGGGCCAGGTTGTGTTCGTGAACGGCGGGGCAAACCTGTCGGCCTGAACCGGCGAGCCGCATCACAGCGCCTCCAGCAGGGTGGCATTGGCCATCCCGCCGCTCTCGCACATCACCTGCAGCCCGAGGCGCCCGCCCCGGGCCTCGAGACCGCCCACCAGCGAGGCCATGAGGCGCCCGCCCGAGGCGCCCACCGGGTGGCCGAAGGCGATGGCCCCGCCGTCGGCATTCACGCGCGCAGGCTCCGCGTCCAGCTCGGCCTGCCACGCCAGCACCACGGATGCGAACGCCTCGTTCACCTCGAAGGCGTCGATGTCCTGCATGCGCAGCCCGGTGCGCGCGAGCAGCTTTCGCGTGGCAGGAATGATCCCCGTGAGCATCATGACCGGGTCGTCCCCGGCAACGGCGAAGCCGCGGAACGCGGCCCTCGGTCGCAGCCCCAGCCGGGCCGCGGCCGCCTCGGACACCACCAGCGCGGCGCAGGCGCCGTCGGTGACCTGGGACGAGTTGCCGGCGGTCACCCTCCACCCGATCTGGGGGAATCGCGCCCCTGCGGCCGCGTCCACGAATGCGGGCTCCAGCGCCGCCAGCTTCGCGACGCTCGTGTCGCGCCTCACGCCCTCGTCGTGCACGACGCGCGTGCTGCCCGCGGAAGGGTCCGGCACCTCAACGGCGACAATCTGGCCGCCGACCCGGCCCTCGGCCTGGGCCAGCGCCGCGCGGCGGTGGGACTCGGCCGCATAGGCATCCAGCGCATCGCGCCCCAGCGCCCAGCGCGCGGCGATCAGTTCGGCCGAGATCCCCTGGTGAACCAAGCCGTCGGGGTAGCGCGCCCGGAAAGCTGCGCCCAGGTTGTCCATTCCCATGCGGTTGGACTTCATGGGCACCCTGCTCATCATCTCCACGCCGCCCGCGACGCCCACATCGTAGGCCCCGGCAATGACGCCCTGGGCAGCGAAATCCAGGGCCTGCTGGGCGGACCCGCACTTGCGGTCCAGCGACACGCCCGGGGTCGACTCCGGGAACCCCGCCGCGAGCCACGCGTGGCGTGCGATGTTGGCCGACTGCTCCCCCACCTGCAGCACGCAGCCGGCAATCACGTCTTCGACCTCGCCCGGGGCGATCCCGGTGCGCGCCACCAGGCCGCGCAGCACCTGCGCGAACAGGTCCACGGGGTGCAGGCCCGCCAGCGCGCCCGAGGCGCGGCCGCGGCCGAAGGGGCTGCGCACAATGTCCACGAGGAGCGCGCGACCGGCTGGCATGGCTACCTGGACAGTTCCACGGAGAGCTCCGCGCTGGCCACCTGGACGTAGCGCGAGTTCGCGATGCGCATCAGCTCGCGGGCGAAATCCGCCTCCGGCGAAGAAAGCGTGGGGAAGTCCAGCCGGAGCGGACCCGCCGCCCGCATCGCCTCGATGTCGTGGATCGGCACCACGGCCCGGAGCAGCAGTTCGTCATCGTCGGCGACGTTCCCGTTGCGCCGGCGGACCTCCTCGAGGGAGGGATTCTCGGGCGGGCTGGCCTTGATCTCGCGATACCGGGGTGCCGCCTCGATGCGCTCCATCACATGCGGCTCCACCGGCGCCACTGTCGTGCCGTAGTAGCCCAGCGCGTACTGGATGACCTCGTCGGGGATCACGCTCCAGCGCTTTCCCGTGACGATGTTCATCACCGCCGACACCCCCACGAGCTGCGAAAACGGGGTCATCATGCCCGGGTAGCCAAGCTCCTTGCGCACCACGGCAGTCTCGTCGAGGACGTCGTCCAGCCGGTCGGCCATCCCGTGCTGGGCGAGCTGGTTCCTGAGCGTGCCGGTCATGCCGCCCGGGATCTGGTGCGCATAGGCCGAGAGGTCGAACTCGTTGGGCACGCCCACGCGAAGGCCGTAGGTGCGCGCGATGGCCTCGAAGTGCGCCGACACCTGGCCGAGCAGCGCCTCGTCGATGCCGTGCGTATGCCCGTCCAGAGCAATGTTGCGCAGCATGATCTCGGTGGACGGCATGGACGGGCCGTTGGCGAGCGGACGCGCCGCGGTGTGCAGGATGGTCACGCCGTGCCTGATGGCCTCGAGGTAGGTCCATGTGGACAGTCCGGTGACGTTGTGGGAGTGCAGCTCGATGGGCTTGCCGCGGCCGTTGGCCCGGACCTGCGCCACGAGGCTGCCAACGCGCTCGGGCCTGAGGCAGCCGGCGGTGTCGTAGATCAGAAGCGTATCCACATCCGGGCTCGCCGAGAGCTCGGCGGCGCGCGCGCCGTAGTACTCATCGGTGTGCACCGGGCTGCTGCTGAAGTTGATGGCCCCGGCCACCTCGGCGCCGGCCTCCTTCGCCACCCGGGCGAGGCGGTGCATCTTGTCGATGTTGAACAGCACGTCGTAGATCCAGAAGCTGCGGATGCCGTGCGCGCACAGGCGCCGCACCCACAGGTCCATGACGGCGTCGGGCGTGATGGCGAACGTGACGCACGCATTGCTGCGCATCCCGGCGCGCACCCGCGAGCGCGGCATCGCGGCGATCATGCGGTCGAGACCATCCCACGGGTTCTCGCGGCAGTACTTGATGAGCACCTCGAAGATCGAGCTGCCGGTGCAGTCCACCACGCGGTACCCGGTTCGGTCGATGAGCGGGCAGACGGGCAGCGCCATCCCGGCCTGCATGCGCATGCCCCAGAGGCTCTGCTGGCCGTCGCGCAGGGTCTGGTCGATGAATTCGACGTGAGCCAAGTGATGCCTCCCCCCGGGGTGCTAGCGCCGCAGCTCGAGACGAAGCCCGTCGGCCGCGACCTCGAGATAGCGCGCCGTGCTCGCGCTCATCATGTCGTGAACCCGCTGCAGCTCGGAGGAGCCGAGCGCGGGATAGTCGCGGCGCACGGGGCCGGCGCGCTTCATCGCCTCGATGTGGTCCTCGGCCACCAGGAAGCGAAGGATGAGCTCGTCGTCGTCCACGTTGCCGTACTGCCGCCGGATCTCCGCGAGCGTGGGGTTGGGCGGACGCGTGCCGCGGAAGTCCCTCGCCCGGGGGTGGCTGTCGATGCGATCCATCACCTCAGGATCAAGGGGCGCCACGGGAGGTCCGTACCATCCGTAGGCGTACTGGATGACCTCGTCGGGAATCGAGCCGTAGCGCCTGCCGGTGACCACGTTCATCACCGCCAGCACGCCGACGAGTTGCGAAAAGGGGGTGGCCATGGCGGGGTAGCCCAGCTCCCGGCGGACCCGGGCGGTCTCCATGAGCACCTCGTCCAGCCGCTCGCCCATGCCGTGCTGGGCGAGCTGGTTCTTCAGCGTACCCGTCATGCCCCCGGGCACCTGGTGCTCCACCATCCAGGCGTCGTACTCGACAGGCACGCCGGTGGGAAAGCCCGCCGCCCTGGCAACGCGCTCGAAGTGCTCGGCAACGGGCGCGAGCAGCGACTCGTCGATGCCGGTGGTGTGGCCGTGCAGCCGCAGGTTTCGCAGCGTCATGTCGATGGAAGGCAGCGACGAGCCGTTGGCCAGCGGCCTGGAGCAGGTGTGCAGGATGCCGAGCCCGGCGTTGACGGCCTCGAGATAGACCAGCGGCGCGAGCCCCGTGACATTGTGGGAGTGCACCTCCACAGGCTTGCCGTTGCTGGCGGCGACGATGCCCGGGATGATGGCCCTCGCCCGCTCGGGCGTCATGATGCCGCCCATGTCGTAGAGGATCAGCCGGTCCACGTGCGGGCTGGCCGAGAGCCGCCTCGCGGCATCCGCGTAGAACGCCTCGGTATGCACCGGGCTGACGCTGTACATCAGCGCGAGGACCACCTCGGCACCGTGGCCGTTCGCGACCCTGGCAAGGCGGTGCAGCTTGTCGACGTTCACGTGCAGCGGGTCGTGGATCCAGAAGCTGCGCACGCCGTGCTCGCAGAGCCGCTGCACCCACAGGTCCATGAGGTCATCCGGCGTCACCGACATGGTGATGATGCCGTGGCAGCGCATGCCGGCTCGCACCCGCACACGCGGCAGCGACTGAACCACCAGATCCAGCCCTTCCCAGGGATTTTCCCGGGCGTGGCGCACCATCACCTCGAACATGGAGCTTCCCACGAAGTCCACCACCGAGTATCCGGTGCGGTCGATGAGGTCGCACACCGGCAGGGCCATGCCCGCCTGCATGCGCATGCCCCACAGGCTCTGGTTTCCGTCTCGCAGGGTCTGGTCGATGATCTCGATGCGGGCCATGGCGGGCTCTAGCGGGACAGGGTGATGGAGAGGCCGGCGGCCCGGACCTCCAGGTGCCGGGCGGTGCCCGCGTCCATGAGGGCGCGGGCCGGCTCCAGCGCGGGCGAACTCATGAGCGGGTGCTCGCGGGCGACGGGGCCGGCGGCCTTCATCTTCTGGATGAAGGGCTCCGCGATCATGTAGCGCAGCAGCAGCTCCTCGTCGCTGGCGCCGCCGAACCGTTGCCGCAGCTCCTCCAGGGACGGCTCCGGCGGCGGGCTGGCCGCGATCTCCGCCGCCCGCGGCGCCGCCATGATGCGGTCGAGAACGTCGGCCTGGATCGGCGCCACCGGCTGTCCATACCACCCGCACGCGTACTGGATCACCTCGTCGGGGATGGTGCGGTAGCGCTCGCCGTTGACCACGTTCATCACCGCCAGCACGCCCACGAGCTGCGAGAAGGGCGTCGCCATGCCGGGATACCCCAGGTCGCGGCGCACTGCGGCCACCTCGCGCAGAACCTCGTCCAGCCGGTGGGCCATGCCGTGCTGCGCGAGCTGGTTCTTGAGCGTGCCCGTCATGCCCCCGGGCACCTGATGCTCGAAGACCCACTGGTCGTACTCGTTCATGCTGCCGATGGCGAAGCCTGCGCTTCGGCCCACCCGCTCGAAGTGGTCGGCCACCGGACCGAGGAGGGAAGTGTCCAGGTCGTGGGTGTGGCCCGCGAGCTTCAGGTTGCGAAGCGTCGTCTCCACGGAGGGGAGCGAAGGCCCGTTGGCGAGGGGGCGCGAGCAGGTGTGGATCACGTCCACACCCAGCGAGATCGCCTCCAGGTAGGTGAGCGGCGCGATGCCGATCACGTTGTGGGAGTGAATCTCGAGGATCTTGCCGTTGCAGTTCGCCTGGACAGCGGGGATGAGCGTGTGCGCGCGCGCGGGCGTGAGCACGCCCGCCGTGTCGTAGATGATCAGCCGGTCCACGTCCGGGCTGGCGGAGAGCAGCGCGGCCTTGGCCGCGTAGAACTCGTCGGTGTGGACGGGAGAGAGCGTGTACATGAGCGCCGCCACCACTTCCGCCTCCCAGCGCTTCGCGACCCTGGCGATGCGGTGGGTCTTGTCCACGTTCCAGTGCAGCACGTCGTAGATCCAGAAGCTGCGCACGCCGTGGGCGCAGAGGGTCTCCACCCACAGGTCCACCAGGCAGCGCGGCGCAACCGACATGGAGATGAGCCCGGTATTGCGCAGGCCGGCCCGGATGCGGGAGCGCGGCATGGACTGCACGATCAGGTCCAGCCCCTGCCAGGGATCCTCGGCGAAGTTGCGCACCATGATCTCGAACATGGAACTGCCCACCAGATCCACCACGTCGTAGCCGGTGCGGTCGATCAGCGGCGTCACCGGGAGCGCCATGCCGGCACGCATCTGCATGCCCCACAGGCTCTGCTGCCCGTCGCGCATGGTCTGGTCAATGATGCGCACGTGCGCCATCAGCGCGGCTCCCCCGCGGGCCGGGCGGTCACTGCTGCACCACGTAGAGCGGCGTGTCGTGCTCCACCATCTCGCCGTCTTCCACGAGGCAGCGCACGATCTTCCCGGAGATCCCGGCCTTCACCGGGGTGAACAGCTTCATCACCTCGATCAGGCAGACCGTGGTGTCGGGCTCGACGGCCTCGCCGTCCTGAACGTAGGGCGGCGCGCCCGGCTTGGGCTGCTTCCAGAACACGCCGAGGTTGGGCGCCTTGATGAGCACCTGGCCGGCGGCCAGCGCCGCGGGCGCATCGGAGACGGGGAGCGGCGAGGGTGTCGCTGCCGGGGCGGGGCCCGCCGCCGGGACCGGAGCCGCGGAGGGGGGTGCGCCGGCGGAGGGCACCGGGCCCCGGGCCTCCATGGGCCCCCGCTTCGAGATGGCGAGCTTCAGCCCCTCCACCTCGAGACGCATCTCCTGCCAGTCGGACTGCTCGAACAGCCGGACCAGATTGCGGATGTCTTCCTTGTTCACGGCCACGTCGTCATCTCCCCTCGGTCACGCCGCCGCGGCTGCATGCCGCCGCGCCGCGCAGGCTGCCAGCAGGGCCGGCAGCACTTCGCGCACCACGATGAATTCAAGTCCCGCCTCCACAGCTGCCTGCACGCCCGCGTCGGTGTTGAGCACGCTGCCCGAGGCGCCGCGCGTGCCGGCCAGCAAGCCGGCCGTGCGCGCGAGGTCATCTGCGCCTTCGATCGCGTCGAGGTCGCGGGTGCCCCGGGGCACCCCGCCGCCGGCGGGCAGGACGCGCAGCGGCGCCTCGGCGCTGGCCCACTCGAGCAGGGCCGCCAGCGCCGGGTCGGAACCAGTGGCGGGCTGCTCCACCGGCAGCGCACCCTCGAACACGCGCCCGCTGGTCCCGTCCACCGTGACCATGCGACCGGCGAGGCCCGCGAGCGCTCCCTCGCCGCACCCGACGACGCACGGAACGCCAAGCTGGCGGCTCACCACCGCCGCGTGGCTGGTGGAGCCGCCCTTCTCGGTGGCAATGGCCGCGGCCACCAGCATGCCGTGCACATCCTCGGGGCTGGTGGTGGGGCGCGCGAGGACGACCGCGTGCCCGAGCGCATGCAGCCGCTCGGCCTCGTCGGCGTCGGCCGCCACCACGCCGGCGCCCACGCCGGGGCTTGCTGCCTCGCCCCGAGCGAGAACACTGGCCGTGGAGGGATCGAAGCCGGCCGGCAGGCGCGGGCGGAGCAGCAGGCGGACCTGCTCCGCCGACACTCGCGACAGCGCCTCGGGCGGCCCGATCCGCCCTTCACGCACCATGTCCACGGCGCAGCGCACCGCCGCAGCCGGCGAGCGCTTCGCCGGGCGCGCCTGCAACAGGTAGAGCCGGCCGCGCTCCACCGTGAACTCGATGTCCTGCACGTCGCCGTTGTCCCGTTCGAGAACGGCACAGGCGGCAAGCAGGTCGCGGTGCACCTCCGGCATGCGGCGGGCCAGCGCGTCCAGGCCCTCGGGCGTGTGGCTTCCGGACACCACGTCCTCGCCCTGGGCACACGCCAGGTACTCGCCGTAGGGGACGGAATCGCCGGTGAGGGGATTGCGCGAGAACAGCACGCCGGTGCCGGAGCGGGCATCGGAGTTGCCGAACACCATCGCCTGCACCGTCACGGCCGTGCCCATGGCTTCGGGGATGCCGTGGTGCTGGCGGTACTTGCGGGCGCGCCGCCCGTTCCACGAGTGGAACACCGCCCGGATGGCGGACTCGAGCTGCGCGGCGGGATCCGCGGGCACCTCGCCGCAGCCGCGCGCCGCGATCGCGGCGCGCCAGCCGGCAGGGCCGGCCGAGGGATCGAGCGCACCGATCTCCGCCCGCAACACGATGCGCGCGAACATCTCGCAGAACCGGCGGTGGGTGTCGCGGGCAAATCCCGGCGCGCCGGTCTCCCGCGCCAGGGCGAGCTCGCTGTCGTCGCTCATCCCCAGGTTGAGCACCGTGTCCATCATCCCGGGCATACTCACCGGCGCCCCGGAGCGCACCGACACCAGCAGGGGGCGCTGCGCCGCACCAAGGCGCCGGCCGGTGGCCTTCTCCAGCCACGCGACGCCGGCCATCACCTCTTCCATCAGTCCGGCCGGCATGACGCCGCCGGATTCGTGGAACTGCCTGCAGGTCTCGGTGGTGACCACAAAGGCCGGGGGAACGTTAAGCCCTAGGGCGCGCATGCGCGCGAGGCTCCACGCCTTGCCGCCCACCAGCTCGCGAGCAGGCAGGCTCGCGCCGTCCAGGAGCAGCGTGTGACGCGCCTGCATTGCGCCCCCCGCCCGTCAGTCGTCGCGGCTGCGGTCGAGCACGCGGAGCAGGTCCTCGTGCAGCTCGAACCACACGGTGTGATAGGAGTCGATCTTCGCGCCGCTCACGAAGGCGATCTCTCCCGCCTCGGCCTTGTCCAGCGCCGCGGACAGGCGTTCGCAGTAGCGCCCCAGCCGCGGCAGCCGGGCGGCCAGCCCGCGCAGCAGGGGCTCCGCGCGCTCGTGAAGCTCGCCGAGGCGGTCGATGATCCGGTTGTCGTAGTCGGCGTCCGAGTGGTCGTTGGGCACCGTCTCGCCGGCCACGGTCATGGTCTGCCACTCGGTGATGAGCTGCTTGAGGTCGGTGTTGACGGCCTCGAAGCGCTCATAGCCCGCCGAAAGCGCGGGATCGGCGCGATGCGCCGCGAACTGTGCCTGGTACGCCGCGGCGAGCGCCTGCTGCCCCTTGGGCGTGAGCATGAACGCGCCCTTGGCCCCCATGGCAAGCCCTTCGGCCAGCGCCGCTTCGAGACCGGCCTGGACTTCCTCCGGCGGCGCGCCAAGCAGGTCGGCCACCGCGGCGGGCGTGCCGAATTTCTTGATGGCGAGGCCGTGCATCGCTTCGAACCTTGTCATGTCCACTCCGTATGCATCTGCATAACTGTCGCGCCGCCCGGCACCGCCGCTACGGCGCGCCCGCGGCTCACCGCTCGCCAGCGGCGCGCGCCACGATGGCGTCGCGCACCTGGCGGCGAAGGATCTTGCCCGCGGCGCTCTTGGGAAGCGCCTCCCACACCTCGATGCCCCTGGGCACCTTGTACCCGGCGAGCTGGCGCGCGCACGCGTCTAGCGCCGCCTGGGCATCGAGCCCGGGCCTCGCGCTCACCACGGCGTGCACCCGGTCTCCCCACTTCTCGTCCGGCAGGCCGACCACCGCGGCCTCGATGACTCCCTCCACAGACAGCAGCACGTCCTCCACCTCGCGGGGGTACACGTTGTAGCCGCCGCTGATCAGCATGTCGTTCTTGCGATCGACGATGGAGAAGTAGCCCTCCTCGTCCACCACGCCCACGTCGCCCGTGTGCAGCCACCCGTTGCGCATGGCCCTCGCGGTCTCCTCGGGGCGCTCCCAGTAGTGCGACATGAGCTGCAGCCCGCGGCACACGATTTCGCCGGGCGTCCCGGCCGCAACCTCGCGGTCCTCCTCGTCCACCACCTTCGCCTCCACCAGCGTGTAGGGACGTCCGCAGGAGCCCAGCCGATGGTGCTCCTCGGGCTTGAGCACCGTGATCACCATGGGAGATTCCGCCTGGCCGTAGGTCTGGGCGAAGACGCTGCCGAAGACCTCGATGCCGCGGCGCAGGAGGGCGGGCGCGATGGGCGCCGCCCCGTAGCACAGCCGATCGTAGCGGTGCCGCACCCGCGCCGACCCGGCGTGCTCCAGGATCATCGACAGCATGGTGGGCACGATGAAGGTCGCCGTGGCGCCCGTGCTCTCGGTGAGCTCCAGGAAGCGCCCGGCGTCGAACCTGGGGAGGATCACGGAGCGCGCGCCGCGCAGCAGGTGCGGAAGGAAGAAGGCGCCGCTCGCGTGGGCGATGGGCGCGGCATGGAGCATGGTGTCGCCGGGCCGGATGCCGGGCAGCAGGTCGATGAAGAAGTTTGCGACCTCGGCCACCTCCCCGCGGGTGGTGAGCGTGACGGCCTTGGGCTCGCCCGTGGTGCCGCCGGTGAAACCAAGCCGCAGCGGCGCCTCCAGGAGGCGATCCACCGCGCAGGGTGTAGGCGGCGCATCGTGCATGAGCTGACGCAGGCGTTCAGGGCCGATCACGATCTCGCAGCCGAGCCCCGTCCACTCCGCGGTGCAGATCACGGCTCGCGCGCCCGAGTAGGCGAGCTTGTAGTCGTGTTCGCGGCGGGTTTCGCGCAGGTTGAGCGGCACGCGCACGAGCCCCGCTTTGGCAAGGCAGTAGTACGCCACCAGGCACTCGATGGAATTCGGCAGCAGCACGGCCACCCTGTCGCCCGCCCGCAGGCCGAGCGCGAGGAGCGCGTTGCCGAGGCGGTCGGTGGCCTCGTCGAATCCGCGGAAGCTCATGACCTCGCCCTCGCAGCACAACGCGGGGGCGTCTCCGTACCGCCTCGCGGCAGTACGGATCATTTCGCCTATCTGCACGTCGGGTTCGGGCGGATCAGGCGCCGCGCGCCCTGGCGATGTCCGCGCGCTTGAGGCCGCTGCCCTTGCCCTTGAGGTGGCGCGAGTTTTCCTGGGTGCGCAGGTACAAATCGCGGGCCGCCTTGTCGTGGCTGTGGTACTTCACCCAGTAGTCGTCGACGAAGCGGTACTCGCTGCTGCAGGCCACGGGAGTGAAGGCGCGCACCGCCGCGTTGTACTCGTCCTGCGAGAGCATCCCCCTGCTGGTGCGCCACTTGCCGGTCTTGGCGAACAGCGAGGATCCCGGGTACAGCGGCCCGGAGGACCGGGTGTAGTCGCCGTTGGTGAGGATGCCGTAGGGGATAGGCGAGTACATGCGCTTGGGCGCGTTGTGGTGCTGGCCCATGGTGTAGTCGTTGCATGCCTGCGAGGGCAGGCTCACCAGGCCCACGAGCTCGGTGAGCGCGTCGCGGCCGAACTCGTCGTTGAGCAAGGGGATGAAGCGCTTCGCGCGCTCGTCGATCTCCATCCAGTCGGACTGCTCGTAGACGCCGGCAAGGTGCGCAAGGTCCTTGGGGATGTTGAAGTACACCAGCGCGCCCGCCTCCAGCATGTGGGCGCGGCTCCACGCCGCAATGATCTTCCAGAGCTTGCCGTTGGCCTCGTTGACCTGCTCCGTGAGCTGGTTGAACTTGGTCACCAGGGCCTGCGCGCTCTCCATGGCCACCGGCACCCGGCCCTCGGTGAGCGGGTCGGAAGCGTAGAGGCCGATGCGCACGATGTTCTCGGCCCGGAACTCCGGCTCGGACTCGAAGCTCCCCCAGTCGTCCATAAGGGAGAAGTGGGTGTCCTTGACGACCATGGGAACTGTCAGGTTGTTGTACTCCATGCCGGCGCACACGCCGTCGAGCCAGGGGTAGTCCCCCTCGCCCAGGTCCATGAAGTCGCGTACGATGAGTTCCAGGTTGTCGCCGAACTTGTAGGGGCCCTGGTTGCAGATGCCGATGCGGCACTCGCAGTGCGAGCGGACCTGGAAGGCTGAAACCGTGGCCAGGAACCTGTTGGCC
>DAIPHN010000030.1:0-23654 GCA_036771335.1 Burkholderiales bacterium
GCGCGCAGCTCGCGCGGCTGCCCATCGACCCGCGCATCGGCCGCATGATCGTGGCTGCGAAGCGCGAGAACTGCCTTCGCGAGGTGCTCATCATCGCTGCAGCCCTGTCGGTGCAGGACCCGCGCGAGCGTCCCATGGAAAAGGCCGAATCGGCCGACGCCGCCCACGCCGCGTTCGTGGACGAGCGCTCCGACTTTCTCGGCTGGCTCAAGCTGTGGGACTTCTACGACGAGCTGCTCAGGCACAAGAAGTCCACTCGCAAGCTGCAGGCCGAGTGCCGCGAAAAGTTCCTGTCCTGGCTGCGGCTGCGGGAGTGGCGCGACCTGCACGGCCAGCTGCACGCCCTGGTGTCGGAGATGGGATGGCGCGAGAACGACAAGCCGGCCGAGCACGCCCAGGTGCACCGCGCGTTGCTCGCAGGCCTGCTTGGCAACATCGGCATGAAGGCCGAGGAAGGCGGCGAGTACCTGGGCGCGCGCGGCGTGAAGTTCCACCTCTTCCCGGGCTCGGCGCTGCGCAAGAAGCAGCCCCGGTGGGTGATGGCCGCGGAGCTCACCGAGACCACGCGGCTGTTCGCGCGCTGCGCGGCGGGCATCGAGCCGGACTGGATCGAGGCCGCCGCGCCGCACCTGGCGAAGAAGCACCACTTCGACCCCCACTGGGAGAAGGCCACTGGTCAGGTGGCGGCCTTCGAGCGCGTGGTTGTCTACGGCCTCACGGTGGTCCCTCGGCGGGGCGGTGCTTCCGCCCCCCCCGCCCCCGGCGCGTCGCCCCGCAGCTTCTTCCGCGTCGCTCTGGGGGAGGGCTACGCGCGCCTGGAGGCGCCCTTCCTGCGCCACAACCGCCGCCTGGCGGACGAGGTGCGCGACCTCGAGCACAAGTCGCGCCGCCACGACGTGCTGGTGGACCCGGAGGACATGTTCGCCTTCTACGACGCGCGCATTCCCGCGGACGTGCACGGCATGGCCGCCTTCGAGCACTGGCGCAAGCAGGCGGAGCGCTCCGACCCAAGGCTGCTGTTCATGACCCGCGAGGTGCTCATGCGCGAGGGCGCCCAGGCGCCCAGCGCCGAGCGCTTCCCCGACGCCCTGGAGATGAATGGCGTGCGCTACGCGCGCGCCTACCGCTTCGAGCCCGGGCATCCGCTCGACGGCGTCACGCTGCAGGTGCCGCTGCACCTGCTTAACCAGGTGGACGAGCGACGCGCCCAGTGGCTCGTGCCGGGGCTGCTGCGCGACAAGCTCACCGAGCTCCTCAAGGGCCTGCCCAAGGGGCTGCGCAAGCACTTCGTGCCCGTTCCACAGGTGGTGACGCGGCTGCTGGGCGAGATCGAGGCCGACGCTGTGCCGCTTCCGGAGGTGCTCTCCGAGGCGCTCAGGCGCCAGACGGGGGTGGATGTGCCGGTGGACGCCTGGGACGTGGCTGGCCTGCCGACCCATCTGCACATGAATTTTCGCGTGCTCGACGACCGCGGCGCGGAACTCGCCCAGGGACGCGACCTGCCGGCCCTGCGGCTGCAACTGGGCGTGAAGGCGCGCCGCCAGTTCACCGAGACGGCGCGCTCGATCTTCGAGCGCCAGGGGGTCACCGCCTGGGACTTCGGCGAGTTGCCCGAGCAGGTGGAGTTCGCCCGCGCCGGACAGAAACTGCTGGGCTACCCGGCTATCGTGGACGAAGGAAAGTCGGTGTCGCTGCTGCTGCTGGACACCGAGGACGAGGCGGCAGCCGCCACGCGCCGGGGCCTGCGCCGGCTGTTCCAGCTGGCCGCGGTGGAGCAGGTGAAGTTCGTGGGCCGCAACCTGCGCGGCGTGCAGGACATGGCGCTCAAGTGGACCGCCCTGGCCGAACTCCAGGGCGAGCGTCCCCAGGACAAGGCGGGCACCATGGAACGGCTGCAGGAGGCGCTGGTGACGGCGGCCTGCGACCGGGCCTTCTTCGCCGAGGACGACCGCATCCGCGACCGAGCCACCTTCGAGGCGCGGGTGGTGAAGGCGCGCGCCCGGCTGGTGGAAGTGGCCAACGAGGTGTGCACTGTGGTGCAGGCCACCCTGGGCGAGGTGTACGCCCTGCGCCCGCGCATCCAGCAGCCCGGCGCACAGGCGTGGCAGAAGCTGATGGCGGACGTGAAGGCGCAGTTGCGCGCCCTGCTGCCGGCGGACTTCGTCACCGCCACGCCCTACGAGCGGCTCAAGCAGATTCCCCGCTACCTGCAGGCCATCGGCGTGCGGCTGGACAAGTTCCCCTCCAATCCGGCGCGCGACGCCCAGTGGCAGGACACGCTCGCCCACTGGTGGAAGCTGCTGCTGCAGCGCCGCGAGGCCGACCGTGCACGCGGCAGCTGCAACCCGCGGCTGGAGGAGTTCCGCTGGATGCTGGAGGAGCTTCGCGTGTCGCTCTGGGCGCAGCAGCTGCGCACGCCCTACCCGGTGTCCTTCAAGCGGCTGGAGAAGGCTTGGAGCGAAATCTGACAGCCCGGCGCGCACTCCAAGGCTTGCCGCGGCCGGCGTGCGGCGCCTAAACTCGGACCCGTGGCGGGCGGATTGCCGCGCGAGGAGACCGGCATGAAGACCGTGGCTCAGGTTCTGCAGAGAAAGGCGCTGGCCGTGCTGGGCATCGGGCCCGAGGACACGGTCTTCGACGCGCTGAGGCTCATGGCGGAGCACGACGTGGGTGCGCTGCTGGTGATGGATGGCGAGCGCCTGGCGGGCATCTTTTCCGAGCGCGATTACGCCCGCAAGGTAATCCTCGTGGGCAAGGCGTCGCGCGACACGCTGGTGCGCGAGATCATGACCGTCGACGTGCATGTGGTCTCTCCCGCCAACACCGTGGACGAGTGCATGGCCCTGATGTCCGACCTGCGGGTGCGCCACCTGCCGGTGGTGGACGGCGCGCGGGTGGTGGGAGTCATCTCCATGCGCGACGCGGTGCGCGCAACCATCGACGACCAGCGCTTTCAGATCCAGCAACTCGAGTCGTACATCTCGGGATGACAGCAGCAGTGCGCTCACTCGCGGCCGCCGCCATCGCCTGGAGCCTGACGGCATTGCTGGGCGGCTGCGCCAGTCAGGAGGCGCTCACGGCCAACGCCCTCGATTGCAGCCGCCGCGACGTGAACGTGCTCAAGAGCCGCCACAAGGAGCAGGGGATTACCACCACCTGGTGCGCATCCTGCCGCGGCGACCGGTATCGCTGCGTGGGTAACGCCGATCGCAGCCGGGCCGAATGCCGCGCGGCTCAGCCAGGCGACGGCTGCTAAGGGCCGCCGGGCGCGCCGGCTGACCAGCCGCGGGCCCGCGGCTGCGACGCACGCCCTCGCCTCAACTTTTCGGTTCGCCGTCAGTCGAAGCGACGGTCGGATCTTCTGGAGGACCCCTGACATGAAACGCCACTTTCCCATCCCGCCACTCAGGACATTGCTCGCCGCGACCCTGCTCGCCGTGGCGTCCGGCTGCGCTACCGTCAAGGTGGGTCGCGATTTCGATTTCGGCGCCTTCGCTGCCCGCATGAAGCACGGCGAAACCACCATGGCGCAGGTGCGCGAGTGGCTCGGTCCGCCTCTGGGGAGCGGCCAGGTGCTGGAGGTGGACGGCACCCGCCACGAGCAGTGGACCTGGTACTACGGCTCAGGCAAGCTGCCCGGGGGC
Organism: Burkholderiales bacterium; assembly: GCA_036771335.1. Lineage (GTDB taxonomy): Bacteria > Pseudomonadota > Gammaproteobacteria > Burkholderiales. Next base: position 3,645 of record DAIPHN010000030.1, read on the forward strand.
GAGGACACCAGCTTCAAGATGCTGCAGGTTAAGTTCGATCAGGCCGGCCGACTCATGTCCTACAACTGGTCGGGCGAGACGCGGCCGGCGGCGCCCGTCGAGAAGCGCTGAGCAGCGCTTCCGCTGCGCGCCGGCGCGGGCACCCCCCCATGACCGCCTTCGGCGTGTTCATCATCGGTGACGAGATTCTGTCGGGAAAGCGCCGGGACAAGCACCTCGCGCGGGTCATCGGCGCGCTCTCGGACCGCGGGCTGTGCCTCGCCTGGGCGCGCTACCTGGGCGACGAGCGCGAGCGCATCGCATCCGCCCTGCGCGAAACCCTCGCCTCCCGGGATGTGGTGTTCAGCTTCGGCGGCATCGGCGCCACGCCCGACGACCACACCCGGCAGGCCGCCGCGCAGGCCGCCAGGGTGCCGCTCGAACTTCACCCCGAGGCAAAAGCGGAGATCGAGGCGCGTTTCGGTGCGGAAGCCTATCCGCGCCGCATCCGCATGGGCGAGTTCCCTGCCGGCAGCCGCATCGTCCCCAACCCCTTCAACCGCGTGCCCGGTTTCAGCTTGGGCGACCATCACTTCCTGCCGGGCTTCCCGGAGATGGCCTGGCCCATGCTGGAGTGGCTGCTGGACACCCGCTACGGGCACCTGCGTCGCAGCGAGCACGACGTGGACGAGGCCATCCTGGTGCGCGAGGCGGGCGAAAGCCAGCTGGTGGACCTAATGAACCTTATCGTCGCCCGCTACCCCCACCTCAAGCTGTTCAGCCTCCCCCACCTGGGACCCGGCCAGCGCCACATCGAGCTGGGCGTGCGCGGTAACGCACTGGCGGTAGGCCGCGCCATGGCGGAGATCCGCGCAGGCGTGACCACGGCTGGTTTTCCCTGGGAGCCCCGCGCGCCGCTGCCAGGCTATGCAGCCGGGGGCGAGAAGTCCTAAGAGGCGTCAGGGAGCGCTCTCCCTGTGGTCACCCTGTCGCCAGGGCGCGGCCCGACCCGGACGGCAGTCTCCGGCCCATCCCGTGCAATCGGCGCCGCCGCCTGAGGTACGGACGCCCGCCTCACCCGGCCCCGGAGCAATCCCGGCAGAGCACCCGGCCGCGACCCGGCGCCTAAAGAAACCCGCCAGAGAGCCGATGTAGGCGACATTGTTTGCATGAAGCGTGGCGGTGCCATGCTCGCAATCTCAATGGACCGGCCATGAACAGCAGCGAATTCGACGCGCCGAAGCTCTCCGACGAAATGCCTACCGCCTCGGTTGTGGTGGTCCAGGTCATAGAGCTCACCCGGCGCAGGGACACGAGCCCGTCGGAACTGGTCCGGGTGGTGCAGACTGACCCAGCGCTGACGGGACGCCTCATCAAGCTGGCCAACTCGGCCATGGCGGAGCCGCGCCGCCCGGTGGTGGCGGTGTCCGAGGCCATCCATCGGCTGGGCGCGGGCGCCGTGCGCCAGCTCTCCTTGAGCCTGTCAGTCCTGGGGCAGAACCGCTCAGGGGCCTGCACGGGCTTCGACTACCAGCACTACTGGTCGGAGTCGCTGGCGATGGGCATCGCTGCCAACGCGCTGTGCGCGCGTACGCGCGTGGCCGCCCCGGACGAGGCGTTCAGTTGCGGGCTGCTGGCGGCGGTGGGCACTCTGGCCCTCGCCACCCTTCATCCCGAAAGCTATGGCGACGTGCTCGCGGCCCGCGGCAGCAGGGCAGGGCCCGAGTTGCGCGCCCGGGAGCGCGAACGCTTCGGCGCCGATCACGTCGACCTGTGCGTGGCGCTGCTGGAGGACTGGATGCTGCCGCGCATATTCGTCAGTGCCATCGCCCACCACGAAGATCCCTCCACCGCACCCTTTCCCGATGGCTCGCGCGAGGCGCTGCTAGCACGCGTACTGCACCTGGCACGGCAGATCGGCGAATTCTTGTGCGCGCCCGAGGCTTCGCGACCGCTGCTCGTGCAGGAGCTTCTGTCCGGCGCAGCGCGCATCGGCATCGATTCAGACACGCTGGGCATGCTCGTGGACGAGGTGGCCTTCGACTGGCGCAGCTGGAGCACGAGCCTCGACGTGACCGACACAGCCGTGCCCACCTTCTCCACCATCCGCGCTTCCCGGATGGAAGAACCAAAATCGGCCGGTCCTGCCGCCCCGGCAACGCTCGAAGCCCTGCCGGACACGATGCGGGTGCTGGTGGTAGACGACGATCAGGAGGCGCTGGCGGCGCTGCGACAACTGCTCGCCGAGCAGGGACACGAGGTCTCTGTGGCGAGCACCGGGCCCGATGCGCTCAGGCAGGCCCTGGCCACGCTCCCGCAGCTGATCCTGTGCAACGGCGCCACCGCAGACCTGGACGGCGTGGCTCTATGCCGCGCCCTGCGCGAGACTGAAGAGGGCCGCCAGATCTACTTCCTTCTGCTCTCAGAGAGCGACGCACACGAGCGTCTGGTCGAGGCATTCGAGGCGGGGGTGGACGACTTTGTGTCCCGGCCCGTCGCTCAGCGGGTGCTGCTGGCGCGCTTGCGGGCTGGCCAGCGGGTGGTACGTCTTCAGGAAGAGCTTGCGCGGGACAGCCAGAACCTGCGTCGCTTCGCCAAGGAACTGGCCTTGGCCAACCGCCAGCTGCGACAGGCGGCGCTCACCGATTCCCTCACTGGTCTTCCCAACAGGCGCTACGGCATGGAGCGCCTTGAGCAGGAGTGGGCTGCTTCGAGCCGCAGCAATCGTCACCTGTCGTTGATGATGATCGACCTGGACCGCTTCAAGACCGTGAACGACACCCACGGGCACGATGTGGGCGACATGCTGCTGCGCCAGGTCGCCGGCTTGCTGCGCAAGGCGGCCCGCGCGGAAGACGTCATCTGCCGGCTCGGCGGCGAGGAGTTTCTAGTTATCTCGCCCGGCACGGCGCTGGCGGCAGCCGCTCGCGTGGGCGACCGGCTGCGCAAGGCCATCGGCGACGCGCCCATGGTGCTGAGCGCGATCCACCATGCCATCACGGTCTCCGTCGGCGTGGCCGAGCGCTCCAGCGCCATGAACCGCTACGACGAGTTGCTAAAGGCCGCCGACCAGGCGCTCTACCAGGCCAAGCGCCGGGGTGGAAACCAGGTGGAAGCAGCCGGAATCGGCTACCCCCTGCCAGACGGAAAGGGCGCTCCGGCCTGACGATCGCGGTTTCCTGACCTCCCGTGATTCTGTCTCGGCGGAGTCAAGAAGCGATCTACCCCGGGTCCAGGGCACGCGGGACGCATCCAGGAGCCGGGCAGGTCCGCGCGGCGGGAAGCCGCGACCGGTCCCAGGCGAACGCAACCCATCCCCAGATCTCCTCCACGCTGCCCGCGTCCAGGGGCGGATCATGGCCCAGGAAGCCGAAGGCTGCCCTCAGGGTTTCCACCGGGCGTGCACTGTCCACCGCAGCGGCCTGGGTCTGCTTGGAAAGTTTCTCGCCGGAAGCGCCGGTGGCCACCGGCAGGTGCAGCCACGATGGCGCCGGCCTTCCCAGCAGGTGCAGCAGCCACCGCTGCCGGGGCGTGGAGGCGAGCAGGTCTGAACCGCGCACCACGTGATTGAAGCCGGCATCGGCATCGTCCACCACACAGGCCAGGTGGTAGGAGTACACCCCGTCGGCGCGACGCAGCACGAAGTCGCCCACCTCGGTCTCCAGGTCCTGGCGCACGGGACCTTGCAGCAGATCGAGCACCTCCGCCACGGCGCCGCGGGTGTCGATGCGCAGCGCCAGGCGGCTGGAGGGATTACGGGGGGCGGTGCGGCAGGTGCCGGGATAGCGTGCCCCGTCCGCGCCCGGCAACCCGGCGCCTTCCACCTGGCGCCGGCTGCACGAGCAGCCGTATAGCCGCACGCGGTCGCCAAGGAAAGCCAGCACGTCCGCATAGCGGTCCGCACGCGCCGATTGCCGGATCAAGGGTCCGTCCCACTTCATGCCCAGAGTCTCGAGCGTGCGCAGGATGGCATCCTCCGAACCGGCACGCACCCTTGGCGGGTCAAGGTCGTCCATGCGCAGGTGCCATTGGCCGCCGTGCGCAAGAGCGTCTGCCCGACTACCCGCTGCCGCCACCACAGAACCGAAGTGCAGCGGCCCCGAGGGGGTGGGCGCGAAGCGTCCCCGGTAGGCCACGGGGGTCAGCGGCGCAGGCGGGTGCGCACGAACACATAGCCCAGGCAGGCTGCGAACAGCGCGAGGGCAAGGACGATCTCGGCCAACGCGAGCGCACGTACCGTGCCAACCTCGGACCAGGCACGAACCACACCCTCGGTGAAGTAGGCGAGCGCAAGCATCGGCGTCCAGCGGTAGGTGAACAGGCGCTCCCGCAGCAGGCCGAACAGCGGCGCGAGCAGCGGCAGACACTTGAGCATCAGCGTGGAGCCGCCGGGCCGCAGGGGCGCAAGCAGCCACTCCCAGCCGAGGCAGAGCGCCGTGAGCGCGATGAGCGCGGCCACGGCGGCCCAGTGAAACGCAGCACGCATGACGATCGTCCTCAAGGCCGCTGGACGGCGGCGCGGGCCGCATGCGCCAACGCCACGAGCCGTTGGCGGACCTCGTCGGCGTCCAGCGCCGCCTCATCGAAGGCGATGCGCTCGATGCGCTCGCCCGCGCGCAGGTCAAAACCGTCGCAATCCACCGCGAGCATGTATGCCTCGCCCGTTTCCATGCCAAGCGTATGCCGGGCGATGTCGCGCAGGGCCTGGCGGTGATCGGCGTTCATGTGGGTCACGATGTCGGCCTCGCGGGCCTGGATGGCGGCCCCGGGCGCCAGATAATCCTGGCGCGAAAACCAGCGAATGTCGCCGAAGCCGCCGATGTAGTACCCGGCCTCGGGCTCCATGCGTACGAAATGGAAATCCCCAAGGGCGGCGAACGTCCGGGCCTCGGGAAACAGGGCGAGATAGCGTTCGCGGACAGCGGCGTCACCATCGGCACCGCTCACCCGGCCCAGCACGGTGACACGCTCGCCGGACAGCACGTCGGAACCGTGGACGCAAAGGCTCATCCGCGGGTCCCGGGCGAGGTTGCGGGAGTGGGCGGCCAGGTCGCTCACCAGCAGCACCGGACATCCGGCGGCGTCCACCGCATAGGGCACGGCGGAGGCGAAGGGAAAGCCCGGAAAGCGCTCCGACTGGGTGGCGATCACGCCGCTTCGCCGGGCCCGCAGCAGCAGACGGGCGGGACGGGCCTCGGAGGACGCGTCGTTCAAGAGGCGAGCTTCAGGGCGGTTTGCGCGAGCCGCCGTCCCAGGGCCATGCACAGGCGGCGTTCCTCCTCGGACACGGGCCGGTCATTGTCGGGGCCCGCCCAGTGGCTCGCGCCGTAGGGCGTGCCGCCGCTGGCTGTGGCCGTGAGATCGGGTTCGGAGTAGGGAAGCCCCACCACCAGCATGCCGTGGTGGAGCAGCGGCGTCATCATGCTGAGCAAGGTGGCTTCCTGGCCCCCGTGCAGGCTGGTGGTGGAAGTGAAGACCGCCCCGGGCTTGCCGGCGAGGGCGCTGCGCGCCCACAGGGCGCCGGTGCCGTCCCAGAAATGCTTCATGGGTGCCGCCATGTTGCCGAAGCGCGTAGGGCTGCCCACGGCGAGGCCGATGCAGTCCTCCAGATCATCTGCCGTGGCATAGGGCGCACCCGACTCCGGCACCGGCGGCTCGGCGGTGCGCGTCACGGGCGCCACCTTTGGCACGGTGCGCACCCGCGCCTGCGCGCCTTCCACCTGGCCCACGCCGCGGGCCACCAGTTGCGCCATGTGGCGCACAGAACCCGTGTGGCTGTAGTACAGAACGAGGATGTCGCGCATAAGGTAGACGGCCGCTGCGGTGCAGCCTGCAAGAAGACAACCGTATTATAGGAGCCGTCCCCGGAAGTCGACCCCGTCCAGGAAACCCGTGCTTTCCGCCTTGCCCGACTTCGCCGGCATGCTCGTGCGCCGCTTCCGCGAGGAGTCGCTCGCCCAGGTGGCCGGCAGCCTTGCCTTCACCACCCTGCTCGCACTGGTGCCGCTGGTGACCATCGCGCTGGCGGTATTCTCGGCCTTCCCCGGTTTCGAAAAGCTGGTGGCAGCGCTGCGCGAATTCATCACGTCCAACTTCGTGCCCGCCGCCGCCACGCGGCTGATCACCGTCACCATGCAGCAGTTCGCCGAGCGCGCCTCGCGCCTCACGGTCCTTGGGCTGGTCATGCTGGTGGCTTCGGCGGTGATGCTGATGCTCACCATCGATCGCGCCTTCAACCGCATCTGGCGCGTGCGCCGCCCGCGCCCGCTGCTGCAACGGCTGCTGGTGTACTGGGCCGTGCTCACTGTGGGGCCGCTGCTGCTGGGCACCAGCCTTTACGCCACCGCATGGGTAGTCACGACGGCGCTGGGCTTGCTTCACGAGGAGCGGGCGGGAGGGCTGCTGCTCAAGCTCGCGGCCCTGGCGCTCACCTGCACCGCCGCCGCGTTCGTGTACCGCACCGTTCCCAATCGCAGGGTGGCGCTGGCCGACGCGGCCCTGGGAGGGCTGCTCGCGGGACTCGCCTTCGAGGTGATGAAAAGCGGGTTCGCGGCCTTCGCGGGAGCCGTGGGCGGCTACCGTACCGTCTACGGGGCCTTCGCGGGCGTTCCGCTGTTCCTGCTGTGGCTGTACCTGTCGTGGATCGTGGTGCTCGGTGGAGCCGTGGTGACCGCCTCGCTGCCCTTCCTGCGCGCGGGCGGCTGGAAGCTCGCGCGCGTGCCCGGGAGCCTGCTGGTGGAGGCCTTGCAGGTCCTGCGGGCTCTGGGGCAGGGCCACGCGCGCGGAGCCCTGGTGACCAGTGCGGGGCTGAGCGCACGGCTTCGCGTGGACAGCGACGAGCTGGAGAGCATGCTCGAGCGCATGGAAGCGCTCGGGTGGGCGGCACCCAGCGCGGGCGGCTGGGTCCTGTCGCGGGACCTTCGCGCCATCACCCTGGTGGACGTGGCTCGCGAGTTCGTCTACCGCGGCGCCGATGTGCGCCGCGAGGCTCGGGAGGTCGGGCTCGAGGCCCTTGCCGCAACCCTGGGCACCGCCATCGACCAGGTGGGCGCCCGCTCGCTGGATGAAGCTTTCGCAGCACTCGACGCCTCGCCCGAGGATCCTCCGGAGCAACCATCCCCGGCCGGCAAGGCCTAGCGGCCCGGCAGCCGCACGATGTAGTTCAACCGCTGGCACTGGGCTTCCGCCGGCTCGAAGCCGGCCACCTGGGCGAGCCCGGCATCCACCAGCGCCTGCCAGGGCAGCTCCCGGCTGTCGCCGAGCTCCATGGCGCCCACGTCCACGATGGTGACGTGCGGGCACTCCGGCACGGCCGCGCTGGTCGCGAACAGGTCCGTGCGCCTCAATTGCGCGCTGCCCGAGATGCGCCCGGGGCGCTGTCGAACTGCCACCGCGACTTCCAGGCGGCACGCACCAGCGCGGGGTACTCGGGCTTGCCGAGGCTGCCGTTGTAGCGGCCCAGCGCGCGGAACAGATTACCCCTCTCCACGTCAAGATAGTGGCGCAGGATGGTGCAGCCGTAGCGCAGGTTCACCCGCAGGCTGAAAAGGTTGTGTTGGCGCTCCCCGATCACCTCGCGCCAGAAGGGCATCACCTGCATGTAACCGCGGGCGCCTGCATGGGACACGGCGTACTTGCGGAACCGGCTCTCCACCTCGATGAGCCCCAGGACCAGTTCCGGGTCGAGACCCGCGCGGCTGGCTTCGTAGTGCACCGTGGCGAGAAATTCCTCGCGCTCGACGGGGTCGGCGATGAACCCCGCCAGGCGCTGGGACATGGTCTTCAGCCACACCTGCCCTTCCATGGGATCGGCAAAAGCCAGCCTCGGGACAGCGCGATCGGCGATGGCGCTTTGCATATGCGATCGCACCGATTCGGCCAGCGCCTCGTAGCGTTGCGCGCCGGCGAAGGCCACGTCGGGCGCCAGCGCCAGGAGCGCAGCGGCGAGCCAGCGTCGCATCAGCGCAGGCGCTCCAGCAGCCACCGCGCGGCACCCTCCGCGGGCAGTGCGGCGCCGCCGCCATCGCGCCGTGCCTGGTACTCCACCTCGCCGTTCTTCAAGCCGCGCTCGCCCACGGTGACGCGGTGGGGAATGCCCACCAGTTCCATGTCGGCGAACATCACGCCGGGCCGCTCATCCCGGTCGTCCAGCAGCACCTCCACGCCGGCCGTCTCGAGAGCATCGTGGAGCGCGTTGGCAGCGCCGCGCACCGTCTCGCTCTTGCCGTAGCCGATGGCCACGATGGCCACCCGGAAGGGCGCCAGAGCCTCGGGAAACAGGATGCCGCGTGCATCGTGGTTCTGCTCGATGGCAGCGGCCACGATGCGCGACACGCCGATGCCGTAGCAGCCCATTTCCATGGGGCGCGAGCGGCCCTGCTCATCCAGGAACTGGCAGTTCATGGCTTCGGAGTATTTGGTACCAAGCTGGAACACGTGGCCCACCTCGATGCCGCGGGCAATGGCCAGACGACCCTGGCCGTCCGGGCTCGGGTCGCCTTCGAGCACGTTGCGCAGATCGGCCACATCGGCGGGCGGCGGCAGGTCGCGGCCGAAATTCACCCCGGTGAGGTGGAAGCCGTCGGCGTTGGCACCGCAGGCGAAGTCGCCCAGGGCGATGACCGCACGGTCGGCCACCACTGCAACGCTGGCGTTCACCGGCCCGATGGACCCGGGGCCGGCGCCGAGGCAGGCGCGGATCTCGGCCTCGGTGGCGAAGCGAAAACCGCCCTCACCGCCGAACCGGCGACCGGCCTTGACCTCGTTCAACTGGTGGTCGCCGCGCAGCAGCAACAGCGTCATGCGGCCCTCGCCGGTCATTACCGCCAGGGTCTTGACGATGCGGGAGGCGGGCAGGCCGAGAAACCGCGACAAGTCCTCCACGGAGTGCACTCCGGGTGTGGCACGCCTGTCCATGGGCGCATTGGCCGGCGGGCGGGGCTCCTGCGGCGCCAGCGCCTCGGCTAGTTCCACGTTGGCGGCGTAGTCGGAATCGGGACAGAAGGCGATGGCGTCCTCGCCCGAGTCGGCGAGGGCGAGGAATAAGTGGGGACCGGTGCCGCCGATGGCGCCGGTATCCGCAGCCACGGCGCGGAATCGCAGACCAAGGCGCGTGAAAACCCGGGCATAGGCCTCGTACATGGTGCGATACTCGCGCCGCAAGTCTTCGAACGTAGCGTGGAAGGAGTAGGCGTCCTTCATGAGAAATTCGCGCGCGCGCATCACCCCGAAGCGCGGTCGGATCTCGTCGCGGAACTTGGTCTGAATCTGATAGAAGTTCACCGGAAGCTGGCGGTAGCTGCGCAGTTCGCGGCGCGCGATGTCGGTGATCACTTCTTCATGGGTAGGGCCGAAACAGAAGTCGCGCTCGTGCCGGTCCCTGATCTTTAGCATCTGCGGGCCGAACTGCGCCCATCGGCCGGTCTCTTCCCACAGTTCGGCCGGCTGCACGGCGGGCATGGACAGCTCCACCGCACCGGCGGCGTTCATCTCCTCGCGCACTACCGCCTCTACCTTGCGCAGCACCCGCAGGCCGAGCGGCATCCAGGTGTAGAGCCCGCTGCCGAGCTTGCGGATGAGGCCGGCTCGCAGCATCAGCCGGTGACTGACGAGTTCCGCCTCGGCGGGCGCTTCCTTGAGGGTGGACAGAAAGAACTGGCTGACGCGCATCGCGGGAAACTTTTGTAAAAGTCATAAGTTTACAGGCCATAATCCGGTGTTATGGGTCTGCTCTCGCGATTTCGACCGCGCCGCGCATCGGGTTCGGTGGAAGTAAGCGAGCAGGACGGGCTTCGCTCGCTGCACCTGGGCACCGACACCGTGCAGAGCACCATGCGCCTGGCGGATCCGGTGCAACTGGTGCTTTCCTATACCCGCGCCATGATGGGCTTCCTGCTGTTCCACCCCAGCCCGCGGCGCCTGTTCATGGTGGGGCTTGGCGGGGGGTCGCTCGCCAAGTTCGCCTACCATCAGCTGCCCGATGCGCGCGTCACGGTGGTGGAGAACAGCGCCGAGGTGATCCGCGTGGCCCGCCAGCTGTTCGATGTCCCGAACGACGATGGGCGCATGCAGATCATCCTGGGCGACGGCGGCGAGTGGGTCAGGCGGCCCGAGGCCGCCTGCGACGTGCTCATGGTTGATGCCTTCGACGGCCAGTCGCAGGTGGAGGCACTTGCCACGGAAGCCTTCTATGGCGATTGCGCCGCCGCCCTCGATCGAGACGGCGTGCTGGTGCTCAACCTGTGGAGCTCCGACCGGCGCTTCGACGGGTTCCTGCGGCGGGTGGAGCGCGTCTTCGAGGGCCGGGTGCTGTGCCTGCCTGCCGAGCGGCGCGGCAACGTGGCGGTGTTCGCCTTCCGCCGCGCGCCGTCGCCGTCGCGCTTTGAGGCGCTGCGGCTGCGCGCGCGGCAGCTGGAAGCAGTCCACGGCCTGGAGTTCCCGGCCTTCGTGACCCGGCTCGCCGAGATGAACGCGCACACGCCCCACAGACTGATCGTCTGAACACGTCAGCGCTCATGCCGCGTGCCGCGGCGAGCAACGCCGCCTCCTCGGCAAGGCATTTTTGTGAAAAAATTCGCTGAAAATACCCTATTGAGACCAGCATCATGATCGACCGCGCCGGCTACCGCCCCAACGTGGGCATCGTTCTGGTCAACACGCGCAACGAGGTGTTCTGGGGCAAGCGGGTTCGCGAGCACGCTTGGCAGTTTCCCCAGGGTGGCATCCAGCAGGGCGAATCCCCCGAGCAGGCCATGTACAGGGAGTTGCGCGAGGAGGTGGGTCTCGACCCGCCCCACGTGCGCATCCTGGGCCGCACCCGCGAATGGCTGCGCTACGACGTGCCGCACCACTGGACCCGCCGCGAGGGCCGCGCCCACTATCGCGGCCAGAAACAGATCTGGTATCTGCTGCGCCTGGTGGGCCACGACTGCAACGTCAGCCTGCGGCGCTCGGAAAAACCAGAGTTCGACGCGTGGCGCTGGACCGACTACTGGGTGCCACTGGACGCGGTGGTGGACTTCAAGCGCGAGGTGTACCAGCTGGCCCTGATGGAACTGGCGCGTTTCATCGCCGCGCGACCCGCGCCCGGCTGGTCCGTGTCCGAGGCGTTGCCGGAACGCACCGAACAGGCCGGCTGAAGCCTTCGGGCGCGCCGCGCGGGGGGCCGCCTCAGGACGCCACCAGCACGATCTTGCCCACGTGGGCGCTGCTCTCCCTGAGCACGTGCGCCCGGGCGGCTTCCTCCAGCGGGAACTGCGCGTGGATCACCGGAGCCACCCGGCCCGTGTCCAGCAACGGCCAGACCTGCTCGCGCAGGGCTGCGGCCACCGAGGTCTTGAAGGCCACGCTGCGCGGCCGCAGCGTCGAGCCGGTGATGCTGAGGCGACGGAACAGGATGTCGCTCATGTCCAGGGTGGCCCGGGTGCCGCCCAGGAAGGCGATGAGAGACAGGCGCCCGTCGTCGGCCAGGGCCTTGAGTTCGCGCGGCACGTAGTCACCGCCCACCATGTCCAGGATCACGTCCACGCCGCGCCCTGCAGTGAGCGATTTCACCACCGCCACGAAGTCCTCCGTGCGGTAGTTGATGCCACGCTCGGCTCCGAGGCGCTCGCAGGCGCGGCACTTGTCATCGGCGCCGGCGGTGGCGAATACGCGGTGGCCCCGGGCGGCGGCTAGCTGGATGGCCGTGGTGCCGATACCGCTCGAGCCGCCCTGCACCAGCAGGGTCTCGCCCGGCGCCAGGGCGGCGCGCTGGAACACGTTGATCCACACCGTGAAGAAAGTCTCCGGCAGCGCCGCGGCCCGCACGGCATCGAATCCCGCCGGCCAGGGCAGGCAGTGGCCCGCTGGTGCGAGGCAGAACTGCGCGTAGCCGCCACCGGGCGTGAGGGCGCACACGCGCTCGCCCGGCGCCACCCCGGACACTTCCGCGCCGATGGCCGCCACCGTGCCAGCCACCTCGAGCCCCGGCAGGTCCGAGGCTCCCGGCGGCGGGCGGTAGAGCCCCATGCGCTGCAGCACATCGGGCCTGTTCACGCCGGCTGCCTCCACGCGGATCAGCACCTCGCCCGGCCCGGGCGCCGGCACTGGCCGGGTGGCGGGCTTCAGCGCCTCCGGGCCGCCCGGGCTGGCGATCTCGACAACGGTCATGGTGGCGGGCACGGCGCTCATGGCATCTCCTTGGCACTGGACCGCGCGATTGTAGGCGCTCGCCATGGCATCATCGCCGCCCAGCGCCGCGAGGGCCGGCGCGCAGCCTCGAATCGAAACGGGAGGACTCCATGGAATACCGCGCGCTTGGCGCCAGCGGGCTCAAGGTCTCGCCGCTGTGTCTTGGCACCATGATGTTCGGCGATCGCACGGACATCACCGAGGCCGGCCGCATCGTCGCCTCGGCCCACGACCACGGCGTGAACTTCATCGACACCGCAGACCAGTACGCCAGGGGCGAGTCCGAGCGCATCACCGGCAAGCTCATCGCGGGCAATCGCCACCGCTGGGTGCTCGCCACCAAGGTGGGCAACGCCATGGGCGACGGCCCCAACGAGCAGGGGTTGTCGCGCAAGTGGATCCACCAGGCCATGGACGCGAGCCTCGCGCGCCTGGGCACCGACTACGTGGACATCTACTACCTGCACCTCGATTTCCCCGACATCCCGCTCGATGAGACGGTGGGCGCCGTGGGCGACCTGATCCGCGCCGGCAAGATCCGCTACTTCGGCATCTCCAACTACCGCGGCTGGCGCATCTCGGAAGTGGTGCACACCTGCCGTGCGCTGGGCGTTCCGCCACCCGTGGTGTGCCAGCCCTACTACAACGCCATGAACCGCATGCCCGAGGTGGAGATCCTACCCGCCTGCCGCCACCACGGCCTGGGCGTGGTGCCCTACAGCCCCATCGCCCGCGGGGTGCTCACCGGCAAGTACCAGCCCGGTGCAGCCCCGCCGCAGGACACGCGCGCCGGCCGCGCCGACAAGCGCATGCTGGAAACCGAGTTCCGCCCCGAATCCCTGGAGATGGCCCAGAAGATCAAGGCACACGCCGAGCGCAGGGGATTCACGGCCGGCCAGTTCGCCACGGCCTGGGTGCTGGCGAACCGCATCGTCACCAGCGTGATCGGGGGCCCGAGGACGCTGGACCAATGGAACGACTACTACGGCGCGCTGGACCGTGGCCTGGACGCCGAGGACGAGGCGCTGATCGATTCGCTGGTTCGGCCAGGGCATCCGTCCACGCCGGGGTACAACGACCCGCGCTATCCGTTCTTCGGGCGCATCACGGCGTCCTGAATCGGTTCCGGATCGCGCGCCCTCAGACCGCCAGCGGCGCGAGCGCCTCGCGCAGCCTGTCCGGCAACGCCACCGGCCGGCGTGTGCCGCGGTCCACGTACACGTGCACGAAGTGCCCCTGCGCCGCGGCGAGCGGATCGTCGTTGCGGAACAGGCCCACCTCGTAGCGCACGCTGCTCGATCCGAGCCTTGCCACCCGCAGGCCGGCGTGCACCAGGTCGGGGAACGCCACCGGCGAGAAGTAGTTGCAGCGTGTCTCCACCACCAGGCCGATCACCGGGCTGCGCTCGATGTGCAGGGCGCCCGTCTCCACCAGGTACTGGTTCACCACCGTGTCGAACCAGGCGTAGTACACCACGTTGTTCACGTGGGCGTAGACGTCGTTGTCCATCCAGCGCGTGGTGATGGCGAGGAAGTGGCGGTAGGCGCTGCGCGCCTCGGGCGTGGGTCGTTCCATGCTCAGTGCTCCTGCACCTGGTCAATGGCGTCGTTGCGGCGGCGCATGTGGCGCCAGTTCACCGCCAGCAGCCCGGCGGCGATCACGATGAGCATGCCCAGCAGCGAGCCGCTCCCGGGGAAGTCGCCGAAGGCGATCCAGCCCAGCAGCGTGGACCACACCAGCTGGGAATAGGCAAACGGCGCCAGCGCCATGGGAGAGGCGTGAGACACCGCCCGGATCAGCAGGAAGTGACCCGCGCCGCCCAGCAGCCCGATGGCCACCATCATGCCGAACTGCGCGGGCGCTGGCGCCTGCCATGTGAACGGCAGCGCGAGGCTGGTCAGGCCCGCCCCCACCAGCGCCGTGTAGAACAGCGTGGTCATGGGGTTCTCGCGCCCCGCCACCTTGCGGGTGACGATCTGGTAGAGGCTGAAGCACAGTGCCGTGGCCAGGGGAAACACCGCCTCCACCGCGAACACGCCGCCGCCCGGGCGCACGATCACCAGCACGCCCGCGAAGCCCAGGCTAACCGCCGCCCATTGCCTGCGCGACACCCGCTCGCGCAGCAGCGGGCCCGACAGGACGGTGGTGAGCACGGGGCCGATGAAGCTGATGGCCGCGGCCTCCGCCAGCGGCAGGTAGCGCAGCGAGAGGTAGAAGAAGGCGGTGGAACCCACCAGCAGCGCGCCGCGTAGCAACTGCAGCCAGGGCCACTGCGTCTTCACCAGGTCGAGCCCCATGCGCGGCGCGAGCAGCAGCAGCATGAAGGCCAGGTGGATGGTGTAGCGGAACCAGATGAGGCTGCCCAGGGGATAGCCGCGCACCGTCAGCTTGGCCAGGGTGTCCATGGCCGAGAACATGAGCACCGCGGTCATCATCATCGCCACCCCGCGCAGGAAGTGGCGGTGGGGGAAGTACCGGCTCAAGGCGGCAGCGCACCCGCTCCCGGCGGCAGCACGGCACGGCCGGCGAAACTGCCCAGGCGGCCCAGCGCCTGCTCGATGCGCAGCGCTTCATTCCACTTGGCCATGCGCTCGGAGCGCGCGAAGGAGCCCACCTTGAGCTGGCCCGCGTCCCAGCCTGCGGCCAGGTGGACGATGGTGACGTCCTCGGGCTCGCCGGAGCGCGCCGACACGATGGTGCCGAAGCCCGCGGCCTTGCCGGCCTCCAGGGCCTGGCGGGTCTCGCTGACGGTACCCGCCTGGTTGGGCTTGATGAGCACGGCGTTGCAGGCGTGCTGGGCGGCAGCCTCGCGCACGCGTGCTGCGCTGGTGACCAGGTAATCGTCGCCGATCACCTGAATGCGCCCGCCCATCGCTGCGGTGAAGGCGCGCATGCCCTCGGCGTCGTCCTCGGCGAGCGGATCCTCCACAGAGGCGATGGGATAGCGGCGGCACCACTGGGCGAGCATGTGGATCATTCCGGCGCTGTCCAGGGTGCGGCGCTCGAGGCCCAGGGTGTAGCGCCCGTCGCGGCCGAACTCCGAGGCAGCGATGTCCAGCGAAATGGCCACCTCGTCGCCGGGCCGGTAGCCAGCTTTCTCGATGGCGCGGGTGAGCATGGTGAGAGCCTCCTCGTTGGAGTCGAAAGCCGGCCAGAAGCCGCCCTCGTCGGCCACGCCGGCGAGCTTGCCCGCCTCCGCCATCAGCCGCCCGGCCGCGAGGTACACCTCGGCGGTCATCACCAGCGCTTCGTCGAAGCTGGCCGCGCCCAGGGGCATGACCATGAAGTCCTGGATGTCCACTCGCCGCCCGGCGTGGGCACCGCCGCCGAAGATCTGGATCTCGGGCAGGGGCAGACGCACCGGGCGGCCGCCGGCCAGGTAGGCGTACAGCGGCAGACCGTGCGCGGCGGCGGCGGCGTGCAGCACCGCCATGGACACGGCGATAGTGGCGTTGCCGCCCAGGCGGCCCTTGTCGGGTGTTCCGTCCAGGGCGATGAGCGCGGCGTCCACCGCGGCCTGGTCGGTGGCCTTCATGCCCCTCAGGCGGCCGGCGATCTCGCCGTTCACGGCCACCACAGCCCGGGACACGCCGAAGCCCCCCAGGGAGTGGCCGCCGTCACGCAGATCCACGGCCTCGCGGCTGCCTCGGGAGGCGCCTGCGGGCGCAATGGCACGGCCGGTGGCGCCCCCGCCGAGGCGCACCTCGGCCTCCACCGTGGGGCGGCCCCGGGAGTCCCACACGCGGCGGGCGCTGACGGTATCGATGGCAGTCTTGCTCATGGGCATTTCGGATGCGGGGATGGGATCAGGGATCCGGGCTGCGGCCGGCGCCGGGGGCGTTCATCGCCAGCGGGCGATGTCGGCGCGCCACGCATCGCGCACCGCGGCGAGCCGGTCGACCGGGGATCGGAGCAGCGCGCCGGCCACGCGGCGCACCTTGTCGCGATCGGCGTCGGACTGGATGTATTCCACTGGCGACTTTCCGTCCACGCGGGCAAGGAACAGGCCGGGCAGCAGGCGCGCAGCGCGGCCCTCCAGGATGGCGCGCGGCTCCCACGCGGCACCGGCCAGATAGGTCTCGAACAGCGCCGTGTAGGCGTGCAGGTACTGCGCCCACCACTGCGGATGCCACACGCACTTGAGCAGCAGGTGGTTGAGGCAGAAGGCCAGATCGAAGGCCGGGTCGCCGTACCAGGCGCACTCCGCGTCGAGGAACACCGGGCCGCGCGGGCCCACCAGGATGTTCTTGGGGCTCACGTCGCCGTGCACCAGCGCGAGCCGGGTGGTGCGGGTGGTCTCGGCCAGGCCCTCCAGCGCCGCGGCGTGCTCCGGGTGGGCGCGCGCCGTGGCAAGCAGGTAAGGCTCGATGCGGATAGGCACGAATATGCGTTCGGTGTCGAAGGCCTCCGCCACTTCCGCGCGGCAGGCGGTGCCGGCATGAATGGCGGCCAGGCGGCGGCCCACTTCGCGCGCGGTGTGGCCGTCGAGGACGCCGTCGCGCAGTTGGTGTTTCCACACCGGGTGGCTATCCGGATCGAGCCACTGCATGGCGAAGCAGCCGCTGGGTGTGTCCTCGCCGAGGATCGCTGGGACCGCATCGGGCACCACTCGTGCGGCGGTGCGCATCCACGCCACCTCGTAGCGGTTGCGCTCCACCGGCGCGCGCCAGTCGGCCTGCACCCGAAGCCGGGACAGTGCGCGTTTCACGCACGCGTCGCCGCGCGGCAGCCGCGCCCGGAAAATGTCGGAGGAGACGCCGCCGGTCAGGGGCTCCAGGACCAGGGGCTCGCCCGGAGCGAGCAGTCCCATGCGCTCCAGCGCCGGGCGGAAGACGGCGTCGGGTGACTCCTCGAAATGCATTTGGAATTGGCGGCCGGGCGCACTAGGATCGGTTCAGGGCCGCGGTCGTGCGGTCCGCGCCCCCTTGACTGCGGCCGACTCTAGCACAGCGACCATGCCCTACGTCCTCGCCCTCGACCAGGGTACAACCAGCTCCCGCGCCCTTGTCTTCGACGACCAGGGCGCGGTGCGCGCGGTGGCCCGGCGCGAACTGCCCGCCCTCTATCCCCACCCCGGCTGGGTGGAGCAGGACCCCGAGACGCTCTGGGCCACCCAGCTCGCCGCGGCCCGCGAGGCGTTGCAGGGCGCCGGCATCATGGCGGCGGAAGTGGTCGCCATCGGCATCACCAATCAGCGCGAGACCACCGTGCTGTGGGAACGGGCCTCCGGCCGTCCGCTGGCCAACGCCATCGTCTGGCAGGACCGGCGCACCGCGCCGCACTGCGAGCGGCTGCGCGCCGCGGGCCGCGAGCCGCTGTTCCAGTCGCGCACGGGCCTGGTGCTGGACGCCTACTTCTCTGGCACCAAGGTGGCCTGGCTGCTGGACCACGTGCCGGGAGCCCGGGCGCGCGCCGAGCGCGGCGAGCTGGCCTTTGGCACGGTGGACGCCTGGCTCGCCTGGAAACTCACCGGCGGGCGCGCCCACATCACCGATGCCTCCAACGCCTCGCGCACGCTGCTCTACGACCAGCGTGCGCGCCACAGGAGCCAGGAGCTGCTGGGCGCCCTCGGAGTGCCCGCCGCGCTGCTGCCGCGGGTGGTGGACTCCTCGGGCGTGGTGGCCGAGACCGACGCAGGCCTGCTCGGTGCACCCATCCCCCTGGCGGGCATGGCGGGCGACCAGCAGGCGGCGCTGTTCGGCCAGCGCTGCGTGCGCCCCGGCATGGTGAAGAACACCTACGGCACCGGCTGCTTCCTGCTCATGCACACGGGCGAGCACCCGGTGTCCTCTGCCAGCCGGCTGGTGTCCACCGTGGCGTGGCAGCGCGACGGGCGCGCCGAGTACGCCCTGGAGGGCAGCGTGTTCGTGGCCGGCGCGGCGGTGCAGTGGCTGCGCGACGGGCTCGGGCTGATCTCCAGCGCGGCCGAGGTGGAGGGCCTTGCGGCCTCGGTGCCGGACAACGGCGGCGTGAGCTTCGTGCCGGCCTTCACGGGCCTGGGCGCACCCCACTGGGACCCGCACGCCCGCGGCACGCTGTGCGGCATCACCCGGGGCACCACCCGCGGCCACATCGCGCGCGCGACGCTCGAAGCCATTGCCCTGCAGACGGCCGACATGGTGTCCGCCATGGGCGCCGACACCGGCCTCGCGATCCCCGAACTGCGCGTGGACGGCGGCGCCTCGGCCAACGGCCTGCTCATGCAGCTGCAGGCCGACCTGCTGGGCGTGCCGGTGGTGAAGGCAGCCAACGCCGAGTCCACGGCGCTGGGCGCGGCACTCCTGGCTGGCCAGGGCGTGGGGCTGTGGCGCGACGGCGAGGCGCTGGACGCGTGCTGGCGCGCCGGGCGCCGCTTCGAGCCTGCCATGCCCGAGAATCGGGTGGCAGCGCTCAGGTCGCAGTGGGACAGGGCGCTGCTGCGGGCACTAGGCTGGGCGGGCGAGGCGTAAGGCGCAGACGACAACGCTCAGGACACGGTGCGACGATGCGCTGCTGCGGGCTGCAGGCGGCGGGCCGGGCGGGTGAGTACGGAGGCGGCGGCCTGTGGCGCCGTGTTGTAACTGGCGCCTCAGCAGCGGCCGGAGGCGCACTGGATCAGCCGCTCGGCGCAGGTGATGCGTTCGAACACGGCAGGCAATTCGGCGTCCGTGTCATTGCCGGCGTGCTTCACTACCGCGTTGTTGCACTGGCGCAGGCTGCTAACCCATTTGGGCGGTGCCAGCCAGCGCACGTCGGTGCAGCCCGGCTGGCCCTCGCCGAACCGGATGCCTACCTCGTAGGTGGCGCACAGCAGGCCGCGGTGCTGCACCCACGCCTCCACGTAGAGTTCGCCCTTGCGGGCCACCCACGCGCTGCCTCGATCGCGACCGAAGTCGAACTCGAGCCGCTGATTGCCGGTTTCCCCCGTGACGGCCACAGCGGGTTGCGCCGGCGCGAGCGCCCGGCGCAGCAGCCTGCCGTCGCTGACGTCGGCTGCCGCCGCGCCGCCCGCAAACGCAGCGAGCAGTGCGGCGGCGGCGAGGCCGCGTGCCGGAGTCGGGATCAGGCGAAGTCCGCCGACTGGATGCGCTTCACACCCTTGGCGGTCATCTCCTTCCAGGCTGCCGCGATGGAGCCGTTCAGGTCGATGCCGCGGGAGGCGTCTTCGATGACCGCCGCCTTGAAGCCCTCCTTGCGGGCATCGAGGGCGCTCCACGCCACGCAGAAGTCGGTGGCCAGGCCCGCCAGGTAGCAGGTCTTGATGCCGCGCGACTTGAGGTAGCCGGCAAGGCCGGTGGTGGACTTGCCGTCCGCTTCGCGGAAAGTTGAATAGCTGTCGATGTTGCGGTTGAAGCCCTTGCGGATCACCAGCATGGCGTGGGGGATGCTCAGGCCCGGGGCGAAGTCCGCCCCGTCCGTGCCCTGTACGCAGTGATCGGGCCACAGCACCTGGCTGCCGTAGGGCAGGGCAACGTTGTCGAAGGGCTTCTTGCCGTCATGCTGCGAGGCGAAAGAAACGTGGTCGGGAGTGTGCCAGTCCTGGGTGAGCACCACGTTCTGGAACTTCTTCGCCAGGGCGTTGATGACTGGCACGACCTCGTCGCCCTTGTTCACCGCTAGGGAACCGCCAGGCACGAAGCACTTCTGCACGTCCACCACGATGAACACGTCGGTCGGGCCGGGGGTGATCCTGCCGGCGGCCAGCGCGGGGGCAAGCCACCCGCCGCCTGCCGCGGCGCCCAGCGCCGCTCCGCCCGCGACCTTCAGAAAGCTGCGACGATCGAATCCACTCATTGCCTGTCCCCCACTTGGGGTGCGCGCTCTCGGGCGACCGGCTGGGCTGCCGGCGCCGGGTCCCGCCCGGACCCCTGTCGCGGATTG
>DAIPHN010000031.1:0-2986 GCA_036771335.1 Burkholderiales bacterium
GTTGTTGGGTGTCGGTTTGGGGGCCGGGGGTCTTGGCGGGCGTTGTTGTGGTCGTGGTTGGGGTTATGGTGGGGCCGCGGCTTGCAGGGTAAAACAGCCGCTGGCGGACAGCGAGCCAACGCAAGGCGGCGGGTTAGCGTCGCGCGCCGGGCGCGGATAACGGCACCGCCCCCCGGCATAAAGTGAGTGCAACGGCGTTGCAATTGTAGAAGTGTAGCCGGAAAACGGCGCTATGGCGTGAAGACGCAACTGCATTGCATAATCCTGCAACAGACGGCTGAGCGGGGGGGCGATGCTGGATTTCGAGAGCGACACCGGCGGAGGGCGTGTCCCGGTGACGGTTATGGCCGGCGCATCTGAAGGCGCCTGCGTGCGCCTCCTGGGGCGGCTGGATTTCGAGGCGGCGGGTGGCGGCCTTTTAGCGATTGTAAACGGGCCGATGAGGCAGGCGCCGACAGTGGATGGGCTTGTGGAGCACATCGACGGCAGGATGGTTCCCCACGCCGTGGGCTGTCTGTGTTGCGTGGGACGGTCGCCGCTCACCGATGCCCTGCGCCGCCACTACGCCCGGCGTTCCCATGGGGAGAGCCGGTTTGCGCGGGTGGTGATCGAGCTCGAGCCAGGGGATGATCCCGCTCCGGTCCTGCAGACGCTTCTCAACAACGCGCTGGTGACCCAGTACTACCGGCTGGATGGACTTGTGGCGGTTCTGAACGGCGCGGCCTCAACCTCTTCCCAGGCAGGTGTACGCAAAGCCGTCGCCATGGCTGATCGTGTGCTGTGGGTCGGCGAACAGCCCCTTCCGCCGTCGCTTGCCCATGAGGTTGCGGTGCTCGCGCCCGCGGCGATGCCGGTGATCGCCGAGACCGCTCCCCGACTGGGCGAGAGATTGACCGGCTGCGGTTATCACGACGCGGTGCGGGACGGAAACGGGTTGGGCCGTTGGCTTGGCGCAGAATCCATGGAGCAAGCCGGACCTGGGGCGCCGGGCGAGCGCGTCCAGCGTTTTTGCGTCGATTTGCCATCGCGAATGGGATGGGAGGGTTTTCACACCTGGATCGACGCTGGCATGCGCATGAACGGGGATGTGATCTGGAGGGTTCGCGGAGTGGTTGCGCTGGAGGGCGAAGACGGGCCGATTCTGGTGCAAGGGGTTCAGCAAGTGCTTCAGCCGCCTGTCCGCTTGCCCGCCTGGGGCGACCTTCCGCGCCGCAGCCGCCTCAGTTTCGTGACCTGCGATCTGGATCGCGCGGCGGTGGTGGAAAGCCTTGCTCGCGACCTCCCGGTCTTCGATGCGCAAGCGCGCGAGCGGCAGCAGCGAAGAATCCGGGCCATGGCGGACCCGTCCCTGCCCGCCTAGGCAGTTGCGGTGCCATCAGCCCGCTCGGTCGGGCCGGCGCCGCGAGGCGAAGCCGAGCAGCGCGGTGCGGCAGCGGGCGCACAGCCCCGTCAGCTCCACCACTGCGCCGCTCACCGAAAACCCCACTGCCTTGGCGGCAGCGGAAAGGCGCGCCATGGCCGTCCGGGACTGCACCTCGGCGGTGGTGCCGCAGTCGGTGCAGATGAGCAATTGGCAATCGTGGTGGGCTTCAGGATTCACGCACGCAAGAAAGGCGTTGCGGGATTCAACGCGGTGCACAAGGTGCTGCTGCTGCAGAAAGTCGAGGGCGCGATAGACCGTCGGGGGCCCGGATTCCCGGCCGGACGTGAGCACCCGATCGAGGATCTGATAGGCGGTCATCGGGCTGCGGGCGTGAGCGAGGATGGCGAACACCTCCCTGCGCACCGGTGTGAACCGCTGGCCGCGCCGGGCGCACAACCGCTCCGCCACCGCCACGAGCGCCTCGGGGCTGTCCTTCTCGCCTGGATTGCCGCAGTCCACCAGCCCCTCTCCCGCGACGCGCGCCGGGCGTCACTTTGCAATGTTGTTCCACAAGGCTCGGGGCGTAGTCTAGGAACAATCGCAATGCTGTTGCAAGTGCGTCTGTGCAGCATGGCGCGATGTTGCTGTGCCCCATCAAAACGGAGGAGAGTCTCAAATGGATCAGGATTTCGACCAAGAAGCCGCTGCCCAGCAACCCGATTCGCCGCCGCGGCGCGATTTCATCCGCGGGGCGGCTGCTGCCACCGCCGCGGTGGGCGCCGTCACCGTGGCGATGCACGAGCTTGATTTGGTCAAGCGCGCCGAGGCTGCCGACGGCACCATCGACGGGACTCCGATGGCTGACCGCTGGTGGCCGTCGCGCTGGGGCAAGGACGATCAGATCGGCGCCACCAACTGGATGGGTCCGAAGACTACGCTCGACGCTGTGGCACAGATCAAGACTGGCAAGGTCTACAGCCTTGGCAGGGTGTACGAGTTCGGGATGCCGCTGTTCGGGCAACGCGCCTGGGTGCTGCGCATTCCCGGGAATCCCACCGGGGGCGCGTACGGCAAGAACCAGGTCATCTGGCACGACGAGATCCTCAGCACCGAAATCGGCCAGGTGGGCACGCAGTTCGACGGTCTCGGACACATCGGGTGCCGCACCGGAAAGCCGGGCGACAAGACGCAGGAGGTCTACTACAACGGCGTCACTGGCACGGATCTGCATGACAGCGGCGGCGGCCCAGGCAGCACTACCGGAGCTTATGGGCTGCTCAAGCTCGGGGTTGAGAACGTGCGGCCGTTCTTCTGCCGGGGAGTGCTTTTTGACGTGGCAGGGCTAAAGGGGCGCATGCTCGACAAGGGCGAGGAAATCACCGTTTCCGACCTCAAGGCCTGCCTCGCCCGCCAGGGAATGACCGAGGCCGACATCACCGAGGGCTGCGCGGTGATGTGGCGCACGGGCTGGGGAGAAAATCTCTGGATGAAGGACAACGCCCGCTTCAACTCTGGCGAGCCGGGGATCGGTGTGGAGGCGGCGAAGTGGCTCGCCGCCAAGGGGGTCTCGGTGGTCGCCGGCTCTTTAAAGAACAAAGAGGTGGTGGCGGGGGCGGGGGCGGG
>DAIPHN010000031.1:2996-23317 GCA_036771335.1 Burkholderiales bacterium
GCTTGATGTTGGTCTACGCCCTCTTCATGTCGGCCTTGCCGGGGTGCGGTGTGCTGGCTTCTACGCGGCTCGCCGCCATGGGCTGCTCGGTGGGCGCGGCCGATTGCTGGGCAATCGAAGTGGTGCCGAATCCGGACCCGAACCTCGCTTTCCCCGTGCACCAGATCTTCCTTACCCGCAACGGCATCCACATCCTGGAGAACATCCGTCTGGATCACTTGGCAGCTGACAAGGTATTCAAGTTCGCCTTCGTGATGGCGCCGTTGCCCATGAAGGGCGCCACGGGTTCTCCGGCCGCGCCCATCGCGGTGGCCTGAGGCGGCGGGGAGTTGTCCCGGGAGGGGGCTAACCTCCTCCCGGATCTAACGGCGCTGCGCGGGGGGGCGCCGCGACGATTGCCACCGCGCCGTCGCTGCGCGATGCGGCGAGTTTGGAACCGTCGCCGGACCATGCCAGAGCCGTGATCGGAGCTCCGGCGGACTCCCACAAGGTAATGTCGTGGCCGGAGTCTGCGAGAGCCGCGAGCACGACGCGGCCATCCCCGCATCCGATGGCCACACGATCGCCACTGGGGTCGCAGGCCACCGCCGTTACCAGCGTCTCTGTGAACGGTCCGCCCATGCGCGGCGGCTTGCCCTTCGGCCCGGCCCCGGCGAAATCCCACGCGATGGCCGCGTCGGCGCCGCTCGTCACGAGCCAACGCGCGTCACGGGACCACGACAGGTGCCTGACTTTCAGGTGGTAGCCGCTCATGCGCATGTCGCTGCCGTCGCGAAGGCGCCAGACATGCAGCTCCTTTTCCTGAGTGCTCGTGGCCACGTGCGCCCCGTCGGGGCTCCAGGAAACATCCAGGTGCGAACCGGCGTACGTGAGCGACACCGGCGTCTGCCCCGCGCCAGCGCGGGCATCCCAGATGGTCACGCCGTTGTAGTGACAGGCGGCCACGGTGGTTCCTTGCGGCGAAAAGGCGATGCCGGAAACACTGCTCGGGAGCCCCGGCAGAACGAGGAGTTCCGAGGATGTCATCCAGTGGAGGCTCCGGCCCGCGGCAAACGCCTCACCCCCGACGCGGTGGCTGGCCACTGCTTCTACCCAGCTCGCCGGGTCGGGGCCTGCCAGACCGGGATCCTCGCCGGGTCCCAGATACCAGGCCCCCTGGTCGGTCGCCACCAGGAAGCCGTCCTCGCCGCGAGGCGCGATTGCCCCGGTATGCAGCACCTGCAGACGCACGGGTAGGCTCCGTGCCCCAACGATCAGCCATACGCAGGCGTCGGCATCGGTGACCGCGATACAGGTGCCGTTGCGGCTCCAGGCAATGGCATTCGGGTGCCCGCCGATGGCGACTACCGGCGGATTGGTGCGCGAGTTCGACATGGGGCCGCGGGAAGGAGTCTGGAAAGAGGTCTGAAGCAGCAAGCGGTGGAATCTTACATGCAACACGACAGCACTTGCGACAAAATGGCGCAACCGGTAGCCTCGTCGCTCGACAAGTGGAGAGGCTCGCCGGAGGAGAATGCAGTGACCGCGCCGAAGATTCCAGTAACGGTTCTCACCGGCTTTCTTGGAGCCGGCAAAACCACACTGCTCAATCGAATACTGAGCGAGAACCACGGCCGCCGCATCGCTGTGGTGGAAAACGAGTTCGGCGAAATCGGGGTGGATCAGGACCTGGTCATCCGCGTCGACGAGGAAGTCTTCGAGATGAACAACGGCTGCATCTGTTGCACGGTCCGGGGCGACCTGATCCGCATCCTGGGCAGCCTGATGAAGCGCCGCGACCGCTTCGACCGCATCCTGATCGAGACCACGGGGCTGGCCGATCCCGGACCTGTGGCGCAGACGTTCTTCGTCGACGACGACATGCGCGAGGCCATGAGCCTGGACGCCGTGGTGACGGTGGTGGACGCACGGCATCTGGGGCAGCACCTCGACACCAGCGACGAGGCCCGTGCCCAGGTGGCGTTCGCCGACGTAATCCTCCTGAACAAGATGGACCTCGTCACCCCAGCCGAGGCGGATGCGCTCGAGGCGCGCTTGCGTGGAATGAACGGCATGGCCCGGGTGCGGCGCGTACACATGGCCCAGGCTCCCATGGAGGATGTGCTTGACATCGGCGGGTTCGACATCGAGCGCGCGCTTTCGATCAAGCCGACGTTTCTGGACCCCGAGTATCCCTTCGAGTGGGTGGGTGCGGTGGACATCCCTCCCGACGGCGCGCTGTTGCGGCTTGCTCAGGGACCGGACCCCTCCATGAGGGTATTGTGTGCGAGGCTGCTGCCAGGCGAGACGCTCGAGGAGGCGGCGGAGCGCATTCTCCCGGCGTTCTCGGGGCCTGCCGCCGCTTGCTCGATTGGCGCCTCGGTCTCGCCGGATGTCAGGCCCGTGGTGCTCGACCTCGGCGGGCACGCGGCAAGCAGCTTCCAGGTCCAGGGGGAGGGCGGCGGCCGGTTCGGCCTGTTCACAGAGCACCTGCCCGAGGAGTTCGACTTGGCCCTCCAGACTGCGGCGGGCACACCACTGCCGCCCGCTGAGCAACGACGCTTCGCCGCCGCCCATGAGCACGAGGCGACGGTTACCTCGGTGGGTATAGAGTTCCGTGGTGCGCTTGACGGCGGGCGGGTCAACACCTGGCTGTCGAAGCTGTTGCAAACACGGGGGACGGACATCTACCGCATGAAGGGGCTCCTGGATATCGCGGGAGAGTCGGAGAGATTCGTGTTCCAGGGAGTGCACATGCTGTTTGACGGCCAGCCTGGAGGCGGTTGGGGAACCGATGGCCGCGTCAACCGCCTCGTGTTCATCGGCCGGGGGCTTGACCGCGAGGAGCTGGAGTCCGGACTACGCAGTTGTCTGGCGCGGCAGGCGTAGAAGGCGGCGCCGCCGCTCCGGGGTCGCGGGGGGGCGGGCGCCGCATACGGAGCGTGCCGCAGCGCCCGGGAGTCGGGGAGGCGAAGCGTTCCCCGGTATAGGTTCTAGGGCTTCACGCCCGGCCGGGCGTGGGGGGCGCTGCGAAGACGCCAGATGAGCCAGGCGTAGACGCCAACCACAGGAGCCACCAGGGTTGCTCCCAGCAGCGTCCAGGCGTTGGGTTCTGGCATCAGCTCCGGCGAAATCCTGAGAGCCGCACCAGCCCCGGCCATCAGCAGGGACAGCGCCACGATGCACCAGCCGAGCGTGCGCCGGAAGGCGTACCGGCTCTGCTCGTCCGCGTTGCGCAGGATGCCGAACAGCAGGCGGCTGTCGAGGGTGTCCGGAATGATCATGCCGGCGGTGAAGGCAAGACCCGCAAGCAGCGCAGCTGGCGTGCCGCCCTGGGTGTTCGCCACGTAGCCCCAGGCGGCCGCCTGGCTGGCAGTGTCGAACACCAGCGCGAAAACCACGCCGGCCGCGATGATGCCCAGGGGGTTGCCGGCCCTGGCCAGCGGACCCGCGAGGCGTAGCGCAGGTGTTGCCGATGCGGACGTTCTGGTCCGCAACAGGGACACGAGATTGGCAATCCCGATGGCGGCGAGCAGCGCCACGGGTAACCAGCCGGCAAGCTGCTGCACGAGCACTGGCCATTTCATCGGGACGTTCACCAGGCTCACCAGCACTGCGACGATGGTAACCAAGATGCCGTGGCCTATGGAGAACAACGTGCCGGTCCATGGGGCGACTGCCGGCCGCGTGCGGGAGCAGTGCAGGGTCAGCGCGTCAATGACAGCCACATGGTCCGGGTCGAGGCCGTGTCTGAACCCGAGCAGAAGCATCAGGCCGACCCCGGTGGTGGAAATGGTTTCGACGCTCAACGCCGCACCTCGCCGGCCCGCGGATGAAACCCGAAAAAAAGGGGCATCCGTCGCCGGACGCCCCGTGCATGAGCCGAAGCGGAGAGAGCGCTACACCCCGGCCGGTCAAGGAGCCGCCGCGATTTCCCGGAACTGGCCGGAAAGCGGGCGGTCTCGACTTGCCCGAATATTAATGCCACTCGGAAATAAATGCAAGACAGTTGCAAAACAGAAACCGACACGGGTGCGGGGCGTACTCGGGTAGGATCAAGCGGCTGCCCGGGCGTTCAGCCCGACACCGGGTTGCGGCGGGTACGCACGGCACGACGATACAGTCCGTGCTTGCGGGGGTCGTGGGCCTTGTTGGAAGGGGAGCAGGCTGCGCAGAGGCCCTTGATGGTGAGGTCGACTTCCTGGGGCGTAAACCCGGCGGGCAGAGCTGGTGTCCAGCCCGAACCCAGGTCGTCCAGGCAGGTGACCGCCTGGCAGCAGGTGCACTTGAAGTGGGCGTGATTGTGGGCCGACTGCTCGGCTGCGGTGTTGAACCGCCAGACACGGTCGTCACCGCTGATCTTGTGGGCCAGCCCCTCACCGGTGAGCCACTCCAGAACCCGGTAGACGGTGACCCTGTCGATCCCCGCGGCCTGGGGAAGTCGCGACTCGATCTCTGCGTGGGAGAGTGCGTTGTCAGCCTTTAGCAGAAGCGCCAGGATTTCGATGCGAGCGTTTGTGACGCGTGCCCCGGTATTGCGGATCAGTTCCTGCGCGGCGGTGCGGTAGCTGGCGGTGGCCATGGATTCGTGTCCGTCGGGGTTTTCGGGCTCAGCGCTTGAAGCCTGCGCGGATCCAGTCGATGCTCTTCACGCCATCCGGCGGACTCACCTTGTCAGGAGCGTAGTACCGCACGTTGGTGAGGGTGGGCTTGCCATCCACCATGCGCAGCGTGCCGTAGGGCACCCCCTGCACGGCCTGGTGTCCCTTGCCCAAAGACATGTCCACAATTCCCGCCACTGACTCGAATTTGTTGTATTCGAAGGCAGCGATGATCTGCTCGTCGCTGGGTACGCCAGTCTTGAACTTCTTCTGCGCGGCTTCATAGGCGCTCTTGGCCCCGAAAAAAGCCGTCGCCATGTGGTAGGACGAGTACACGGGGATGGCCTTGAACTGCTCCTGGAAGGCCTTGCGGAACCAGTTATTGAGCTTGGTGGCGGGCGCGAAGGGGCCGTTGGGGCCACGAGCGCCGATCATGGTCCCGTCGGGAAGCTGGCTCCCTAGGCGCTCGAGGATGGTGTCGCCGCAGATGATGATATTCGGGCTCTTCTTCAGCAGTCCGCGCGGGGCCGCCTGCAGGACAAAGGCCTCAAGGTCACCGCCCCAGAGGGAGTTCTGCATGATCTCGGCATTGCTGCCGAGCAGAGCTGAGACCTCCGTGCCGTACTGGCCAGCGCCTAGCTTGGGCGTCATGTTGGTGGCGATCTGGGCGCCGGGCAGCAGCACCTTGAGCGACTCGGTGAAGTCGCTCCAGGCATCCTGGCCCCACGCGTAGTTGGGGTTGATGCCCGAGAAGGTCTTGAGATTGGGGTACATCTCGGCGATGTAGCGCGCCGCGGCCACGTTTTCCTGTGTAGCCATGGTGGTGGTGCGGAACACGTACTTGTAGCTGGCTTCTTCGAAGATCCGGTTGGTGGAGCAGTCGAACAGCACGGTGATCTTCTTCGACTCCTCGGCCACGGGGGCCACGGCCAGGCAGTCACCGCTGGAAATGACCCCGATCACCATGTCCACGTTCTGGCGCGACACGAGGTTGCGGTATTCCGTCACCACCTTGGTGGGGCCGCCTGCCTCATCCACATACACCACCTCTATGGGGCGCCCCCCGAAGCCCTTTTGTTCGTACCCCGGCACGATGCCGCCCTTGTTGAAGGATTCCACCAGCAGGTCTGCGGCGTTCTTCGCAGGTACGCCGAAGGGGCCGGCAGCCGGACCCGAAAGGAACGTGATGACGCCAATACGCAGCGATCGGGCGTCTTGGGCGGCGGCGGAGCCCGCCAGAGCGGCAGCTGCGAGAAACAGCGCTGCAAGTCGGAGCAACTGGGGCAGCATGGGCCTTCCTCCTGGGAACGTATCCTCGGACTGAGCGGCGCCAGTGCCAGCGGCGCAACCCTCAATCCACGGCAGATTATAGCGACGGGGTCGCTTCGCGCACCGCTACAATGGCGTCTCCACCGCATCGCACCGCACCGCGCCGCCGCCCCCTTCCGCCCGTGCCGCCGCTTGAAACTCCTCGCTATAGATACCTCCACCGAATACTGCTCTGCGGCCCTGCTGGTGGATGGTCAGGCGCGGCAGCGCCTGGAGCGTGCAGGGCAGCGCCACTCCGAGCTGCTGCTGCCCATGGTGCAGGCGCTGCTGGCGGAGGCGGGCATCTCCCTCGCAGGGCTGGATGTCCTCGCCTGCGCAGTGGGACCGGGATCATTCACGGGCCTGCGCATCGCCACCGCCGTGGGCCAGGGGCTCGCCTTCGGCGCCAACTTGCCGGTGATTCCCGTGGGTACCCTCGAGGCCCTGGCCGCGGGCGCGCGGGCTTCGCGGGTAATCGCTTGCCTGGACGCGCGCATGGGTGATGTGTACGCGGCGGCGTACGAAACCGGCAAGGAGGGCTCTCCGGCCCGTGTGCGGCTGGCGCCCGGGGTGTATGCGCCGCTTCAGTTGCAGGCGCCCGGGGGCGATGGATGGATCGGTTGCGGAAGCGGCTTCGCGCGCCATGGAGATGCGCTGGCCGCAGCCCTGGGCCCGCTTGACGATGTCCACCCCGACAGCCTGCCGGAAGCGCGCTGGGTGGCCAGCCTGGCCGCCGCGCGCTTCGCTGCCGGCGAACTTCACGAGCCCGAGGCTCTGGTTCCCGTCTACCTGCGCGACAAGGTCGCCCGAACCCGGGCGGAGCGATGAGCGCGCGGCTCGACCCGCGGCCCAGGCTGCGCCCCATGCGCGAGTCGGATCTCGACGCCGTGGTGATCGTGGAGGCAGACCTGTATTCCCATCCGTGGACGCGCGGTAATTTCGAAGACTCGCTGGGCGCGGGATATCCGGCGTGGTTGCTGGAGGGCGACGGCGCATTGCGCGCCTACGGCGTGCTCATGATGGGCGTGGGTGAGGCCCATCTGCTCAACCTGAGTGTCGCGCGCCCCTGGCAGCGTCGCGGCATCGGGCGGGATCTGCTCGGCTTCCTGGCGGCGCAGGCGCGAGACATGGGCGCCGTCACGCTGCTGCTGGAGGTACGGCCCTCCAATGGCGCTGCCCGGGCGCTCTATGCCGCCGAGGGTTTCCGCGAAGTGGCGGTGCGGCGTAACTACTACCCCGCGCACCACGGCCGCGAGGACGCCGTGGTCATGGCACTTCCCCTGGCAGCGGGGGCGCCGTGACAGCGCCGCCCCGGGTGTCGCCGGAGGTGCTTGAGGCGCTGGGCCTTGGCCCGGCGTGGGTGAGGCGCGAGACGCCCGGCGCGTTTGCCAACATCCGGATTGCGGTCGCCGCACCGGTCGCCGCATCTTCGCCCCTGCCCGCGCCGCCGCGGGCTGCAGAAGGCGTGTCCTCTGACAGGGCGGGTGAGATCGCCGCCATGGACTGGCAGGCCCTGGAGGCAGCCGTGGCCGGCTGCAGCGCATGCGCCCTGGCGCGGAACCGCACGAAGACGGTGTTTGGCGTGGGCGACCGCGCCGCGCCGTGGCTGTTCGTGGGCGAGGGGCCGGGCGCCGAGGAGGACGCCCGCGGAGAGCCCTTCGTGGGCAAGGCCGGACAGCTGCTGGATGCCATGCTGGCCGCCATCGGCCTGAAGCGCGGCCGGGGGGTGTTCATCACCAACGTGGTGAAGTGCCGCCCGCCGCGCAACCGCAACCCCGAACCAGGTGAGGCGGCCTCCTGCATGCCCTTCCTGCAGCGGCAGATTGAGCTACTCCGCCCGCGCCTGATCGTGGCGCTGGGCAAGGTGGCCGCCGTGACGCTGCTGGGCGAGGAGGCGGCGGTGGCCGCGCTGCGCGGCCGGGTCCACGATTATCGCGGCATCCCCCTGCTGGTGATTTACCATCCGGCCTACCTGCTGCGCAACCTGCCCGACAAGGCCAAGGCCTGGGAAGACCTGTGCCTGGCGCGCGAAACCATGGCGCGCATCGAGGCAGGCAACACGCCGGTCGGTTGAATCACCGTCCCGGCGACCCAAGGCTCAAGCAGCTGAATCGTTCATCGACCCTGAGGAGATTTCCTTCATGTGGCTTCGCCCCTGGAACCTGCTGCTGCTCCTCAACGTCGCGCTGCTCTCGGGCTGCGGCTACAACACCATCCAGTCGCAGGACGAGGACGTGAAGGCGTCCTGGGGCGAGGTGGTCAACCAGTACCAGCGCCGCGCTGACCTGATTCCCAACCTGGTGAGGACTGTGCAGGGCTATGCCGAGCAGGAGAAGGACATCCTGCTGGGTGTGACCGAGGCGCGGGCGCGGGTGGGCTCCATCCAGGCCACGCCCGAACTGGTGAACGATGCCGCTGCTCTGCAGCGCTTCGTGGCCGCACAGGGTGAGATGACTTCCGCGCTGTCGCGCCTGCTGCTGGTTGTCGAAAACTACCCCAACCTCAAGTCCGACCAGAACTTCCGCGAACTGCAAGCGCAGCTCGAGGGCACGGAAAATCGTATCGCCGTGGCGCGCAGGCGCTATATCGATGCCGTGAAGGCCTACAACACGACGGTGCGCCAGTTTCCGGTAAACCTCACGGCCATGGTGTTCGGCTACAAGGAGAAGGCCAGTTTCACCGTGGAGAACGAGGCGGCCATCGCCAAGCCCCCGGCGGTGGACTTTTCCAGGCCGGCGGGCACGCCCACCAAGTAAGTGGCAGCGGCCCTGAGTTCGCGGGGCGTCGCGGCCCTGCTTTTGTTTGCGGCTCTGGCGGCCGCGGTAGCGGCGCGCGCCGAGGTGTCGGTGCCGCCAGTGGCGCGGGTCACTGACCTGGCGGGCGCGTTGCCCGCGCCCGTGCGCCAGGCGTTGGCGCAGCGCCTTGCCGACCTGGAAGCGCGCAAGGGCAGCCAGCTGGCGGTGCTGGTGATCCCCACCACCCGGCCCGAGGCCATCGAACAGTATGGCATCCGGGTGGCGGAGGCCTGGAAGCTAGGGCGCAAGGGCTTGGACGATGGCGCGATCCTGCTGGTGGCCCGCGACGACCGCGAGGTGCGCATCGAGGTGGGCTACGGGCTGGAGGGCGCGCTCTCCGACCTGGTGAGCAAACGCATCATCGACGAGGCCATCTTGCCGCGCTTTCGACAGGGCGACCTTGCGGGCGGCATCGAGGCGGGCGTTGACCGCATGATCCGTGTGGTGGATGGCGAGGCGCTGCCCGAGCCGGCGGTTTCACATGGCCGATCCGGCGCCCTCGGAAACATCGAGGCGCTGTTCGTCGTTGGCATGGTGCTCGTGATCGTGGTGGGTGGCGTTCTGCGCACGCTGATCGGCCGTGTGCCGGCGGCCGCTGTGGTGGGGGGGCTGGCGGGCGGCGCCGCCTTGCTAATCGCCGGTGCGCTAGTGGTGGCGCTGGTGGTGGCGGTGCTTGCGTTCCTGTTCACTCTGGGCGGCAGCGGTCGCACCGGGCGCGGTGGCTGGCGCGGCGGCGGCTCCGGTTGGGGCAGCCGTGGCGGAAGCGGAAGCTGGGGTGGGGGTGGCGGCGGCTTCGGAGGCGGCGGCGCCTCCGGGCGTTGGTGAGGCGCTCGCCGTGAAGGCGTTCTCGCGGCGGTTGAAGCATCTTTTCACTGGCCAGGCTGCCGTGCGGCGCGCCTTCCCGGACGCGTCCCTGTCGGCCATCGAATCCGCCATCGCCGAGGCCGAGCGCACCCATTCCGGCCAGATCCGCTTCGCCGTAGAGGCCTCGCTGGAAGGCGCAGCGCTGCTGGCGGGCCAGAGCGCCCGCGAGCGCGCGGTGGACGTGTTCTCGTTGCTGCGTGTGTGGGACACGGCACACAACAACGGCGTGCTGATCTATCTGCTGCTGGCGGACCGGGACGTGGAAATCGTGGCCGACCGGGGCATCCATGCCCGCTGCGGCGCGGCCGTGTGGGAGTCCATCTGCCAGACAATGGAGGCCCGCTTCCGCCGGGGGCGTTTCGAGCAGGGCGCGCTTGAGGGTATTGCGGCCGTGGGCGTCCAGCTCGCACATCATTTCCCGCCGGGCGGGCCGGGCGGGAATGAACTGCCCGACCGACCCGTGCTGCTCTGAAGGGTCAGCTGGCCGGTGGTGCGTCCTGGTCGTGGCGGTGACGCCGCCAGATGAGCGTCATGGTACAGGCCACGAACAGGCCGAAAAGGACGATCACCAGCCACAGGGGCAGTTCTGCCTTCAGCATCAGGGCGTAAAAACCGAGCATGGCGAGGATGCTGAGATTCTCGTTGAAGTTCTGCACCGCGATGGAGTGCCCGGCGCCCATGAGCAGGTGGCCGCGATGCTGCAACAGGGCGTTCATGGGCACCACGAAGAACCCGCCCATGGCGCCAGCGGCGATCAGCAGCACCATGGCCAGGCGCCAGTCGTGCACCAGCGCCATGCAGCAGACCAGCAGGCCCATGGCGATGCCCACCGGCAGGACCTTCACAGAGCGCTCCAGGGCAACCAGCCTGGCGGCCAGCACCGAGCCGATGGCGATGCCCACTGCCACCACGGCGGTGAGCTGGGTGGCCTTCTCGAGACTAAAGTTGAGATTCAGGGCCGCCCATGACAGCACGATCAGCCGCAGCGTGGCGCCAGCGCCCCAGAACAGGGTGGTCACCGCCAGGGAAACCTGGCCCAGCGGGTCGCGCCACAGCAGCCGGAAGCTATGCCAGAAGTCCTGCAGCAGGAACAGCGGGTCGCGGCGCGGCAGGCGGTGGTCGATGGCCACGCGGGGGATGTAGAGGTTGATGAGCGCTGCCACCAGGTAGAGCAGCAGGATCACCAGGATCGCCAGCTCCGGCACGCTGTTCAACAGCGGCAATTTGCTCAGCAGCGGGAACTTCCCGAACACCCAGCCGAAGAAATGATCACCTACCATGACGCCGCCGATGATGGCGCCAAGGATGATGGAGGCCACGGTGAGGCCTTCCATCCAGCCGTTGGCGAGCACCAGCTTGGAGGGCGGCAGGAACTCGGTGAGGATGCCGTACTTCGCTGGCGAATACATGGCCGCACCGATGCCCACAATGCCGTAGGCGTAGAGGGGGTGCAGGCCGGCGAGCATGCCCAGGCATCCGCCGATCTTCACCGCGTTGCTCACGAACATCACGCGGCCCTTGGGCAGTGAATCCGCGAAGGGGCCCACGAAGGGTGCCAGCGCGATGTAAGCGAACACGAAGAACTGCTGCAGCACCGGCGTCTGCCAGTCCGGCGCGGTCAGTTCCCTGAGCAGCGCGATGGCCGCGAACAGCAGCGCGTTGTCGGCGAGGGCAGAGAAGAACTGGGCCGCGAGGATCGTGTAGAAGCCGCGGTTCATCGGGCGGGCGAGGCGTGACGGTGGGTCGGCGTTATCGTGGGCGCGGCGATGCTGGCGCGCCGGCTTTATAGCATGTTTATCCTCGCCAACCGTCGCGGGCCGAGGCCGCGAAGATAGAATCCGGCGTATTGCGCTCGCTGCCACCTGCCCGAAAGAACCACGCATGCCCCGCCCGCTGCGCGCCCATGTGGATCTGGCCGCCATGGCCGTAAATCTCGCCGAGCTGCGACGCCACGGGGGAACGGCGCGGCTCATGGCCGTGGCCAAGGCCGATGCCTACGGGCACGGGCTGCAGCGTTGCCTGCCCGCGCTGCGCGGGGCCGACGGCGTCGCTGTGGTGGAGATCCATCAGGCTGTGTGCTTGCGCGAAGCGCGCTTCCCCGGCACGGTGCTGTTGCTGGAGGGGGCCTTCGATGCGGTCGAACTGGCCCTGTGCGCACGACACGACCTGGCGGTGGTGGTACACGAGGCGGGGCAACTGGAGCAACTGCGGCGCGCACGGTTGTCCCGGCCGCTGCAGGTCTGGCTGAAGATGAACAGTGGCATGAACCGTCTGGGCTTCCCCCACGACGCCTTCGTCGAGGCGCGCGCGGCCCTCGATGGCGCCGGCAACGTGGCGTCGCTGGTGTTGATGACACACTTTGCCAGTGCCGACCAGGCTGATGGAGTGGCTGAAGCGCTGTCGCGGTTCGAGCGCGCCTGCTCTGGCGCGACCCTGCCGCGTTCCTGTGCCAACTCCGCCGCTCTGCTGCGCCACCCGGCCGCCCGGGGCGACTGGGTGCGGCCAGGCATCGCGCTGTACGGGGCATCGCCCTTCGAGGACGGCGACGGTGCAGCAGGCCTTGGCCTCCAGCCGGTGATGAGCCTGCACTCGGAGGTGATCGCAGTGCAGGACCTCGCCCGCGGCGATGCCGTGGGCTATGGCGGCACCTTCGTGGCGGAGCGGCCCATGCGCGCCGGCATCGTGGCATGCGGTTACGCCGACGGCTATCCCCGCCATGCGCCCACCGGCACCCCGGTGGTGGTGGCGGGCACCGTGACGCGTACGCTGGGCCGCGTGTCCATGGACCTGCTGACGGTGGATCTCACAACGCTGCCCGGCGCGGGCGTGGGCGCGCCGGTGCAGCTGTGGGGGCCCGACCTGCCCGTGGATACCGTGGCCCGCGCGGCCGGCACGGTGGGCTACGAGCTGCTGTGCGCGATCGCGCCGCGAGTGCCCGTGTCGGTGTCATCCTTGCCCGTTTGAGCGGGTGCCCGGCGCCGCCGGTTGCGGCGGCCCCGCGAGCTGGTTGAGCAGGTGCGACTCGCGCTTGTAGAAGCCCTCGGTGTGAAAGGTTTCGTCGAAGCCGAAATGCTCGTAGTCCAGGTGGTGGCAGAACTCGTGCACGAGGGTGCGAAGGAAGGTACGGGGCGCCACCACCCTTGCCCTCATGGCGGTGCGCATCCAAAGCTCGATGCGCGCTGCGGCGCCGTCTTCCAGCGGAAAGTACATGCCGTGCAGCTCCCCCCAGTCGCCGCTGGGGCGCACCGGGTACACGCGGGCACGCAGCCACGGCACGCGGAAGCGCGAGGTGAGATCGTCCAGCAACCCCTGGCAGGCCCGTTGGACGGACGCCTCGCGCTCGGCGCGCAAGGCCAGGGCGATGGCCTCGGCGGCAGGGCGCGGATCGGGCCCCTGGGGCAGGACGAGTTCCACGATGGCGTCGCTGCGCCGGTAGGTGCGCTGGCGTGGCGCGCTCAGGCGGTCGTAGAACGCGAAGGGCATGGCGTCATTATCCCCTGCGCCGTGCATGCCGCAGAGCCAGGGTGGCGGCTGGAATAGACTGTCGGCTCGTCCATCCGTCCGCCCGGTTCCCCAACGCCGTCATGGCCAAAGCCAAGTCCGTCTGTGTCTGCACCGAGTGCGGCGGCGAATCCCCCAAGTGGCAGGGGCAATGCCCCCACTGCAGCGCCTGGAACACGCTGGTGGAGAGCGTTGCGGAGGGCGCGCCCGCGCGCTATCAGGGGGTGGCGCCGGCAAGCCGGGTGGCGCGGCTGTCGGAAGTGGATGCCGGCGAGCAGCCGCGCCGGCCCACGGGCGTCGCCGAACTGGACCGGGTGCTCGGCGGCGGCCTTGTGGTGGGCGCCGTCGTGCTGATCGGCGGCGACCCGGGCATCGGCAAGTCGACCCTGCTGCTGCAGGCGCTGGCCGCCCTGGGCGGCACGGCGCGGGTGCTGTACGTGAGCGGCGAGGAATCCGCCCGCCAGGTGGCGCTGCGCGCCCGGCGGCTGGGAGTGGATGCGGGCGCCGTGGAGCTGCTTGCCGAGATCCAGCTCGAGCGCGTGCTGGGCGAGTTGCAGGCGCGCGCGCCGGAGGTGGCGGTGATCGATTCCATCCAGACCTTGTATTCAGAAGCGCTGACCTCGGCACCGGGCAGCGTGGCACAGGTGCGCGAGTGCGCCGCCCAGCTCACGCGCTTCGCCAAGGCCACCGGCACCGCGCTGCTGCTTGTGGGCCACGTCACCAAGGAGGGCGCCATCGCCGGCCCGCGCGTGCTGGAGCACATCGTGGACTGCGTGCTCTACTTCGAGGGCGATACGCACTCGAGCTTCCGACTGGTGCGCGCCATCAAGAACCGCTTCGGCGCGGTCAACGAACTGGGCGTGTTCGCAATGACGGAGAAGGGCCTGAAGGGCGTATCCAATCCCTCGGCACTGTTCCTGTCCCAGCATGGTCAGGAAGTGGCCGGCTCGTGCGTCATGGTCACTCAAGAGGGCACACGGCCGCTTCTGGTGGAGATTCAAGCGCTGGTGGACGAGAGTCCATTGTCGAACCCGCGCCGGCTCACCGTGGGTCTGGAGCAGAACCGGCTGGCCATGCTGCTGGCCGTGCTGCACCGTCATGCTGGCGTGGCGGCGCGCGATCAGGATGTGTTCGTGAACGCCGTGGGCGGAGTGAAGATCGCCGAGCCGGCCGCCGATCTGCCGGTTCTCCTGGCCATCGTGTCGTCGTTGCGCGGCCGGCCTTTGCCGCCCAAGCTGGTGGCCTTCGGCGAGATCGGCCTAGCTGGCGAGGTGCGCCCGGTGCAGCGCGGCCAGGAGCGGCTGCGGGAAGCCGCCAAGCTCGGATTCACCCTGGCCGTGGTGCCGCGCGCCAACCGGCCGCGTGCTCCCATCGAGGGGATGGAGGTCATTGCCGTGTCGCGCATTGATGAGGCCGTGCAGGCGCTGCGGGAGCGGGGGTGAGGAGACGCGGGACTTTTTCGCTCCTGAGCAACGTGCACCAGGAGGGCATTGGCCACCCGAGTAGCATGCGGTTAATGCCCATGATAGATTTGAGAAGTCGCCACGCGATTCGCCCGCCGGGTTTGGCGGCCGCAAGAGGCGTGGCATGCTGCCCCCTTAGCTGGGGCTTCTTCCTAGATTGTGGGCGTGCCTCCGCAAGGGCGTTGTTGGGGTTCGGGTTGGGCTCTGCCCGGCTGATGGGGTTCGTTAGCCACGTTGCCTTGCGTCATCTCGCGCCGGGGCACATCAAGGTTGCATAGCATGCCGTTTGCCGGATCGTTCCACGCGTTGTTGGTTCCAGATCTCCTCGCCAAAGCCAACTGGTTCTATGAAGGCTCCCGCACTGCGCCAGACGCAGTGGTTTGGTTGGCGGGCGGGGTCAGCTTTCGTGGCCAGTTGCATCGCGAAGCCTCCTCCCGCCAACCCATGGCCATGCCGCATCGTTGCGAGGCGGCAAGGTGTGGTGCGGTCCGGCCCGGGAGCGACCTTTGAGCATCCTAGCGTCGTTGTTCAGGCGGGAACGGGAGCCTGCAGTTGCGGCCCCCCAAGTACCGGATTTTTTCCTGCCACCCGCCAGGCAGCAGCGTGGCGGAGCCGTGATCTGTTTCTTCTGCGAGAGCGAGGGTAACGCCCTGCGTGAGCACTCCCGCTGGTCGATAGCCCCGTTCCAGTCGCTCGCCTCGCGCGTGGTGCTGATCTCTTGGTTTGATCCGCTTCGAAACGACAAGCTGGCCGAAGCGCTTTCCGAGCCAGTGTGGTTCGCCTGCAGCCTTCTTGGCGGGGGGCAGGAAATCAATGTCACCTTGGGCGGCGAAACGAGAAACTACTGGCTGTCCTGTGGAATCCCTTTCCTCCGAATGTTCGGCGACTTGCCGGCCTATTTCCCAGACAGGCACCTGGCGTGGTTTCCGAACTCCATCAACGTTTACGGAGATCCAGTCCAGACTGCCTTCTACAAGCGATGGTTCCGAAATCCAGCCCCCGCCATCACTGCACCGCCTTTGATATTGGATAGCGTGCCGATGCAGGCGGTGAATTTCGCGGCGAAAAAAGCGGGACGCATCATCTTCCCGAAGAATGGCAACTCCGTCGCCCAGCTGCAGGATTACTGGCACTCATCTCTGCCGGCGAGCGTGGCCGGGGCGCTCGATGCCATGGCGGAAGAGACCCGGCAATGGGTGAGGCTGAATGGGCGCCCGCAGTTCGACGATCTGGTGATCAAGCACTTTGCTGGGTTGGGTGTCGACATCGGCGCCAACAGGCGCCTGGTCTGCTTCCTGGTGGCCCAACTGGACGACTACCTGCGCCGTTTCAAGAGCCGCATGGTGGCGGAGGCCTTGCTTGATCTTCCGGTAATCATCCGGGGGCGCTTCTGGGACCACGTCGACTTCAACGGGCGACGAGCCATTCACGACCCGGAATCGGACGCTGCAAGCACCAGGGAACTGATCGATCAGGCCCCTGCGGTGATCGACATGTCGCCGAACACTCAGGACATCCCCCACGATCGAGTCCGGCGGGCCATCGGGCGCCACACTGCCTTCCTCACGAACCGGATGACCTGTTTCGAGGGGGGCGGGATGGACCCCAGACGCTTTACCTACGAGTTCTCGCCGGAGGCGATCGCTGACCTGGTGGAGCGTTATGTGCTGCGCCCCGCGGACGCGGTGGAACTCGGGCTCGAGCAGAGCCGCGTTTTCCGATCGCAGTATCCTGACGAACGCTATGCCGAGGCATTAGCCACCGCGGTGGACCTGTGCGCGCTGGATATTGGCGAGCGACCGGCGGGAACCCAGGAGTTTGTTGCCTTTCCGCCAGCAGCCTACGGCTGAAGGCCGCGCGCGATGGCATCACTCATCAACGTCACGCAACCCTTTCTTCCGCCGCTCGCGGAACTCCAGCCGCTTTTCGAGGAAATCTGGCGGTCCCACAGGCTGACCAACGGCGGCCCGTTTCACGAACAGCTTGAGCGGGCGCTCTGCGAGTACCTCGGAGTGGAGCATATCTCGCTGTTCGCGAATGGCACGCTTGGCCTTGTGACTGCGTTGCAGTCGCTGCGAATCACCGGAGAGGTCATCACGACGCCGTTCAGCTTCGTCGCCACGGCCCACGCGCTCCTCTGGAACGGCATCAGGCCGGTATTCGTGGACATCGACCCCGAAAGCCTCAATCTCGACCCCGCGAAGGTGGAGGCAGCCATCACACCCCTGACAACCGCCATTCTCCCGGTGCACGTGTACGGGCGGCCCTGCGCTACCGGGGCCCTTCAGTTGATTGCCGAGCGCTACGGCCTCAAGGTGATCTACGATGCTGCGCACGCATTCGCGGTGGAGGACGAGGGCGGCAGCGTCCTGCGGCACGGCGACTTGTCAGTGCTGAGCTTCCACGCCACCAAGGTGTTCACCACGTTCGAGGGTGGTGCGATCATCAGCCCGGACGCCAAGATCAAGAAGCGGATCGACTTCCTGAAGAATTTCGGCTTCGCGGACGAGGTCACCGTTGTGGCGCCAGGCATCAATGCCAAGATGAACGAGTTGCAGTCGGCGGTCGGTCTGGTGCAGTTGCGGCACATCGACTCGGCGTTAAGCCGACGCGAGGCGATCGACGAAACGTACCGAAGGCTTCTCGCGGACGTGGACGGGATACGCTGTCTTGGCCGTCCAGGCTCGCGACGCCACAACTTTTCGTACTTTCCGGTTCTCGTGGGGCGAGAATTCCCCGTCGACCGTGACGCGATCTATCAGCGCCTTCGCGCGCACGGGATTCTCGCGCGCCGCTACTTCTACCCCCTGATCACTGAGTTCCCGATGTACCGGTCCCTCGCGTCGGCGGGCAAGGACCGTCTGCCGGTAGCGCAGCGCGTCTCCTCGCAGGTGATCTGCCTGCCGATCTACCCTGAGATGAGCGATGAACAGGCGCGCAGAGTCGTGGACGTAATCGCTGGCGCTGCGGCCTGAGCATGAATTTCCTCGTCACTGCAATCGGGTCGATGTCCGCGGAGGCGGTGATCGGGGCAATCCGGGCTGCGTCAGCGGGTGCCGTGGTGGGTTGTGACACAAATCCCCGGGGGTGGCTTGCCACGGCGTCGCTCGTGGACGCCTTCGTACAGGTTCCGATGGCAAGGGACGCCGCAGGCTACCTGGAAGCCCTTGACGTCATATGCACGAACCACCGGATCGATCTGATCATCCCGCTCACAGACCCTGAGGTGGATGTCCTCGCGGCGAACTGGCGGGAGGACGCCGGCCGCGGGGCGGTTGCGGCCATCAGCGCGCCGCGGTCTGTGGCGCGTTGCCGGGACAAGTGGCTGCTTCACGAAACCCTGAGGAGTCACCCGATCGGTCGTATTATCCCGACGGTTCTTCTGGGCGCGGCGGACCGGGGCGTGATCGGTTTCCCTGCGATTGCGAAGCCCCGCCGGGGACGGAGTAGCGAGGGTGTCGTCCGGGTCACGTGTAACGCGCAACTCGACTATCTGCGGCACGGCGATCTGTATAGCGATTACGTTCTTCAACCGTTCATCCAGGGAGACGTATACACCGTCGATGTTGTCAGGCAGCCGGAGCGGAGAGAGGTGGCCGCGGTAGCACGGCGGGAACTGATCCGATCGGTTAACGGCGCTGGA
This sequence comes from Burkholderiales bacterium, assembly GCA_036771335.1. Classification (GTDB taxonomy): domain Bacteria; phylum Pseudomonadota; class Gammaproteobacteria; order Burkholderiales. The sequence continues at coordinate 21,151 of DAIPHN010000031.1, forward strand.
CTGACGGTCGAGGTCGCGCCGAATCCGCCTCTCGAGGCAGCAGCCAAGGATCTGGCAATTGCGCTGGATCTTCGGGGTTGTGTCAATCTCGAGTTCATCCGCCACGGAGATGAGTACTTGCTGATGGATGTCAATCCGAGGTTCTCCGCGGGAGTTGCCTTCACACAGGCGGCCGGCTACGAACCCGTGGTCAACCACCTGCGCTGCTTTCTCGGGACTGCAATCGAACTGCCCGCGGACATCCCGACATTGATTCTTTCGAAGCGGCACCGCGAGTTTCGCTGCTAGGAAGGACCGGGTGATGCTCACGTCGGCGCAGGAATGGGATGAAAAGTGGGACGCGATCTTTGAAAGCTATCAGAAAGATGTGCGGCACGCCCATTACATCAACGCTGTCCGCAGGAGTAACGAGAGCAGGATTCTCGAGATGGCCGCTGGCAGCTTCCGAGATGTCGCGGCTCTTAACAGTTGGGGAGTCGACTGCGAAGGATTCGACTTTTCAGCGCGAGCCGTCGAGCAGGCGCGGGCGCGCTTCCCAGGGTTCCGGGATAAGTTAACCTGCCGCGACGCCTTCGACACCGGCTTCGGCGACGGCTCGTTCGATCTCACGTACCACAATGGCTTCTGGGTGCTGTTCAGGGAGAACAGCGACATTGAACGCCTTCTGGCGGAGCAGGTCCGGATAAGCCGCCGCAGGATCGTGGTGACTGTTCACAATGGCCACAATCAAGGCTTCGTGGACTACTTCCGGCGGCGCGTCGATGCGGGCGAAGAGCTGTTTGACATCCGGTTCTTCCGTCGCGACGAGATCGCCGACATCCTGAACGCAAAGTGCAGTGGCGTTCGCGTCATCCCTGTCGGAAAAGCCTACCGGGCCTATGAAGACTGGCTGATTCAAAAGGGGCTGGGTGGTCCGCTGGCGCTGCGGAGCTGGTTCCGCCTGTGCGGTGAGCGGTTTCTTGCGTCGAGCGAACGGCTTCTGTGCATCGGAGACGTGAAGCAATAGGTGCCGGGACTCGAGGGCGCTTCGGCGAAAGGCGCGCCAAACGAAGTGCACGTTGTGCTTGTGCCTGGCAGCCAGGGACACCAGCGGCATATGCCTGAACCCGGACTTCATTCGTAGCAACAGTGTCCGCGGGCCTTCAGCGTGCGGTGGTCCTTAGGCGTCACCCATTCGCCTGCAGTTCGCTGAGGGGGTTTCGAGGGTGCTCCAAGGAGGCGTGATGGAAGGCTTGTCGTATACGCTAGCGCGAGTCGGGCTGTGTTATGAGAGGTTTTTTTCCCAGCGGACACCGTGGAGTCCTGTGCCTCCGAGATCGCCGCCGCGTTCCGTTGCGCCGGGCGCGTCAGACGAGTGGACCAGGATGGCATACATATGCGGACCCTGAATGGCAAGGCGCTACTGGACGCATGCCCGACCATCGGGTCCATGTACAACCTTCTTCGCGACGAGCTCGCGAATGCATTCCCGACCTTGACGGATCTGGCCGACCGAAGCATCGGAATCAGCGCGAACTGCTTGAGCGGTCGTTCTGATTCCTTCAGGCTGCACTTCGACCGGAATCAGTTGACGGCCGTCGTTTATCTCAACCGCTGCACCGAGTTCCCCTTCATTGTCTATCCGAATATCCGCCGTGACCCGAAGGAGACCGGCGGTGCTGAGAGCTTCGACCTGACCGGGATCGAACCGCTCAAGCTGTACCCCGAGGAGAACCTGTTGGTCGTGTTTCTCGGGAGAAGGAGTTTTCATGGGGTTCTGAGGGAACCCGGGGCTAGCAGTGGTCCACGGTACCCCCTGCAGTTCGCCTTTGATTTCGAGGCCAACGACTATGGAGGAACCGATTACTACGGGCGGTGAGCCGCGAAGAACCCCTCGCAGGGGTCCAGATCGGTGGCGGTGGACTGGCTGCGGCCGAGCCTCTCCGGGCAGTTCCCGCGCATGCGAGCCAGGTCCACGGCGCGCAGGCCACAAGGCGCCGTTTTCACGCCGCCAGGGGCGGCCGTCAGGCCCGTCAGCAGGTCCGTCACCTCCCCCGTCGCGAGGGAGACGTCTGCGTCGATGGACAAGGACAAGATCGGCTGCGACTATTGAGATTTTCGTAAGTCATGACATTACCAGAGCGTAGCTTGCATCCAGCAGGCGGCGATGATCGAAGGGCGCTTCTGG
>DAIPHN010000032.1:0-23074 GCA_036771335.1 Burkholderiales bacterium
TGCAACAGGATGAGGGCCGCTCTCTCCAGATCGAGCCCGCCGCCGCGCAGCTGGCAGCCGCGCCGGCGCGCGATGGCTTCGAGCATGGCGTGGCCGTCCAGGCTGGCCGGATCGAAGCCGTAGCGGGCCGTGAGCGCCGCTGGATAACGAGCCTTCACCAGCGCGGCGAGAAACCGCGCCACCGCCTCCTCTGGCACGGCGTTGATTCCGACGGCGTGGCTGGCGGCCAGCATCCAGCCGTCGGCGTCGTGCTCGATCTTCGGCCACAACAGGCCGGGCGTGTCGGTGAGGGTCATGCGCGGACTCAGGTCCAGGCGCTGCTGCGACTTGGTCACCGCCGGTTCGTCACCCACCTTGGCCACCTTGCGCTTGAGCAGGGCATTCATGAGCGTTGACTTGCCCACGTTGGGGATGCCCATGATCATCATGCGCAGCGGCTTGGTACCGTCGTGGCGGTGGGGCGCGAGCGACTGGCACAGGGAAATCACCTTCGCCGCGCCGGCGGCTGTGCGGCAGGACAGCGCCACTGCCCTGAAGCGCTCGCGCGCGGGCATGGCAGCAAGCCAGGCCTGGGTGACGGCGGGATCGGCCAGGTCGGCCTTGTTTAGCACCCGCAGCCGCGGCCGCTGCCGCTGCTCGCACAGCTCCCGGATCATAGGGTTGGCGCTCGCCTCCGGCAGGCGCGCGTCCACTACCTCGATGACCACGTCGGTGCGGGCCATGGTCTCGGCGGCCTTGTCGCGCGCCAGGGCCATGTGGCCGGGGAACCACTGGATGCTCATGGACGTGAACGCATATCGATCCGGCCCATGGTCGGGCCGGTGTGCGAGTGCGCCGACGCACCGGGGCAGCAGCGCGGGAGCGCTTGTGGGCTCGTGCCGGGGACGGGTACCGGCAGCCCGGCGGTGGCGCGCGTGGGGTGCATCGAGCTGTCGTGTGGAGCGGGATTGGGGAGACGCCCAACGTACCACGCGGCTCTGACGAAGCTCAAATGCTGCGGGATGGGTGACCGGTGCGCGTCCCGGGGCAGTATCGAGGAAACGCCGAGGTCGCCCGGGGCGTTCCCTGCCTCCCGCGGGGGTGAAAACGGGTGGCTCGGCCCCGAGTGGCCTCAGACGCCCTTCCTCCAGACCTGACTGGCGGTGGCTGCCAGCGGCACGGCGAAGGCGATCAGAAACAGCGTATTCAGGGCGGCATTGCCTGGATATCCGCTCAGCAGGGAATGGGGCGTATCGATGACGTACCACCCGATGATGGATCCGGCCAGCGCGATCCAGCCCAGGGGCTCGCCGCGGCGGAAGGGACCCAGCACCCAGCTCACCATCATGACTGACCACCCGGTCATCACGGCCCCGAGCACGCCGCAGGTAAACCGGATGTAAGCGCCCGCCTGTGTCCCGAATGCTTTATCCACACCGCTTTCGGGGAACAGCAAGGCGTCGAAAAGGCGGATCATGAACTCGGGCACGATCACGAAAGCCAGGCCGAATACGCCGGTCGCGACGGATACGGTGAGCATCCACACCCACCAGATGGGCGAAACCTGCATGGTTGTTCTCCTTCGAGCATGGTGGATGGCGTTGCCCAGAGACCGGGCTGGCCACGCTATGCCGGGGCAGTCAGCCAGGGCGCCGCTCGGCCCAGGCGCGCGCGGTCGCAGCGCCAGGCATGCCAGTACCTGCATCCCACAACCGTCAATACTGACTGACCGGTCAGTTCCAATCTAGGGTTCGCGGCCCGCTTTGTCAATGACTGTCCGGTCAGTTATTCTGTTTTCATGCCACGCCCGGATGTCTCCGCCCAGCGCACCGCCGAGATCCTCGCAGCGGCGACCGAAACCTTCGCCCGCCTCGGGCTGGGGAGCGCGCGCATGGAGGATGTGGCCGCCGCGGCCGGTGTGAGCAAGGGCACCCTCTACCTGTACTTCGAGAGCAAGGATGCCCTGGTCGCCGCCCTGCTGCAGGCGCTGTTCGCGCCGCTCACCGAAGCCCTGACGCTGCTGGACGGAGCAGGCACGGCCGAGGACCGGTTGACGCGGTATATCTCCGCGACGCTCGCACTGCTGGAGGGGTTGCAGTCGCGAATCTCGCTGGTGTTCGACGCCTTTGCCCTGGCGCCTCGCAACGAGGCCGTGCGCCAGCTCATGGCCGACCACCTGCACGCCTACCATGCAGCGCTGGTCAGGACCCTCGAGCACGGCGTGGCCAGCGGCGAATTCCGCCCGGTGGATACCGCTCAGGTCGCCGCCCTCTTGATGGCCCTGTTCGACGGGCTGCTGCAGATGGCGGCGGTGGACCCGGAAGCGGCGGCCCTGCGAACTCGCGGCCGCGGCGCGTTGCGTTTCGTGCTCGACGCAATCCGCAGGCCGCCCGGCCGGAGCGCGTAGCGCGGCACGCGTCAGGCGGGCATCTCGCGAGCGGCCGCCGCGAGGCCGGCGAACGGCCTGGCGGTGCGGTCAGCTGCCGCGCCCGTAGCTCAGCAGGCCCGTGGGGCCCTTCGGCGGATGGGCGCGAAGCCCCTCCTCGCTGGGCTCGATGCCCCAGCCCGGGGTGTCGGGCAGCACCAGGTGGCCGTCCTCGATGCGCGGCAGAGCCGTGAACAGTTCGTGGTCCCAGGCGATGCGGTCGATGTCGGTTTCGAGGATGCGCAGGTTGGGCACGGCGGCGGCGAAGTGCGCGTTCATCATGGTGCACAGGTGGCCATAGAAGTTGTGCGGTGCCACGTTCACCTCATGGGCCTCGGCGGCGGCGGCGATCTTCATGGACTGCCAGGCGCCGTTCCAGGGCACATCCACGATGGCCACGTCCATGGCCTGCTCTCGGAAATAGGGCAGGAATTCGCGCAGCCCCAGCAGCGTTTCGCAGGAGCTGATGGGGTGCGGGCTCGCACGCCGGATGTGGGCCAGGGCCTGGGGGTTGCGGATGTCGATCTCCACCCAGAACAGATCAAGGTGGGCGGTGGCGCGCAGGATCTCCAGGTAACCCTCGGTCTTGGCGTTGAAGTTGAGGTCGAGCAGGATGTCCACGTCCGGGCCCGCGCCCTCGCGCAGCGCCTCCAGGTGGCGCACCAGGTCGCGCCGCACGGCGCGCTCCACATTGAGTCCCGGCTCGAAGGGCACGCCGAAGCCGGGCCGCCAGCCGCGCGCGTTACGGCCGTCGGCGTCGTAGGTGAAGATGTTGGTCTTCAGCGCGCTGAAGCCCTTTTCGCGCACCTCCCGGCCCAGGGCGCGCACGCCCTCCAGGTCGGTGATGGCGGGGGTGTAAAAGCCCGGGTGGTTGATGCGCCAGGTGGCGCAGTGCGACCAGTACACGCGGATGCGGTCGCGCACCTTGCCGCCCAGCAATTCCACAACGGGCACACCCAGCCCCTTGGCCTTGGCGTCCAGCAGCGCGTTCTCGATGGCGGCCACGGCCAGGGCCACCACGCCGCCCGCGGCCGGGCGCGTGGCGCCCAGCAGGTCGGTAAAGATGCGCTCGTGGGCGCCCACGGGCTGGCCGATCACCCGCGAGGCGAGCCGCGCGATCACCGCGCCCACCCCGGGCGCGCCGAAGCCCTCGTCGAACTCGCTCCAGCCCACGATGCCGGCATCGGTGGAGAGCTTGACGAAGTGGTAGTTGCGCCAGCCAGCGTCGGCGGCGAGCGTCTCGATGCGAGTGACTTTCATAAATCCCCCCGGGTGCGCGCGGATCCTGCCAGGCCCGCGCCGGTTGAGTGATGCCCCGCGCGAGCCGCAGGCGCGCCGGCAGTTCCTTGCATGCCGCTCATGGGACGGGGGCGAGGCTCACGTGGCAGACGTCCACGACCTGCCGCTTGCCCTTGACCCGGATGCTGAACATTTCATCGAAGTGGAACAGACCCGGATGCGTCACCTCGATCGCCTCACGCACGTCCGCGCTGATCAGCGTCGCGCCCGGCCGGCACTCCTTTTCAATCACGGAAGCCGTGTTGACCACATCGCCGATGGCGGTCCAGTCGAGCCGCTCGGCCGTCCCCACGTTGCCGATCACCACTTCGCCCCAGTGCACCCCGATGCGAAGCTGGAGAAGCTGCTGCCTGGTGCGCACGCGCACGCTGTTGATGTCGTCGGCATGCCTCTGCATGCCGATGGCGGCGAGCACGGCATCCACCGGGGATTCGAACAACGCCATCATGCAATCGCCCATGAACTTGTCGATGGCGCCGCGGTTGGCGCGCACGGACGCGGCGATTCGGCGCAGCACCGAGTTCAGGGTGTCGATGATGGACTCGATGTCCTGGTTGCGCTCCACATAGGAAGTGAACCCGACCACGTCGCAGAACAGCACCGCGACCGTACATCTCTCGTTACTGAGACTGGTCTTGCCCAGGCGCACGGCCTCCCGCGCCTTTTGCTCCACCAATTGCGGCACGTAGCTGCGCGTGATGTTGTGGACGCGGGTCTCGCCAAGAATCGACCCCTCTGCCATCGGCAAGTCGCTTTCGTAACGGGATACCACCTGCCACAGCGAGACGACCTCGGCATCCTGCTTTCGAAAGCCGCTGACATTGAACAACACGTGCGCTCCCGACTCGCCAGCACCGCTTCGGGGCAAGCGGATGCGATAGTTCTCGAAGGTCCCGTCGCCTTCCGACAGGGCGAGCCCCCAGATGACGTCGTGATGGAAGGCCAGAGGAATGGCGGCGGCTAGCGCGGGAAAGGCCGCACGGCTCTGTTCCAGCCCCAGTTGCCCCAGCATGGAAGGCGACGCGGCGCGGATCTCGCCGCTGGCCGAAAAGTGAACGACGCCATAACTCAGCCGCTCGGAGATGTCACCCACGCTGCCCCGGCAGGCACTTCCGTCCAGCAGGACCGGGGGCAAGAGGGGCGCCATCCAGGAGCTGCGCATGTTCAGCACGACCCGCGAGCCCCGTTCGAGAGTCTCGACGCCCAGGTCCAGTCCCAGGGCCTCGGCGAGCCTCTCGGTTCGCAACGGGCCCAGGCTGCAAGGCACGGGGACGGTCAGCTCCACCAGCACGTCAGGTGGGGAGTGCGACGCCGGCGGAACGTCGATTCGTACTTGCCAGCCGTTGTCCGCGCAGTGGCGAGCCAGGTTGAGCGTGCCATGTTCCGCGATCTCCGCGTCGAGCAGTTTCTCGAACTGGCCGAGGTCGTTCACGGCGGCGATGCCGAAATCGGTCTCCACGACGCGACGGAAGGCGAACCGGTGCACGACCCCGAACACCGACGCCAGAAGATCGTGCACCACCACGATAACGGCAGGGGCGAGGCGATCTGCCTGGCGCTGTCCCAGCGCCGTTCTCAAGGCCGACTGGATTGCCAGCCACGCCGGGTGCTCGAAGTCGGTGAGGAGAAACAGCGGCGGGCTCTGGTTCATGTCAGTCCTGGGCACAGATCCGGTACGCTTCATCGTGGGTAAGATCAGCCATGAACTGGGGTCGAAGCCACGTGTCGCACAGCGCATCCGCCGGGCCGAACGCGGCCAGTCCCGCCTTGCGGATATCCGGGTCCCGTTCCTCCCGAGCCCCGATCCCGGCGCCCCGAATGAGCTTGTTGGCCAGCGCCACGCTGAAGCGCACCGGATCCGTGGCGTAGTCCGCTTGGGGCAGGGACAGGTCCCGCGCCATGAAGTCGAGGAAGCGCGCGGGCAATTTCCACTGGACGACCGCCTCTCGCCCCACCTCGCAGTGATCCATGCCCATGAATGTGGATTCCGCCTCCCGGCTGGCGCAGCCGGAATCCAGCATCAACTGCAGCGCCCGGAGGTATCGCCTCGGATCGTGGTTGAACAGAAGCACTTTGCCCATATCGTGCATGAGCCCTGCGATGAAGGCGTCGTCCTGGCTCGGCGCCGCGCCAAGATCGACGCAGATGCGCCGGCCGGCGATGGCCGTCAGCAGGCAGTGGTGCCAGATGTGGATGCGGAATAGGGGGTTGTGGGTCTGCGCGAAGATCGCGCGGCTGAACGCCAGAATAGCCAGCGAACGGATGACGTTGAAGCCGAGCACCGTGATGGCGTACGGGATATTGCCCACCTCCCGGCCGCGGCTATAGAAGGGCGAGTTTGCCGCTCGCAGCACCATGGCGGCCGCGCCCTGGTCTGAACTGACAAGGCCGTCCAGCTCGCGAAAACAGGTGCTGGATTCCGCTTCGAGGCGGATGATCCCGGCGATGATCTCCAATTGAACGGGGGCGTTCCTGAGGTCGATGGCGGATCGCGTCATCCCGGCGGACAGGCTTCTCGGAGAATGATGGGTGGCAATGCGGGCGTTCGCGAGGCCTTCGCGTCGGGCTGGAACGACCGGCGCGGTAGCCCCGTATCCGGAGGCCGCCAGACGAAGGTTAACGCCGGCCTCGGAATACCTCCACGAACACCCCGCGTCAATCGCTCCATCCTCGGCGCGGAACTGCGTTCCGGCATGGCGCGCACTTGCCCCATGAGGCGGGGCGCACACCAACCGGCGATCGACCGTGGCCAGTTCAATGAATCGCCCGATCGGCATCGAGCAGATCGCGGTTGGTGCGCGCCTTCCAGTCGTGCGGATCGACGGCCAGGGCACGGTCGTAGGCGCGGCGCGCCTCCTCCACCCGGCCCGCGACTTCGTAGGACCAGCCCAGGTTGTTCCACACCCGCGCCTTGCCCGGCGACAGGCGGGCGGTGGCTTCCCAGAGCGCCACATCGCTTGCGTAGTCGCGATTGCGGCTCGCGGTGACCGCCAGCAGGCAGGCCGCCACGGTGGCGATGACGGGAATGGACACGCGGCGCGGCGCGGCGCGCGCCAGGCCGCCCGCCAGCAACAGCGCGGGCCCGGCCAGGGAGAGATAGAGTTGCCGGTCGTTGGCCACGTCCCCGCGCGGCAGTACGGAATTGGTGGACAGCAGCCAGACGAAGGTCCACGCCAGCGCGAAGCCCAGCCAGGGTGCGCTGCGCCAGACGCGCGCCGCCAGCCACGCCAGCCACGCCAGCACCCCGGCCTTGAGGGCAAGGGTCACGCTCCAGCGGTAGCGCACCGCCAGATCGGGGTCGATGTTGATCTCCAGGCAAAGCAGCGGGCGGGTGAGCAGGTACCACACGCCATCCGCCTGGGTGAGCAGATTCACCCCCAGGGGCCGGGTGTCGAGGCTGGCGCCCAGCAACCGCCAGAAGCCCGGCACCTGCACCACCACCACCGCCATCGCGGCGAGCACCAGCCAGTAAGGCGCGGCGCGCAGCCAGGCCCGGCCCCAGGACACGCCGGGATCGAGCCGCTCCACCAGCAGCACCGCGAAGGGCACTGCCCAGGCGTGCTCCTTCACCGCCAGGGCCAGCGCGAAGCACAGGGCGGCGCTCAGCCGCATGACAGGCGCCAGGCGCACCCGGGCCGCGCGCGCATGCAGCAGCACCGCGGCCAGGCAAAACAGTGCCATGAGCGACACCGAGCGCCCGCTCACGTAGGTGACGGCTTCTGTCTGGGCCGGGTGCAGGGCGAAGAGCAAGGCGCCCGCGGCGGGTACCCAGCGCTCGCCTGCCGCACCGAGCGCCAGCCGCGGCGCCAGCGCCCGCAACAGCGCCAGCAGCAACAGTGCGTTGAGGGCATGCACCGCCACGTTGAACCACGCGAAGGCGGCGGGGTGGCCGCCGCCCGCGGTCCAGCTGGCCACGTAGCTGGCCTTGAGCAGCGGGCGGATGCCGGGCATGAAGCGCCGCCACGTCTCCCAGTCGTGCACGGCGGGGTTGCCCACGATGACGTTCCAGTCGTCGAACTGGAAACTCACCTTCCCGGCGCCGCTCCAGGCCGCCAGCACCGCCAGCAGCACCAGCGCCGCGCCCGCCAGGTCGGCGCGGGCGTACTCAGCGCCCAGCGGCCGCATGGTTGAAGGCCCGCTCCACCAGGGCGTGGGCGTTCCGCCATCGATCCCTCGCCCCCGGCAGCACCAGCAGCACGCGGCTGGCGCCGTGCTCGGGCCACGCGCTGACGCACTTGCCGGCGGCGGCGGTCAAGCCGGACTTCACGCCGACCGCGCCTTCCAGACGGTCCACCAGGGCATTGCGGTTGGTCGCTTCGAAGCGGTGCGTACCGTCTGCCGTGGCCGCGCCAGGCGGCCGGCGGTAACCACCTCGCCGGGCCGGCCTGCCTCGATGACGAGCAGCCCGGTGAGCACCTCGGTGGGGCTGGCGGACGCCAGGGCCTGGTCGGCGGCGTATTCCCAGAGCGTCTGGCCGTTGACCCGCACCGGGGAGGCACGGCCCACGCCCAGATAGCGGTCGGAAGTTGCCCTGGAAGCCTGCGCCGAGAGAGCAGCAAGCGCCAGGAAAACGCACAACACGGCCGCGCCACGGCCAGGATGCCGTCTGGCGCGCGGGGCACTGCCCAGCGGTGAGCGGGATCGCACGGGGTTCAGAACTTGAGGAACTTCCTGAGCTTCTCGGCGCCTTCCTTGAGCTTCTCGGTGGCGAAGGGCTTTTTCTGCACATCTGCGGGCTGGCTGACGGCGGCGCCCTGGGCGGCGGGCGCGGCGCCCCCGCGCGCCTTGGCAGCGTCTGCCGGCTCGGCGGTGTAGGGTAGCGCTCCCAGCTCGGTGCCCATGCAAGCATACTTGGGGTCCATATCCTTGCAGAAGCGATCCTTGCAGAGCTGATCTCGCAGCACGACCGCTTCCGGGCAATTGCCACGCCACCAGCGCCATTCCTGCTTGTCCATCGCGGCCTTGCCCAGCGGCGAGCGCGTGCCAGACAGAGCGAGCCTGCGGGCCCCGGCCAGCATGTCGAAGTCGGGGTCGGCGTAATCGATACGCATCCCGTCGTTGAACTCCTTGCGCGATCCATCCCGCGAATCGCGATCGCGTACCGCCTTCACCCGGATGCCCGCCTTGGCGCGGAAGTCCGCCAGGAGCTGGCGGCACCGCGAAGGCAGGGGGTCGCCCGCGCGGCCGAACACTGCGGGGGTCTTCCATCCCGCCGAGGCCGGTGTAGGAACCGGCGCCGTCGGCGCACACCATCTTGAACGTCAACTTGTTGCCGGTCTGCTTCGACTCCGCCATCTTGCAGTTGCTGTCCTGGTCCATCTCCATGTGGCTTTCTCGGGCTTCCCCTTGAGCGCGCACACCTGCTGCGACATGGGCGGCATCTTCTTGCCCTCGCTCTCCATGCGCATGGTGGTGTCCCACAGATCGTCCGGCCCCTGCCGGGCGGGAACGGCGTCGGCGGAATGCAGCACGGCTGCAAGGGGGGCGAACCGGTTCGGGCGGATGGCGGCTTTCCTTTGACGATGAAAGTCGCCATGAGCGCGCCGCCGCTGGCGAATTCACGCGCGTTCCCGAAGGCGCGGCTTTCGGGGACAATGAGGCTCCCACCTGCCCCCGCACACCGATGATCATCCGCTCCCTGCTCGACACCGACCTGTACAAATTCACCATGATGCAGGTGGTGCTGCACCAGTTCCCGGGCGCGCAGGTCGAGTACCGCTTCAAGTGCCGCTCGCCCTGGGCTGATCTGGGCCGCCACGTCGCCGCGATCCGCGAGCAGGTGAGGGCGCTGTGCGGGTTGCGATTCTCGAAGGAGGAGCTCGATTATCTGCGCGGCCTGCGCTTCATGAAGAGCGACTTCGTGGACCTGCTGCGCCTGTTCCAGCTGGACGAGGGCTACATCGACATCCGCGCGGCGCCCGAGGTGGCGGGCGGGCTGGACATCACCATCCGCGGGCCGTGGCTGCACACCATATTGTTCGAGGTGCCCGTGCTCGCCATCGTGAGCGAGACGGCCATGGGCCACCAGCACCCCGCGGCCGATCACGCCGAGGGCGAGCGCCGCCTGCGCGACAAGCTGCGCCTGGTCAAAGACCACCCGGACGCAGAGTTCCGCATCTCCGACTTCGGCACCCGGCGGCGCTTTTCGCGCCATTGGCAGGAGCACGTGGTGGCCACCCTCCGGGACAGCCTCGGGGCGCGCTTCACCGGCACCAGTAACCTGTACCTCGCCATGAAGCTGGGGATGGTGCCCCTGGGCACCATGGCCCACGAATATCTCCAGGCCTGCCAGGCGGTGGGGCCGCGGCTGCGCGACTCGCAGCGCTTCGCCTTCGACAAATGGGCCGAGGAGTACCGCGGCGACCTGGGCATCGCGCTCACTGACGTGTGCGGAATGGACGCCTTTCTGCGCGATTTCGACCTGTTTTTCTGCAAGCTCTTCGACGGCGTGCGCCACGATTCCGGCGACCCGTTCGAGTGGGGCGAGAAGATGATCGCCCACTACCAGCGCATGCGCGTGGACCCGCGCACCAAGACCTTCGTGTTCAGCGACAGCCTCAACGTGCCGCTGTGCATCGATCTCTACGAGCGCTTCCGCCGCCGTTGCCGCCCGGCCTTCGGCCTGGGCACCAACCTCACCAACGACCTGGGCCACCCGCCGCTGCAGATCGTCATCAAGATGACCCGCTGCAACGGTCAGCCCGTGGCCAAGATCAGCGACACTCCCGAGAAGACCATGGACTTCGACCCCTCCTACGTGGCCTACCTTCGCCAGGTGTTCAACGTGCCCGATCCGCAGGCCGCGCTCGCGGCCGGAGAGGACGCTTGAGCGCGCTGGCCCGCCTCCCGGCGTACACGGCGCGAGGCATCGGCATCTGATGCGGGGCGCGCCGCTGGCCGCCGTTCTGGCGGCGCTGTTGCTGCTTACATCAGCGACCTGCATCGCGGAGGTCGTCCGGGGCCGCGTCTCGCGAGTGCACGATGGCGACACCCTAACCGTGCGACAGGATGGCCGGCAGGTGAAGGTGCGGCTGGTGGACATCGATGCGCCGGAGCTTGCCCAGCCCCACGGGCGGGATGCCCGCGAGGCGCTGGAGGCGCTGGTGCTGCGCGAGGCCGTGATCGTGCGCACCACCGGGCACGACCGCTACCGCCGTGTGCTGGGCGTGGTGGAACGCGACCGCGACGGGCTGGACGTCAATCTGGAGCTGGTGCGCCAGGGGCACGCCTGGGCCTACAGCCGCAGCAGCCTGCGGCACCGGGCCGTGGAGGGCCTGGAGGCCCAGGCAAGGCTCGCCCGGCGCGGCCTGTGGACCGAGTCGGACCCCGAGCGGCCCTCTGACTGGCGGCGGCGCAACCCGCGCGGGGATTGAGCACCCCGCGGCGGACTGTTACCAGGAGAGGGGCGAATCGCAGGTGCGCTTGAGCCAGCGCGCCTGCAGGGATCCCGCCTCCGGCTTCTCGAACTCCCACGCCCCGGGGGCGATGCCCCAGGTCTTGGGCGTGATGCCCAGGGAGGCGAACGTGGCCACGGAAGATACCGCCACTTCGCCTTCCTTGCACTTGGCGAGGTAGCGGATCACCTTGCGCACCGGCTCGCCCTCCGGGCGCCTGGAGGGGTCCTCCCAGCCCACGGTCACGTCGAAGCGCACCATCTCGCCCAGCTTGGTGATGGAGTCGGACTCGAAGCGGGTGGCGTTGTCGGGCCGCACCCAGGCGGCTTCCTCGATGGTGGCGTACTGGGCGACAGCGGCGCCGGCCGCGGCGAAGGCCATCGCAGCGGCGAGGCAGGCGGTGAGACGTGGCATGGGGGCTTCTCCTGGCATGAGGTCGTGATGAACGCCGGATCCGCCACCCCCGGCGCCCGGACGCGGCTACGACAGCGGCATAGCGGCCGCGTTCACCCCTTCAGCCCCGGCAGCCACAGGGCCACGCCGGGCAGCAGCATCACCAGCGCCAGCACGGCCAGTTGCAGCCCGATGAAGGGCCAGACGGCGGAGAAGATTTCGTTCAGCGTGACGTCCTCCGGCGCCACGCCTTTCAGGTAGAAGGCTGCCGGCCCGAAGGGAGGAGACAGGTAGGAGACCTGCATGTTCAGGCAGAACAGCACGCCGAACCACACCGGGTCGTAGCCCATGGCGATGACGATGGGAACGAAGATGGGCATGGTGAGCAGGCAGATGCCCACCCAGTCCATGATGCAGCCCAGCACCAGCAGGATCGCCATCATCACGCCCACCTGCCCGAGGGGCGGCAAGGGCAGGCCGGTGATGAGCGCCTTCACGAACGCCGGTCCGCCGGCGAGGTTGTACACGCCGATCATGGCGGTGGCGCCGAAGGACAGCCACAGCAGCATGCCGCAGGTGCCAAGGGTCTGGCGGCAGGACTCGCGTACCGTGGCCCAGCGCAGTTCGCGGCGCAGCGCCGCCGCCAGCATGGTGCCCGCCACGCCCAAGGCCGCCGCTTCGGTGACCGAGGCCCAGCCGGAGTAGATGGTGCCCAGCACCGAGCCCACCACCAGCAGCGGCAGCAGCAGGCCCTTGAGCAGCGCCAGCTTGCGGCCCAGCGGCAGGGCGCGCTCCTCCAGCGGCGCCAGCGGCCCGAGCGCCGGGTTCAGGGCGCAGCGCACAGCGATGTAGGCCATGTAGGCGCCCGAGAGCGCCAGCCCCGGCACCAGATTGGCGGTGAACAGGTCGCCGATGGAGACGTTCACCGTCAGCCCGTAGATCACCAGCACGATGGACGGCGGGATCATGGTGCCCAGCGACCCGCCTGCGCAGATGGTGCCGATGGCGAGCCTGCGGTCATAGCCCAGCCGCAGCATCTGCGGCAGCGCCAGCAGCCCAAGCAGCACGATCTCCCCGCCGATGATGCCGGTCATGGCGCCCATGAGCGTGGCGGCCACCATGGTCTGGATGCCCAGCCCGCCGGGAAAGCCGCCCGCCCAGGCGCGCATGGCATCGAACAGATCCCTGGCCACCCCGGAACGCTCCAGGATCGAGGCCATCATCACGAACATGGGCACCGACACCAGGGCGTACTCGTTCATGAAGCTGTAGATGCGGCTCGCCACCAGCTGCAGGCCGTCGAGCCCGAACAGGCCGGCGGTGAAGCCCACGCCGATCAGCCCGGTGGCGAAGGCGAGCGGCAGGCCCATGGCCAGCAGCAGCACCAGGCCGCCGAGCATGAGCAAGGTGATCCACTCGATGCTCACGGCCGCGGCGGCTCCAGGTCGCGCAGCAGATGCCCCAGCGACTGCAGCAGCATGAGCGCGCTGGCAAGGGCGAAGAGCGTTTTCAGCGCCACGGGCACCGGCCAGTTGAGCGCCGTGCCGGAGGTTTCCAGGTCGCGGATGGACACCAGCGCCTGGCCCGCGGCCGCCCAGGTGAGCAGCGCCAGGAATGCGATGGCGAGCAGCCCATTCACCACCCCGAGCAGGCGCTGCCACTCCCCGGGCAGGCGCTCGAGGAAGTACCCGATCACGATGTGGCGCCGCGCCGCGTGCACCGCCGGCCCGCCCGCCACGAAGGCCACCGCCGCCAGCGCCGTGGACAATTCGTGCACCCAGATGGTGGGCGCGCCCAGCAACCGGCGCATCACCACCTCCCAGGCGGTGATGGCCACGATGACCACGAACAGCAGGCCTGCGCCCTCGCCCGCCAGCCGCGCCAGACGGTCGAGCGGTGCGCCGGAGGGTTGCGGCGGCGTGCTGCCCAAGATGCGGCGGCGGCGGGAGCCGGGCCTACTGCAGCAGGCCGAGCCGCCGCAGCCAGGCGAGCTGCGAGTCGTGCATGCGCCGGGCCATGGGGCTGCGGCTCGCGTACTGCGCCCAAACGCCGCGCGCCACCTCCCGGAACCTCTGCCGCTCGGCAGCTGGCAGGTCCACGGGCTCGAAGCCCAGAGACCTGGCCTCGCGGACCACGCGCAGGTCATCGGCCAAGTGCCGCTGCACCATCTCGCGGCACAGGTCGCGCGCCGCCACTTCCACCACCGCCTTCAGGTCGTCGGGCAGCGCGGCCCACTTGCGCGCGTTCACCGCCACGTCGTTCATGGGCATGGAGTGGAAGCCCGGATAGGTGGGATACCGCGCGAGCTTGTGGTAGCCCAGTTCCTGGTTCATGGACAGCGTGCCCCAGTCGGAGGCGTCCACCACGCCGCGCTCCAGGGCGGTGTAGACCTCGCTGCCGGGCAGGTTCACCGGCGCGGCGCCCAGCGCCCTGAAGATGTCCTGTCCCATGCCCACGGGAGCGCGGATCTTCAGGCCCTTGAAGTCCGCCATGGTGCGCAGCGGCTTCTTGGACACGAGCGACTCCGTGCCGTACCACACACCGGCGACGAAGTGGGCGTTGTAGCGGGCGTAGAGCTCTTGCGCCAGCGCCAGTCCTCCGCCCTGCTCCAGCCAGCCCCAGGCCTGCAGGGGGTTGTCCCAGGCGCCCTGCAAGTCTCCAAGCACCGAGAAGGCGGCATCCTTGGTGACGAAGTAGGCGGTGCCGCCCTGCTGGGCGTCGATGACTCCGGCCGAGAGCGCATCCAGGCTCTCGGCGGGCGCCACTACCGAACCGGCGGGCAGCACCTCGATCACCAGCCGCCCGGCGCTCATGGCCCTCACCTTCTCGCCGAACTGCTCCACCAGCTTCTGCGGCACCGTGCCTGCCGCCCAGGACGTGAGCAGCTTCCACTTCACCGTCTGCTGCGCGGCCGTCGGCAGGGGCGCCAGCAGCAGGCCCAGCAGCGCTGCCGCCAGCACACCCATTCGCGATGTCCCTGTCATGCGGTCTCCACCGTGGCCTTGGAGGCGGGCGCCCGCGTAGCGCCGGCTTCAGGCTGCGGACTTGCCGGTGCCGCGGTAGAGGATGCGCGCCGCCTGATCCGTAAGGCGGGCGTGCACCTCGCGCTCGGCGGCGCCGAAGTCGGTGCGCGGCCGCGGCTCGGGCTCGAAGTGGCCATAGCGGTCCTCGCCGCGCACCAGCATGGCCGAATCCCGCGGGCCGGCCACCTGGCGAACGTAGGGCGGCACGTAGCGGATGGCGAAACCGATGCGGCGCCGGCCGGACAGATTGGGCTCGGATCCGTGCACCAGGCGCACGTGGTGCAGGGAGAACTCGCCCGGGCCGAGCACCACGTCCACCGCCTTGGAAGGATCCACCTGCACCTGCACCTCCTGGCCGCGCGTGAGCAGGTTGTTCTCGGCGAAGGTGTCCTGATGGGGCAGTTGCTCAAGCAGGTGGGTGCCGGGAACGACCCGCATGCAGCCGTTCTCAGGCACGCTGTCGGAGAAGGCCACCCAGGCGGTCACCACGTCGGGCTCGGACAGGCCCCAGTAGGTGGAGTCCTGGTGCCACGACACGTAGGAGGGGTCGCGGGCCTCCTTGGTGAAGAAATTCGCGCTCCACACCATCAGGTCGGGGCCGAGCACATCCTCCACCGCGTCGAGGATGGCCGGGTGGCGCACGATGGCATCGGCCCACGTGAACAGCAGGTAGGGCTTGTTGCGCAACTGGCCGCCGAGGCGCCCGCCGTGCCCGGCCTCGAAAGCTTCGAGGCGCGCGCGGTAGCCGGCCATTTCATCGGCCGGGAAGGCGCGCAGCGGAAAGTGATACCCGAGCCGGTCAAAGGCCTCCGTTTGCGCGGCAGAAAGGCCCTTGTGGGAAACCGCGTTTCGGGCGTGCCAGCTGCGCGCCAGTGCCGTCATGGGATCAACAACTCCTGTCAGCGCGCGGCTGCCGTGACCTCGAACCAGCGGCTGCGCGCGGCCGTCTGGTTCTCGTAGATCGAACCCTGGTTGAGCGCTGGCGGCAGCGGCATGCGCACCGGAACTTTCTCCAGCCGCGGCTCGAGCGTGGGCGAGCCACAGATCATGCGGCTGTCGAACTCTTCCAGGGTGGTGAAGTTCACCAGGGGCCAGGCATCGGCCGCGGCGCACTCGTAGAGCAGAAGCTGGCGCGGCCGGTCAGAGGTGTTCTCGGCGGAGCCGTGCACCAGGCGCACGTGGTGGAACGAACAGGATCCCGCCTGGCCAACGCAGGACACGGCCCTGGAAAAATCCAGCCCGCAGCCCACCGGGTCCATGGCGCCGCAGAAGCGCCCCTCGGCGTGGTGGTCGTAGATGAGGCCGCGGTGGGTGCCGGGCAGCACCAGCATGGGGCCGTTCTCCGGGCCCACGTCGTCGAGCATCACGCCGATGGCCAGGATGTCGTCGTTGGTGTGCGGATAGAACGCCCAGTCCTGGTGCCACTCCACTGGCGAGCCGTAGCGCGGCGACTTCATGTTGAGCTTCGAGCCGTGCAGGCGCACGTGCGGCCCGAGCAGTGCGCGCAGCACCATGAGCAGGCCCGGCGAGCGCAGCACTTCCGCGAACACGGCGTCCACCAGATGCGGCTTCTTGATGCGCCGCACCCGGGGGGCCTCGGGACGATGCGTGGGCTCCAGATCATAGACATCGGTGTGCGTCTGCAGGCCGCGCGCACCCTCGACAATGCGGCCGATGGCGCGACGCACGCGATCCAGCAGCTCGGGGCCGATCAGGCCCTCCACCACCACGTAACCGTTGTCCCGATACGAGGCCACCTGTTCGCTGCTGATCATGGCTCCACCCTGCTTCTGTTTGTGTGCGGCGCAGCACCGCTGCCTTTCTGACTCATGCCGGCAGCGCAATGTGCGCCGCGCGCACAAACAGTGTCAATCGGCCTTGAAACCCCCCGATATCCGTGCGACAGTGGAGCGGCGGGGAAAACCAATAATCCATTCCCGTGACAACGCACAAACTAGGAGAGAGCATGAAGAAGCTGACCCTCGCGGCAGCCATTGGCGGCGCTTTGCTGTCCATGAGCATGGCCGCCTCTGCCGTTACCGTTCCTGGCCCCGTGGACGACAGCCCCTGGCCCGCCAGCCAGTGGGGTGCCGATGACAAGGCCGGTTCCGCCAACCACACCAAGAATTCCGCCAACATCAAGCGCGCCCTGTCCCGCGTGAAGCAGTACAAGGCCATCACCGTGGGCAAGTATTACCACCGGGAGATCCCGGCCTTCGGCCCGCGCAGCTGGCAGATGACCATCCCCGGCACACCCACCGGCGGCTCCTTCGGCAAGAATGCCCTGGTCTACCACGACGAGCTGCTGACCACCGAAATCGGCCAGATCGGCACCCAGTTCGACGGCCCCGGCCACATCGGCATCAATACCTCCAAGGGCATGATGTTCTACAACCAGCGTGAAGCCTTCGCCTCTTATGAGCGCGGCGCTGGCGGGCGCGTGCTGGGCATGGGCCCGCTGGGCGTGGAGCACGTGGGCGAACTGGGCTTCGTGTGCCGCATCGTGGTACTCGACGCCGTCGCCTACCGCAAGTCCCAGGGCAAGCTGTCCGCCTCCGAGGAAATGCTGCCGGTTCCCAAGAAGCCCGGCGACATCGGCATCATCACCGCCGACGACCTGAAGGCCATGGTCAAGGCTCAGGGCCTCGATGAAATCGGCCCGGGCGACTGCGTGGCGCTGCACACCGGCCAAGGTAACACCTGGGGCAACGACCGCTACAAGTCGCTGGACAGCGCCAAGCGCGCCGCCGCCCGCGCCAAGTTCGCCGAAGGCGAACCTGGCTACGGCATCAGCGCCTGCATGTACATGGCCGAGCGCAACATCGCCCTGACCATGGGCGACACGTCCGCTAACGATGCCCAGCCGGGCAACGAAGAGGCGGGCATGGGCGCCGCAGTTCCCTGCCACACCGAGCTGCAGGCCAAGCGCGGCATCTGGAATCTCGAGAACGTGGACACCCACTCCATGGTGGCCAACAAGGTCTACGAAGGCGCCTTCATCTGGGCCCCGCTGCGCATCATCGGCGGTACAGGCTCGCCGGCCAACCCGGTGGTGCTGTACTGATCGCGGCAACCGCCCCGGTCTGAAGAGCGGCCCTGCGGGGCCGCTTTTTATTTCCAGCCCGCCTCGCGCAACATGGCCTCGAGGCGGGTCTCGTCGTAGCCGTCCATGCGCTGCCGGCCCACAAGGATGAGCGGCACGCCCTCCCCGCCCAGCAACGCGAACTGGTCGCGGCCGCGGGCCGAGGCGTCGATGTCGATGTCGTCGAAGGGGATGTTGCGGCTGGCAAGGTACTCACGCGCCTGGCGGCAGAAGCCGCACCACTGGGTGCCGTAGAGGCGCACGTGGCGCTCGAAGTCCTGGTTGCCCGAAACCTCGTCGGGCGCTGCGGCGGCGGGCGGGACGGCCGCTGCCCAGAGGGCAGCGGCGAAGAGCAGGCAAAAAAGGCGCCTCATGGCATCTCCTGGGATCGGGTTCAGGGTGGGAAGGCCGCTTCGACCACGCCAAGGCCAGCGATATCCATGACCACTCGGTCGCCCGGCGAGACCCAGCGGGTTTCCACCACGCTGCCCAGGAACACGAACTCGCCCGCGCGCAACCACTGACCTCGCGAGGCCTTGAGCCGGGCCAGCCATGCCAGCGCCTCGAAAGGATGGCCCATCACGTCGGCCCCGCGCCCGCGGCCTGCCTCCAAACCGTTGATGCGGGTGACGCCCTCGCAGGCAGCGAGATCGATGTTACGCCAGTCGGTTCGCTCCAGCCCCAGGACGCAGCCGGCATTGAAGAAGTCATCGGCCACCAGCGTGGGCGTGTCCAGGGAGGTGTAGTCCGCGTACCGCGCGTCCACCAGCTCCATGCCCGCCATGCAGGCGGCCACGGCGCCGGCCACGCTCGCTCGGGTGTGCTCCGTGCCTGGCCCTAAGTCGGCACCCAGACGCACCACGATTTCGCACTCCACCCCCAGGCGCACGAAGCCGCCGTGGCGCACCACTGCCGGGCTGCGGTGCGCGGTGCTCTGGAACACACCACCGGCGCAGGGCGTGGAGATCTTCAGGTAAGCCTGCATCACCGCCGTGGTGCAGCCAATCTTGTGGCCGGCCACGGGCCCGAGCCCCGCGGCGGTGAGCTGCCGGTGAAGCTCGTCCTGCAGGTCGTAGGCGGTACCCACCTCCGCAGGCCGCAACCGCTCCTCAAGGCGCTCCAGCGGGTGCCGCGCGAGGCGGTGGCGGCACAGCGCGGCGGCAGCTTCGCGCAGCTTGGCGGACGGGGGCGCCTCGTTCATGGAATCTCAGCCGCCTTCAAGCGCGCGAATGCGCGCCGACAGCGCCGACTGCAGCAGCCCGATGTCGCTGCCGTGGGCGATCATGCGAAAGCCGCGCGCGTGGTAGTCGCGGGCGAAGGCCTCGGAGGGCGAGGCCGTGCCCAGCACCTTGCCGTGGCGCCGGGCGGCCGCGACGATGCGATCGATGGCTTCGAGGTAGCGCGGATGGGAGTAATCGCCGTGCACGCCGAGAAAATTGGACAGGTCCAGAAAGCCGATCCACAGCGAGTCGAACCCCGGCACTGCGGCGATGGCCTCCAGGTTGTCAAGGCCGCGCTCAGTCTCGATCTGCAGCATGAGCAGGGTGCGGTCATGGGCCCGGGCGATCTTGCCGGGCACATCGCCGGGGGCATAGTCGTCCTGGGCCACGGCGAAAGCCGCGCCGCGCCGCCCCGCCGGCGGGTAATGGGCGCTGCGCACCACGAGCTCGGCCTGCTCGGCCGTTTCCACCATGGGCACCAGCACGCCCATGGCGCCGGCGTCGAGCACCCGGGCGATGAAGTGATACTGGGCGGCGGGCACCCGCACCATGGGCGCCACCTCCAGGCCGCGGCACAGGGCCACCTGCTGCTTCACCACGTCGATCCCGGCGGCGGAGTGCTCCATGTCGAACACCACGAACTGCGCGCCGGCGGCCTGGGCAATGGCGGGCAGCCCGGGCGTGAAGAACTCCATGGCGAACAGCCCCGACACGGAGTGGCCGGCCAGCAGGTTGCGCTTGACGGGATTATCGCGGGGGGTATCCATGGCGTGGACGGCAGGACGGGCCGTTCAGCGGCCGCCGCGCCGGGCACGGGCCAGTGGCGGGGCCGGGGTGGCCGCGCAGGCGCGCAGCGGTTCGAGGGCCGCTCGCAGCGCCCACTGCAACAAGTGGGCGTCGATGCCGGCGGCGAACAGGCGGAAGCCCAGCGCCCAGTAGTGCCGGCTCCAGGCCTCGTCGGCGCTCATGCAGGCGAGCACCTTGCCATGCCGCCGCGCGGCGGCGGTGAGGCGATCCACGGCGCCCACGTACTTGGGGTGCTCGAACTGCGCCGGGATGCCGAGGAAGTTGGTGAGGTCGAAGTGTCCCAGCCACAGCACGTCCACGCCGGGCACCGCGGCGATGTTGGCCACGTCGCCGATGCCCTCGGCGGTTTCGATGAGCGCCATCACCAGGGTTCGCCCGTTGGCCGTGCGCATCTTGTCGGCCACACTGCCGCCTTCGTAGTCGTCGTGGGAGAAGCCGAAGGCCGCGCCGCGCCGGCCTTCCGGCGGGTAGCGCGTGCAGGCCACCACGTGGGCGGCCTCTTCGGCGCTGCCCACCATGGGCACCATGATGCCCATGGCGCCGATGTCCAGCGCCCGGGCGATGAAGTGGTACTGCCCGGCGGGCACGCGGCACATGGGCACCAGCCCGATGCCGCGGCAGGCGGCGATGAGCTGCTTGAGGGTTTCGTACTCCAGGCCCGAGTGCTCCATGTCGAAGAGCAGGAACTCCGCGCCCGCCGCCTTCACGATCTGCGGCAGGCCCGGCACGAAGCACTCGAAGGCCATGGTGCCGAAGGCCGCTTCGCCGCGCAGCAGCTTCTGCTTGACGGGGTTATCGCCCATGGCGGCGGCCCCTAGAGCGGCTTGCGCGCCACGCAGGACACCCACGCCTCGCTGAACAGGCCGTGGGGATCTTCCTGCCAGGCGCGCAGGGCGGCGGCGAGCCTGGGCAGGCCGTCGAGATCGAGCCGCGCGGCGAGCACTTCGCCGATGTCCGACAGCGGCGAGAAATTTTCGTAGCGGGCCTGGGGCTTGGCGCCCGCGAAGCCCGCTTCCCCCAGCACGGTGGCGAGCTTGCGCCCGGTGCGGGTATCGCCGCCGTTGAGGTTTTGCGCGTCCTCGTAGGCCTGGAGGGCGGCGCGCAGATCATCGGATTCTGGCGCCAACAGGAAGCCGCCCCAGTCGGGCGTGCACAGGCCGATCACACCGCCCGGCCGGAGCACCCGAAAGCACTCGCGCGCCGCCCGCGGCTTGTCGGCCAGGTGCTCGAACAGCGCGTGGGAGAACACCGCGTCGAAGCTCGCGTCGGGAAAGGGCAGCTCGTAGACGCTCGCGGCGCGGAAGGTGACGTTGCCCACACCCGCCTGGGCGGCGCGGCGGGCGGCCAGCTCCACCTGCGAGGCGTCCCGGGCGATGCCGGTGACATGGCCCGGCGCCACGCGCGCGGCGATGCCGCGGGTGATGCCCCCGGGCCCGCAGCCGCAGTCGAGCACCGCCATGCCCGGCAGCAGCAGCGGCGCGAAGAAGGCGCCGTGACTGTCGAGGCTGCGGCGGTCGAGGAAGCGAATGGCCTCGTCAGCGTATCCCAGGGTGTAGCGCTCGTCGGGCATGGTGGATTACCAGCGATCCTTTCAGGCGTGAAACCAGTCGAGGCGCTCGATGGCGCCGGGGTTCACCAGCGTGCGCGGCCGGCGGCGGTGCGCCATGTCCACCGCGGCGCGGAAGGCAAGCTCGCCCAGGGCATCCATGCACTGGTCGGTGTGGCAGATGGCATGGGGCGCCACGATCACGTTGTCCAGGGCGAGCAGCGGATTGTCTGGCGCGGCGGGCTCGGTCTCGAACACGTCGATGGCCGCGCCCTGGATGCGCCCGGCGCGCAGCGCCTCCACCAGCGCGGCCTCGCGCACCACGGGCCCACGCGCGGTGTTGATGAACCAGGCCGTGGGCTTCATGAGGGCGAACTCGCGCGCGCCCATCAGGCCGCGGGTGGATTCGTCCAGCAGGCAGTTCATGGAAACGAAGTCGGACTCGCGCAGCAGCGTGGGCAGGTCGGTCATGGTGACACCCAGTTCGGTCACGTCCTCCTGGCGCACGTGGGGGTCCGCGCCCAGCAGCCGCAGGCCGAAGGGCGCGGCCAGGCGCAGCACCTCGCGCCCGATGTTGCCCACGCCCACCACGCCCAGGGTGCGGCCCACCAGCCCCACGCCCAGGTGGCGGCCCTTCTCGATCCAGCGCCCCTCGCGCACCAGGCGGTCCTTGAGGATCATGCGGTGCGACAGCGCCAGCACGTAGGCCATTACCGAAGACGCCACGGGCCGGCGCACACCGTCGGGCGTGATGGTGACCAGCACGCCCCGCTCGGTGCAGGCGTCCACGTCGATGGAGTCGTAGCCCACGCCGAAGCGCGCCAGCAGCTTCACGCGCCGGCCCGGCCCCGCCAGCGTGTCGCGCGACACCCGCGAGGTGAGCAGGCACAGGGCGTCGTACTGCGAGGCCACCTCCGGGGTGATCACCGCCATGCGCGCGGACAGCAGCTCCCATTCCACCGCCGGGTCGTCGAGCACGCGGAACACGGTCTCGGAGAACATGGTGCTGCCGTCCTCGTTGACCACCTCGCGGCTCACGCCCACACGGAATTTCGGCTCCACGGCGCGCGCCTCACATGGCGGCGGTGAACGCGCCGTCCACCACAAGCACGTGGCCGTTCACGAAGGATGCCTCGTCGGAGGCGAGGAACACCACCGGCGGGCCGATTTCCTCGGGCTGGCCCCAGCGGCCTGCCGGGGTGCGCTTGCACACCCAGCCGTTGAACTCGGTGTTGGCGATGAGGGCGGTGTTCATCTCGGTGGCGAAATAGCCCGGCGCGATGGCGTTCACCGTGATGCCGTGGGGCGCCATCTCCATGGCCAGTTCGCGGGTGAGGGCGTGCACGGCGCCCTTGGAGGCGATGTAGGCGGAGATGGTGGGCCGCGCCAGCAGCGCGCTGATGGAGCCCGTCACCACGATGCGGCCGCGGCGCGCGGGAATCATGACCCTTGCGCACTCCCTTGCCAGCACCCAAACGGCGGTGAGGTTGGTATCGAGCACGCGCCGGAAGTCGGCGGTGTCGAACTCGGTGATGGGCTTGCGGTGCTGGATGCCTGCGTTGGCCACGCCGATGTCCAGGCGTCCGTGGCGCTGCGCCACGCCGGCCACCAGGGCCGCCATGGCCGTCTCGTCGGTGACGTCGCAGGCGGCGGGCTCGGCCTTCAGGCCCGCGGCGGCGAGTTCCGCTACCCGCGCCTCGAGCGCCGCGCCGTCGCGGGCGTTGAGCACCACGTGAGCCCCCGCCTGGGCCAGCGACCGCGCCATGGCCCAGCCCAGGCCGCGCGAGGCGCCCGTGACCAGGGCCACCTTGCCGGAAAGAGCGAACATGTCCCCTCCTCCCCTCGTACCCGCGATGCGTTGCCGCGGGATTGGAACACCGGGCGGGCCGATCACGAGGCTGAAGGC
>DAIPHN010000033.1:0-22491 GCA_036771335.1 Burkholderiales bacterium
CCGTCCAGGTCCGAGGCGAGGATCGACGTGCCGTCGGGTACAGGCTGCGCCGGACGGCCCGCCGCGTCGGGCCCCACCACCTCGATCACCTCGCCGCGCCCGGCGGCCGTCAGCGGACGGCTGTGCACGTGCCGCAGGCCGAGCAGCAGGCTGACGCGGAACTGCAACCCGGAGATGTTGGGCTGCCCGCGGCCATCCTCATTCCACGAGGGCCGGCCGTAGTCGAAGGCCCCGGCCCGATCGCGGCCCACCCGAATCACATGGCGCAGATAGGCGAGCTTGTTGTCCAGCAGCTGGCGGTCCAGCTCGTTGGGGCCGTAGTAGCGGGACAGCTGGCGCAGGGTGCTTTGCGGGAAGCTCTCGCCGTGCAGCGCGAGCAGGTGGTCGATGAACCGGTTGCGGCGGTCCATGAAGTCCTCGCCCACGGCCTGGGGCTCGGCGGCGTCGTCCAGAATGGCTTCAAGGCCCGGGATCACCGAGCCGTCTAGCGCGCCGCGCCAGTACGTGCGGTCGATGGCCGGATCGGCGCTGAACAGGTCGCGCAGATGCTGGAGCTGGGCGGCGCCGTCGGCGAGCACGCCCTCGAACAGCGCGAGATAGCCCTTGAGCTGCGCGGCATGAGCGCGCGCCTCCACGCCGGAAGCGGCCGGCACGCCGCGGGCGTTGATGCCGTAGGCGTCGGGGAAGTGGTGCTGGATGGAGGTGTAGCGCGACAGATCGCGGGGAGTCCCGCGCGGCGGCGGAAAGTGGATCGCGATGTCCTGCCGCCCCGGCCGGCGGGCTGTCTGGCCCGCGCGTAGGTCGCGATAACGGGCACGCACGTCCGCCGCCGACACCCGCACCGGCCCCTCGGCGCGCAGCAACTGCACCATCGACGCCATTTCCCGGTCGCCGTGCGGTAAGCGCAACCTGAGCGCCTCTTCCCGGGCCCGCCAGCGCAGCGTGCCTGTGGAGCGCGGTCCGCCGGCCCGCGCCATGGCCAGATCGCGCACCGAGCGCACGCCCTCGATGGCGAGCAATGCGGCCGCGAGATATCCCACGAAGAGCTCGTCGCGCTCCGCCGCGCGCAGGTCTTCATCCTCGATCACGCCGTGGCGAGTGTGCCGTGGATTGAGCAGCGCCTCGATGGGACGCCCGTTCGCCAGCGCCACGCCGAAGGGGCGAAAGACCACGCGCGCAGCGATGGCCTCGGCACAGCGATCGTAGATGTCGGACAGGATCTCCTCCGGGGAGCGCGAACCGCCGATCACGAACGTGCCGTGCAGATCGCATTCCACCGTCGCCACGCTGGTCACGGCCGCCAGGTCCTCGCCAAGGTTGCGGTTGGCGAGGAACACCGCACGGGCTTCGGCGCAAGCGGCGCTGCCCGCCGCGGCGCCGTCATCGCCGTGGTCGGCCAGCTTCACGGCGATGCGATAAAGCCCATTGAGCCCGGCGTCCGGGCCGACCGCCGCCACGGCGGTGCCTACCCAGGCGTTGTCCAGGCTGGCGATGGTGTCCAGCAGCGCGCGGCGGTAGTCATCCGCCGTGGTGGGCCGGCAGGGCAGCACGGCGGCGGGCCCGTGCAGCGCGAGTCGGTCAAAGTCGATGCGGCCGTGGCGGCCGGCGAGGTGATCGGCCACCGGGAAGTCGATGCGATACGCCAGTTCGGTGAGCGCAAAGCAGAGCTGCTCGAGGATCGTGACCCCGGGGTCGTGCAGGTTGTAGTCGGTCCACGTGCGGCCGCTCAGCGCCTGGGTCCAGCGCACACCCTCCCCACGCAGCGCGGCAAAGCTCGCGGGCGAATCCGCAGGATCGCGGCGGCGAATGCCGGCCGGGCGGCGGGGCGCAGGCGCGCGGTCAGGTTCGGGCGAAGAAACAGCCAAGCTCAGGGCTCCGGCGGCAGGGCGCCGTCCATGGCCGGGTCGAACCACAGGCGCGTGATGTGGTATTGGATGCGCACGCCTTCGGCATAGGGGCAGCGCGTGCGCAGCAAGAGGCGGTAGCGCGCGTCCTTGCCGCTGGTTCCGTCCCAGCGCAGTTCGAGCTTGTCGCAGCGGGTGCCGAAGAACGCGGTGGTGACGCGGATGCGCCTGCGCGGTCGAAACCAGTCCAGCAGCGAAGGGGCGGGGTTGTAGGTGTTCATGGCGATGGCGTGCAGCAGCGAGTAGCGGCCCTTGCCGCGGTCGCCCACGCCGGCCACCACCTCGAATGCCTGGCAGCCGCGCAGCCATCCGGTGATGTCGTGCGGCTTGCCGTCGGCCAGGACCGGGCTCGGTTCGTAGCCGGTCTCGCCCGGCGCATCGCCGCCGGAAGACGGTCCGGGCTTGTAGGAGCCCAGCCGGCCGGCGCTGCACACCACACCGTCGACCTCCAGCGCGTGCCGCGGGCTCTGGGTGCGGATGCCCACGCGCCCGAGCGGATCGAGGGTCATCACCGAGGGGCCGGCGGCGCCCGCGGAGCGCGCGGCGAATAGCAGCTGCTTGCGATCGCCGGTCCCCGTGTCGCGGCCATAGGCGATGGACCACTGCACGGTGCGCGGGTCGCGCTGGGTGTAGAAGCTCGCCAGGGCGTTGGCCGAGCCCAGCGAGGTAATCTCCACGCCGTTTTCGGGAGACTTGGCGTAGCCCTCATCCACCATGTTCAGGGTGGAGTCGATGAGGTCGGCGAAATTCTCCTCCGTGGGCATGCGCCCCGCGCGAAAGAAGTTGCGCAGCGTCGCGCGGTTATGGTTGGCCATGGCCCGCCCTTGAGATCACGAAGGTCTGGCCAATCTCGAGCCCGTCGATGCCGGTGGGCTCGGCCTCAGCGACGGTCGCGTCCGACATCAGTTCGATGGCGTGCTGGCGGACCGGCAACGCGATGCCCCAGGGCAGCCGCGGACCAATGGCGCCCGAAGGCAACTCCTGGGGCCGCCCCATCCAGACGCCCGTGGCGGTCGTGGCTTCGGGCATGCGCGCCGAGTCGCCAAGCGAATAATCACCGTCGTCGGCCTCGGTCACCTGCAGCAACGAGACGCAGGCCACCGAATCCACGTACTCCAGGGAGCGGATCCAGGCCTCGATCTCCTCCTTGCGCAATTGCCAGTCGAAGCACGCACCCTGGCCGTCCTCGCGCCACGGCGACAGATGCTCGGCGATGTCGGCATTGAGCTGCTGCAGGCAGCGGCCGGCCTGCATGCCGGCGCGAAATCGTACCGCGCAGCGGACCTGAATGCGCTCGTAGGTGGCGTTGCGCACCTGGACGGCGGCAAAGGGCGATGCCAGCTCAGCCACGGCACGCCGGATCGACCCCAGGGCCGACGCGTTCAAGCGCGGCGCGCGCGTGCCCACGGCCACGCCCGGCTCCGCGTGGGGAATAACCACCAGCATCACGCCGCCAGGCGCCGGCTCCAGGGAGCCACCCGCAAGAGCGGCGAAGCACTTCACCTTGAATACCTGGGGAAAGCGCTCCAGCACAAGCCGCTCGTAATCCCAGGGCAGGGACGCGCGGTTCTTGTGCCGCAACCTCTCGCCCGCGCGCACCCGGAACTGCGCCTCGTCCTCGGCAGGGCGTCCGCCGTAGGGCGCCCCTGCAAGATTTGCCTGCCCGAGCCCGGCGAGGCTCGCGCGGGCCACGGCGGCGGCATCCGGCGCCGGCCGCGCCCCGGGGTCGCCGCCAGCGGACAGGTCGCGTACCGCCTCCACGGCCTGGGCGCGCACGCCGAACAGGCCGGCGAAGCCCTCCAGAGCACCGCTCGCCCCCACCCGGAGCCAGAACAGCCCGGAAGGCATGACCGTGCTGTCACAGTCGATGTCGCCCGGGACATCGAGGGTGACAATGCCCGAGGTCAGGAACCCCTGGGTGGTATCCGCGAGGACGCGGGCCGGAACGAGCCCACGCCACCGATTCGAGGCCAGATAGGACCACTGCACGGTCGGCTGTGAGCCAGGGTCCGCATGCCGGCGCGCTGATTCGTCGCGCAGGTCGAAGAACAGCGTGAGCGGGCCAGCCAGCGCCTGCGCGCGGATGCCGATGTAGAGGTTGCCGTCGGCCTCGTGGCGAGGAATCAGGCCGCAAGAGTTGCCGGGAATCGCCGGGTAGATCTCCTCGTGGCCGAAGGGGTGGAGCAGCAGCACCCGCGAATCGGCGTCAGCGCGCTCCGCCGGGTCCTCGTCGGCAAGATCGAGCATGGTCGCGGCCCGGTAGTCGCAGCTGATGCGCTCGAGCAGCGGCACGTAGGGAACGTTGGGCAGCGGCAGGGGACGGCGCCGCTTCGCGTTTGCGGACAGCACGTGGGTCAGCAGCGCCGGATAGGCGCGATGTCCGAACGGGTCGCCGGGCGCGGCCAGGGCGATACGATAGAAACCGGCGCGCGCCGAGAGATCGAAGGCGAAAGGCTCGGCCGCTTCGGCGGCGCGCAGCGCGCGGTTGTAGTTGCGTAGGTCAACGGCGGGCACCGTGAGCGTGGCGGCGGTCATGAGCCGGCCCTCGGGGCCCGCGGCATCGAACAGCTGCACTTCGCTGCCGCGGCCGTCGCGGGGCTCCCACAGGCCATTTCGAAGGATGGTGATGCCGGCGCGGAAGGAGCGGTTGTCAATGGCGCTGCCGTAGTCCCGATAGTGGCTGGCGAAGCCGCCATCGTCATCGGGAAGCTGCGCCCATTGCAGGTGGAGCTGCAGTTCGGTGACGGGCTTGCGCGCCAGTTCCGGGCTGCCCAGCACCAGGTAGGAGCCGCGCGCTGGAACGGGTCCGAACGGGTTGAACGGCCTGGAGGGGTCCAGGCGGCCGAACTGGTTGTGCAGCACCAGATCGCGCACCCCCGCCACCTTAACCTCGATGCCGATCTTGCCCAGCAGGATGGGTTCGAGCGCCGAGTAGGGGAACAGCGAGATGCCCTGAGAGAGCCGTAGCCGCAGCACAGGCTGGCGCACGCGCCAGCGGTCGCCGTGCACCCGCGGGTCATGGGACACCACCGCGGGCTCGTCGGGCATCAAACGGTAGACGAGCGTGAGCGTCGGCCGTCCGGCGGAGTCCTGCGCTGACTCGGGCCCAAGGATATATCCCTCGACCGGCGTGAACCAGCCGTCCGGTCCGGCGAGGCGCGCCTCGACGAAACTGAAGAACAGCTTGTTGAACAGGAAGCCCCGCACCGGCCGGCGCGGGCCGCGAAGGCAACTTGCCACGTCCGTCCGGCCGGGCGACCAGGACGCGCCACGCGTGCGCTGCCGCGGATCCCGGGGCGCGTCGCGCCGCCGCGGCACGCGGTGCAGGGCGCGCTTGATGGCGCGGACTTCCTCACTGCCCAGCAGGTCCGGATCCACCAGCATCCAGCGGCCGAACAGTCGGCCGAAGCGGCGGAAGAATGCCGGCTCATCCTCGGCATGCAACAACCGTTCGACCAGATACTCGCCATAGAGCGCGTGGGATGACAGCGCGCTGCCAGGCCCACGGGCACCAGAGGAAAGCGCGTCGCGCCCGTCGGCAGCGAGCATCAGTTCCTCCCCGCCAGGGCCGGCGGGCGAGAACCGCAGCGCCGTGCCGGACCCGAGACGGCGGCGGAGGGCTCGGCGCACCTGGGCGCGCAACCGGGCGGGCAGCGCAACGGCGCTTCTCAAGGTAAGCCCCTCCGCGGCCGCGATGCCCGCCAGCCGCCGTGCATCGGCGTCGTCGAGGCAGGCAATGCGGCGCAGCAGGGCCTTGACCGCCACTCGCGGCAGCGCCGCCTTGGCGAGCGTGTCGATGTCAGCGCCGTCATCGCCGTCCAGGCTCGCGAAGCGCGTGAACAATCCCACCATCAGGCCCAGCAGCGTGGGCGATGGCTCGCCCGCCTGCCCTGTCTTGGCGAACGCGGCCACGGCTTCGGCGGCACCGCTGTCTCGGTCGGCGGGATGCTCCACGCAGAGCGTGATGCGGATCTCGCGCTCGCCTTCGGCCAGGGCGAGCAGCGGACTGGCGATGGCCAGACCCAGCTCGGCATCCAGCGCGCCGCGTTGCCCGCCACGCCCGGACGCCCCGCCGAACAGCGGCCAGTGGGGCCGAGCCCCGTCGGCGTGTATCGCTCCGGCCGGGTCGATGCTCTGCGCCCGCGCGGAAGTGACGTATCCCAGGTCGCGCTCCGGGGAAATGAGCGGATCGCGCTCCAGCCGGAGGGTGCACAAGGCGGCCACGGCCGCATCGGTAAGCGCCAGGGTATCGACCGTCCTGTAGGTCAGGTCGGCGCCGTATGGATCGCGGCCGAGGATGAAGCTGGTTCCTGCGGGAATGGCCACCTCGCCCTCGACGCCGGGCGCCCGGTGCAGCACCAGGCGGATGCTCTCGGGCTCGGCCGGCCGCGGACTCAGGTGCAGACAATCCCGGTAATAGAAACGGGTGTGGCGCGAGGTGAAGTCGTTGAGCCTGCGCTGCACCACGCCGTAGAGCCGGATGAAGGCCAGAAACAGCGCCGCCGACGGCTCGTGCCGGTCGCTGCCCATGGACGCCGCAAGCGCTTCCCGGGCGCGCGCGCGGATCCGCTCGATGGCCTCGAGGAAGCCGTGCAGCACGGAGCGGGCCCTCGCCGTCCGGCCGCCCTGGCCATCGCGGGCCGGGGCGATGGTGGCGCGCCGCCACAGGTCCGAGAGGCCGCGACCGATGGCCGCCACGGCGGGGTTGTCCACGCCTTCGGCCAGCGCCCAGGCCAGCTCTGCGCCCAGGCGCCGGTCCACGTAGCGCTCGATCTGCGTGCACACGTTCATGGCGGGCGGCTCGCCCATCACCCGCAGTGCAAGGTGCCATTCGTCCACGCACTGCGCCGCGCGCGCGATCTCCAGCAGCAGGCCGTCCGCGGAACCCTCGGCCGCGGGCTGGGCGAGCGCGGCACCCGATGGCACCGGCGCCTCGGCCGCAATGCGCGCCAGCACCAATGCCTCGTCCACGTTGAACCAGCGGTCCCAACGGCCGTCGTCCCGGCCGGCGCCGCCAGTGAAGCGCAACCGGCGGGCGAGCCCCACCGCGTCCTGCACGAAATCCGGCAGCGCGCGCTCGTCCGCCCCCACCGCGTCATCGGCCAGGGCGACCAGCGCTCGCTGTCGCTGGCGGGTGCCGGGATTGGCGCGCCAGATCGGAAACCCGTTCAGCACCAGAGTCTCACACCGACAGGCCGGGGCCGCCCAGCATGGTGGCCTCGGACAGATAGAGAGGGAACACCAGGTTGGCCCGGGTGTTCGTGTCGCGGATGGTGTATTCGAGCGTCAGGCGTACGAGGCCCTCGAGGGGATCCTCCACCACCGCGTCGATGCGCTCGAGCGTGATGCGCGGCTCGAAGAACAGCACGGCACGGGAAACGATGTCCTTCAGTTCCGTGATGGTGCTTTCGTGGATTTCCTCGAACACCATGCGACGCACACCGCACCCGAAGGTGGGGTGCATGACGCGCTCGCCAGGCTGCGTGGCGAGCAAGATACGCAGGCTCTGCGCCACATCCTCCTCGCGCGACACCATCAGGGCGGCGCCGGTGCGCGGATCGAACCGCGGCGGGAACGCCCAGCCGGTACCGAGAAAGCCGCCGTCGTCGGCCATGGCTGCCTCAGCCCCCGATCATTACGGTGGGCAGGCCGAACACGATGCTGCCGCCATGGGCGGTGGAATCGCCCATGCGCGCAGCGGGCCTGCCGCCGATCATCACCGTGGCCGATCCCTTCACGATGGAATCGGGCGGCCCGACGCAGATGGCCATGTCGCCCACCACGGCGGCGGGCAGGGCACCGATCAGCACCGTGGGGACGCACGGCCCGGCGATGGGTCCGCCCACGTGCGGGATGGGGGGCAACCCCGGGGTGACCATCGGGCAGGCGTGCATGTCGGTGATTCGGGCGGCTGGAGGCACTGGGGCGTCTGCGCGGGTCAGTTGATCATCACCAGCGCGCCCTTGACGGTCGTCTGACCGGCAGCGGACAACTCGGCGGTGGCGCTGCCCTTGGCTGCGAAACCCACCTGCGCTTCACAGTTCACGTTCAGGCCGCTGGCCTTGACGTCGGCCTTGGAGGTGATCTGGATGGCGTTGAACGCATCGAGCGTGATGCCGCCCTTGGCGGTGAGCTTGATGTCCTTCGGGCTGTCCAGCGCGATGCCGGCCTGGTCAAGGCGCACCGTGTTGCCGTTCTGGTCTTCCAGGAGGATGGACTTGCCGTCGTCGCTGAGCACGATCTTGTTGACCGCCGGCGTCTCGACGGTGATGACCTTCTTTTTCTCGTCGAACTCCAGCTTGAGCTTGGCGCGCGTGACCACGGCCTTGGTGTTGTTGTCCGCCGCGAAGGCATAGGGCGGCGGGTGCTTGCTGCTGCTGTAGAGGCTGCCCAGCACCACCGGATGGGCAGGGTCGGCGTCGAAGAAGCCGAGCACCACCTCGTCGCCCACCTCGGGGATGAATAGCGCTCCGAAGGCGTTGGAGGCGTAGAACTGCGCCAGCCGCGCCCACACGCCATCCTGCGCGGCGCCCATGACCGGCACGGACACCTTGATCCGGCTCTCACCCGCGGGATCGCCGTCGAGCTTCAGCACCACGCCCACGTGCAAGCCCTGCACGCCCGGCAACCGGCCAGCGGCCAGCGGATTAGACACCTCAGGCCGGTCGGCGAACCACTGGTCGCTCAGGCCGAAACCCGCCTCGGTGATCCAGTTACCGTCCTCGATCACGTGCTCCACCGCCGTGACAAACACGGCGCCGTTGTAGCGCGCGCCCACGCCGGCCAGTTCGATCAGCGTGCCCGGCAGGGGCAGGGCGCTGCCCTGGAAGCGCATGCGGCCGCGCACGCGCGCGAGCCCCGCCTTCAGTTGCCGGGCCTTCGCCCAGGCGGTGAGTTCTTCAAGCTCCAGGGCGGCCATGCTCTGGAGCCGGTACTCGTTCAGCCCGATCACATCGGCGAGATCACCCGAGGTGAGGTTTCCTTGGGCGTTAAGACTCTGGGGCACGGCCGTGCCGCCAACCTTGCTGGCCTGGTTCTTCGGGTCCCAGGCGTAGGCGGCCACCGACTTCAACTGGGAGCGGGCGTCCATCTCCGTTTCCAGCTCCATAAGGCTTTCGCCGTAGGTGACGGCGAGCACCGCGCTGGCGCTCACGGCGGGCGCCTTGACCGAAACGGTGCCGTTTACGGGAATCACCAGCAGCCCGTTGGCCTCGGCCCGGCTGAGCAGGAAGTCCCAGTCGGTGCAGTGGTACTGCACCAGTTCCCCGTGCTGCAGCGTGGTCTGGCCCACATCGGCTGACAGACCCGCGCCGCTGATCAACGCGGAGATGATCTCGCTGTCTTTCTTGTCCACGAAGTTGGCGCTCTTGCGGCCCACGGTGAGCTTGACGGCCTTGTCCCTGCATTCGATCACGAGCCGAGCGTCATTGTCGGCGCCGACGCGGATGCCATGGCGAATCACCAGCCCCTTGAACAGGGTGGACTCCTGATCGCCATAACCCGCCTTGATTTCCACCTCGGCGCCAGGAACGAAGGTCTCCGCATCGCTGAGCGGAAACGCCTGGTTAGGCATGTCGCCGTCCACCAGCTCGATACGCGCCCACGGGATGGCGTTGACCATGCGCTTGAGCCGCACGGCCAGCACCTCCACGGTGTCGGGAACCGGCTGTCCGTTGCACAGCACGGTGACGCGCACCACGCCTTCGCTGCCGGCCATGGGGGATACGGCCATCGCTCACTCCAGCGGCGGGAACACGAGCCGCTGGCCGGGTGCCAGCTCTCGAAACCCCGCGAGCCCGTTGGCCTGGGCCACCTCGGGGTAATACGAAGAGTCGCCGTAGATCCGGTTGCACAGCAGAGGCAGCGTGTCCCCGTCGCGCACCACCACCACGTGGGAGAGGTCTGGCGAGGAGCGGTTCGACACCAGCTGCGACTCGCTTTTGCTCATGGTGCCCACGAACTGCAGGCCCACCTTGGCGCGCAGCGGCTCGCCGCTCGCCTTGAAGAGGGTGTACTGCGTGGACATGGAGGTCATGCGCCCGAAGAAGATCAGCGAACCCCACAACAGCCGCACACGGCTTGGCTCGTGCCGCGTGCCCACGTACTCGTACACGATGGCAAGGAGGCCCTGCATCAGCTCCTTCACGTCCTTCGCCACGGCGCCGCGCCGCGCCGGCGGCACGGCGCCCGTGCCATCGAGGATGATGGAAAAGCGCACCTTGTCCGGCTCGACTGCGGCGAACTTGTTGTCCGAACCCACCTGCCCGAGCGCCTTCTGTTTGCTGTATTCGATGGTGTGATCGTGGGTGAACTCGGCCGGGTTGATCATCACCGTGAACGACTTGCCCGTATCCACGGAAACCGAACCGCCGGGCGCCACGGTGTAGCGGTTCATGGTGAGGCGGATCATCGACTGCGTCATTTCTGGAGCCTTGTGCCGTCGTGGGTTTTCGGGAACATGCCGGCCGGCGTCCGGCGGGAGAAGCCTCGGCGCAGGCGCGTCAGCGCTCGTTATCGGCCTCGCGCTGCTCGCGCAGCATGCGACGGCATTCCGCCAGGATTTCCGCCTTGACGCGCTCGAGCGCGAGGCGCTGCGCCTGCGGGTCGGCAGGCGGCGCCCCGCGGCTCGAAGGATCCACCGTGGACCGAATCACCATTTGGCGCACCTCGATTGTCATCAGATCTCCCGCATCCACATGGAGTAGGCCAGCTCGATGGTTTCCACGGCCACCTTGTTTTCCTGGGCGTTGAAGTCGCCCACCTGCCAGCGCACCGGGTAGGCGTTGGCGAAAGTCCAGGCATGAAGGGGGCCGCGCTCGCGATCGAGCAGGTGCACGTACACCAGCCGGGGCTTGATGGAGGCCAGCCCGCCCGCCATTGTTTCCTGGCACCAGCTCACCAGTTCCGAGTCGATGTCGGCGATGCCGCGCTCCAGCACCAGGTTATCGTGCGAAACCTTCTTGGGAAGGCGGTGGACGAAGGCGTTCTCCCCGCCCTCGACCACCTCCTCGGTCTCCATCTTCGCGCCGATGCCGCTCACTTTCTGGAATGAGGCGTCGGCGGCGGAAGTAACGCCTCCGAAGCTCACCCGGAAGTGAAAGGCAACGGGTGGATAGAGGTTCACGGGTGAGCCATCAGGCGTTGGCGATGGTGAGGCCTTCGTGGGCGATTTCGATAGTCTCCACCGCCACTTCGTTGCCATCCGCCTTGAGGTCTGTGCCCGTGATCTTCGTAGGCCAGGCGTTGGTGAGGCTCCAGACCATGGTGGGCGCCCCCCCCTCATCCAGCAGGCTGATGGTGATGGGGATGCGCTTGATGGTGTTCATCTTGATCTGGTTGAACCAGTCCCAGAACTTGTTATCTTTTGCGAACACCCCTTTCTTCATGGTGATGTTTCCGTATTTCTTGATGCCCGGCATCTTGATGACGGAGAACGATGGGCTGTCGCCGTGCCGGTATTCGATGGGCTGCGCCTCCACATCGAGACCGGACACTTCCTGGAACGACATCACCGCCGAGTCCCACTTCACTTCAAAGCGGAACTTCGGGATCGTCCATACGGTGCCGTATGGTGTGTAACCGTCGCCTGCCATGATTCTTCTCCCGTGAAGATGTCGCTCGGTGGCAGCCTTGCCGCCTCGCGTTTGATTCGTCCGCCCCCCTCGGGGGCGTCCTGGTTTCTGCCGTCCTCAAGGTCCTGGCATTCGCCAGGGCGCCGTCACGACTTCTGCATCTGCTGCTGGAACGTGATCTCGATGAATTCCGCCGGGCGCGTGATGGCCACGAGAACTGTGACCCGCAGGATCCCCTCGAGAATGTCCTCGGGCGTCATGGTTTCACCCAGCCCCACATGAACGCTGAAGGCGTCATCGGGTACGGCGCCGGCAAGGCCGCCCCGCTTCCAGATGCCGGTCAGAAAGTTGCGGATCATGCTTTTCATGGTGACCCAGGTGTTGGCCACGTTGGGCTCGAACACCATGGACTTGGCCGCCAGCCGGATGGACTCCTCCAGCATGATCATGGTGCGGCGCACGTTGATGTAACGCCAGTCGAGGCTGTTGCCATCCAGCGTGCGCGCGCCCCACACCAGAGTACCCTCGCCGATGAACGCCCGGATGGCGTTGATTGACTTGCCCTGGGGGGTTACGTTGAGATCTTCCTGCTGCTCGTTGGAGATGGGCGTGGTGGGCGAAACGACGCTGTTCAGACTTACGTTGGCGGGCGCCTTCCACACGCCGCGCGCGTTGTCCACCATGGTGTACACGCCGGCCATGGCAGGGCCAGGGGGCAGCACGTTCAGGCGCCTGCGCATCTCGCCCATGATGCCCACGAAGAACGGGCTCATGGTCATCAGGCTCTTGGCGAGCAGCGCGATCTCCGCGGGCTCCTTGGCGGTCTTGATCTTGTCGACCTCCTCCTTCTGGGCCGCGAGCTTTTCCGGCTTCGTTCCCAGACCCGAGAGTTCTTCCTTGATGCACTCGATCAACGCGTCCTGGCTGGCGGTATCGATGTTGGAGTAGCTGAGGTCCTGCTCCTGCACGATGCTGGTGTTGAGCCACGGGTAATAGGCGGTGGCGTAGCTGAGGAAGTTGATGCCGAGCTTGTCGCGGAACCCGGCCACGCAGTCAGGCATCACGCTGCGCTCCTGATAGCCCTCCCAGATGTCGAGGATGGCGATGCGGTTCTTCATCACCTCGCCGCAGTGCTTCAGCGCGGCCTGCTGGACCTGGTCGCAGCTGTCCTTTTTCAGGAGCACGGCCTCGGGCGCCAGCACCATGGTGGGCTCCTGCTCCTTGGCAAGCTCGGCGATGCCGTTCATCAGCTTGTCCGCTTCGATGTTCACGCCCGCACCGGCCTTGTAGCTGCCGACCGAGACGATGTAGCACGGGCCGCCACCGTTCTGGAAGAAGCTCAGCAGACAGTAATAGAGCATGTAGAAACCTTCGGTCTGCTTGAGGAGGTAGCCCTGCCCCTTCATGTGCATCGGCTCGGCGTCCCGGGCGGCGAGCGGCTCGGGCGGTGGGACAGACGCAGCTGGCGCAGCCGAAGCAGCCGGCGCGGCCGAAGCTCCCGGCGCAGCCGCCGTGGCCTTTGCCAGGCTGAAGCGCACCAGGTCGGCCGTGGGAGAAAAGCCGAAGTATTGGTGGAACTCGGCCATGGAGGTAATGCGCCATGGCTTGTTGAGGAGCGAGTTGCCGCGGTTCTCCGCTTTTTCGGTGTAGCCGACGAAGGCAGGCACCGCCGTGGCCACCTCCACCACGGAGTTTGGAAAGGCGTTCTTCTCGACGATGTAAACGCCTGGTGTCTTCATGTTGCCCATGGGAGGTTTCCTCCAGCCCTAGAGATTGACGTAGATTTCGGAGACCACGACCTCGCGGCCATCGATGGTTTCCTTGCCCAGCAATTGCGGGGTTGCCACCGCCAGCCGCTTCACAAGCACGCGCTCCCCGGCTGGCGTCCGGACTCTTAACTGGAAGCGTTGCGCGGGCCTTTCCCGCAGTGCGATGGGAGCCTTGGAGCGCAGCGTGACGGCAGGGCGATCGCCCGCCAGCAACGCCGGTACGGCCGGCTCGAATTCCTCTTGCATGTCGGCGTCCCTGATGGAAGGCGGCGGGTCGGATGCGTCCTGCCCCAGCACGAAGTACTTCCAGTACCGGCGCCGGGCGCGAAATGCGATCACATGCCGCGTGCCGGAGAGCAGGCTCGCAGCTTCGGCGGGCGGGGTGGCGCGGATGCGCACCAGCGCCACGGGCGGTACACCAGGCTTGAAGCCCGATCTAGCGGCGCCAGACTCCATGCAGTCGGCCGCGGATGCCTCGGGCGCGATGTGGAGGCGGCAGGTGCCGTCGAGCTGAGGCACGGCGCACCGGCTGGAGTCGAAGGCCAGCGCGGCGGCGCCCGCCAGCCCCTCGATTTCCGTGTAGGAGTGAAACGCGGGGTCGGTGGTTTCGAGCAGGAAGTCCAGATCGAAACCGTCCTGCGGCGCGCTGCCATCGCTGAACACGGCGATGCCTCCGGCGAGGTCCCGGCGCACCAGGCCCAGGTTCACCATCGCCCTGGAAGTCTCCGGGGTTTCCCGCAGCACCAGCCCCGGGCAGATGCCGTTGGCGAAGTACTCGTGGCGCACCTCCACCGTGAACAGTCTCGACCAGCGCAGCAGGCGCGGCGGGCTGCTCATCGCGCCACGGCTCCCGACTCCTGCGCGCCGATGGGCGGGCTCTGCGCGATCACGTCGCTGGCGGCGAAGGTGACCATGCGCATCTTGTACAGGATCGAGGGGACGTACTTGCCGCCGAGGATCCCCCACAGGTTGCTAAGATCGTTGGTGTCCATGCTGTCGATCTCCAGCACGAGGCGGTCGATACGCCCGTCCAGATCCGGCGTGTTGGCGTGATCGAACACCGGGGTGCGCTGGAAGAAGCTGACGGTGTTGGAGAGGAACTTCAATGCATCCGGGTAGTGCCTTCCACTGAAGTTCGCCGCGGCCATCACCGCGAGATTGAGATGCAGCGGCGGCGTGGCTTCCGCGAAGCGCGCCACCGTGGCGCCACGTCCCGGGCCCGCCGTGAACGAGGCCGTCTCACGCTCCACGTTCACCAGGAACAGGAGCATCTTGTTGTCCGTATCCGGGACCACATTACCGTTCAGCTCCACCAGATTCGTGACCTTGACGATGTCGTAGGTCACGTTGGCGTGGCGCCGCAAGAACTCGTTGAGCTGGCTGGCCACCTGCGTGAGCGCGGAGTCGATCATGTCCCTTCCCCGAGGGCGCTCCGGCGGCACACCGGTTGACAGCGGCGCCTACCCGCGCGGCTGCACGACATCGCCCCACCTGAATATCGGCACTGGAACACCATTGCTCATCGCTCCCGTGCGCGCTGGTCAAGGGCTGTTGCCTGTCCTCGGCGGCAGTGCGCACACATTCAGATGGTCCACCCGCGAAACGTCCAGGCCAATCGGTGAAATGCCGAGACGGACGTTCCGGAAATCCGACCCGGCATCGGTTGCAATCGCCCAGGGGATCGGACAAGGACGCTCGCGCCGACGTCGCGCGCGCTGCCATGGCGCAGGTCAGGAACGGGACAGCGAGGACACGCGCCCGTTGGCCGCGGCAAGGCTGGAGCTCAGGTAGTAATACCCCCCCATGACCGCGCGTACGGCAGCCACCAGGTCGGTGAAGGCATCCTGCTTGAGCACGTAGCCCAACGCTCCGGCCTGCGCCATGGCTTGCAGGTAGCAACTGTCGTTGTGCAGGGTGAGGGCGAGTACCCGCGTGCGGCCGTCTGCCGCCAGAATGCTCCGGCAGGCCTGGATGCCGTCCAGCCGGGGCATGGCCACGTCGAGGATCACCAGGTCGGGCCGCGTCAGCTTGGCGACCAGCACGGCATCGTGTCCATCCCGCGCCTCCGCCACCACCACCAGATCAGCGACCGCGCCAAGCACGTCGCTGATTACCCGCCGGTACAGCCAATGGGGGTCGGCGAGGACAATGCGGATGGACAAGGGCGGAGTCCCTCAGGACAGGCGGGCCATCCCCGGCACAGGGCGGGGCGCCCGCACGTTGAGCGGACACTAGGACGGCGCGGCGGGCGCGGCCATCGGTGGGCGCCTGAGGGCTGGCGTCCGGAATGCTGACAGGGCGCGCGTTCCGCCCGTTCGTGCTCAGGCAGCGGGATCGCGCCTCGGACGGGCTGAACCGCGCACGTCGAGCCCGGCGAGCCCCTCCCGGATGGCGTAGCGGGTCAGCTCGGCCGTGCCGGTCAGCTTGAGCTTGGCCAGGATGTGCTCGCGGTGGGTGCCCACGGTCTTCACGCTGAGGTGCAGACGATCGGCGATCTGCTTCGTGGAAAGCCCCTCGGCGATGAGCTGCACCACCTCGCGCTCCCGTGCCGTCAGTTCGGAACCGACGCGGGCCGCGCCGCCCGCACGGCGCTCGCGGTAGTCCTTCATCAGCACGCCCGCGATGGAGGGGCTGATGTAGACGCGGTTCGCGAGCAATGCGCGCACCGCCCGCAGCAGTTCCTCGTACGCGCACTCCTTCAGCAGATAGCCAGAAGCTCCCGCGTCCATCACCGACCCCACCAGCCGGGTCTCGTCGTGGACCGACAGGCACAGGGTGCGCACCCCAGGAACGTGCTCCAGGATGCGGCGGATCGCCTCGATGCCGTTGAGGCCGGGCATGGAGATGTCGGAGATGACGATATCCGGCTGAAGCTCCCTGGCGAGGCGTACCGCATCGAAGCCGTCGGCGGCCTCGCCGACGATTTCCAGGTCGGGTTCTCGCCGCAGCAGGGCGGCAAGGCCTTCGCGCACGATGCGATGGTCATCGGCGAGGACAATGCGAACGGGCATGGCTGGTCTCCGGGGCTCGGGGCTTGAAGGGGTAATGGCGCCATCGGGCGCCGCTCGGGCGACCCTGTCGGGTTCACCGCGCTCGGATCAGGAAGTGGGGGGGCGAGGCTGCGGGATGCGCACCAGCGCGCGGGTGCCGCCGTCGGCGCAGGCGCCGATGGCGAAGCTGCCGCCGAGGGATTCCACCTGGGCCTTCACGCTGAGCAGCCCGAATCCTCCGGACGGCGACAGGGATCGCATGGCCGCCGCCGGCAACCCGCAACCGTCGTCGCGCACTTCGAACACCTGTTCACCCTCGGCCCGTCGAACCACGGCCACCACACGGCGCGCCCGGGCGTGCTTGTGCACATTGAACAACAGTTCGCGGATCACGCGCAGGATCACCGCGAGGGTGGATTCGGGCAAGACGACCTGGAGGCCATCCGACACGAACCGGAAATCGATGCCGTACAAAGACTGCAACCGCTCCCCAAGGGTACGAATGGCCGCCTCGATGCCAAATTGCTGCAGCACGGGCGAGCTCAGCTCAAAGGTGGTGGTGCGGGTCGCGCGGATCGCCTGGTCGATGACATCGGCGAGCTCGCCGCACAGGCTCTTGCGCGCGATGGGCTCCTCGGCATCGCCAAGCTGCCCGAGCTTGAACCGGGCGATGGCCAACAGCTGCCCGAGCTCGTCGTGCAGGCCTGCGGCGATGCGGCGCCGCTCGCGCTCCTCGGCAACGGACAGCGCAAACAGCAGCGACCGCAGCCGGGCGGGGTCTTCCGCGCGCGGTGACGGTGCGCGGGCCGACCGCAGCAGGGCGCAAGCGAAAGCGACTTGTCCCGAGGCCTCGCGGACCCCGGCCACGGATACCCAGGTATCCACGAGGCTGCCGTCCTTGCAGCGCAGGGGCAGCCGCGTCGGCGGCAGGCCGGGGCCGTCCGAGAGCTTGCGAAGACAATTCTCGGAAGAGGGTGAGTTTTCGAGGCAGGTGAGGGAGGCGATGGGGCGCCCAACCATTTCCTCCGGGGAATACCCCAGGACGGTGCGGACACGCTCATTGCACTGCACGATGCGGCCACTGCCGAATTGCAGAGCCATGCACATGTCCTGGGCACGCATGAACATCATGCGATACACGCTCCGCGATACAGACCGCGGCGGCTGCGGCTGAAGCATGAGCCACCCCTACGTGGTTTTTTTACGCGGGGAAGCTGCCCGCAGAGCAGCAGGCAGCGACGACTGTTATGGCCCAAGTTAAGCACCGACCGGGCCGCCAAGCAAGTGCCGCCTGCCACATTTCAACTGCGTTACCACCGCCGGTGTTTCCCTGTTCGTAGTGGGGGAATGCGCGTTGCTCGGCCTTGTGCCCGGCGCGGCATGCATAGCCGTTGCCGGCGCGTTGCAGGACGCAGGCGCTGCGCGCCGCACCCCCGGCAGCCAGGGTGCGACAGGCCGCGCGGGCATGGCCCGCGCACCCGGAGACCCGCATGCGCGGGAGCCGGGAGCGGCATCGCCGTCCTCGCTCATCGCGCTCGGGCAGGGCGGCCGAAGCGCGCCCGCGCCGCGCAGCCGTCGCCCGATGACCGCAGCTGCGGACTTCGGGGCGCGCCCCGGCCCGGGCGTGGGCCACCAGAAGAAACGGCCTCAGGTACCGCAGAAGGTGCGATACCGACCGGCGCCCGGCAGCGGGGGTTCGCCGTAGGCCTCGCGCCCCGGGGCCAGCGCCCAGGGCGACTGGAGAACCTCGAAAAGTTCTAAGAACGGTGCCATGTCACCCTGCGCCACGGCGGCCTGCAAGGCGGCCTCCACGCGGTGGTTGCGGGGGATCACGGCGGGATTGGCGCGGCGCATGGACTGCGCCCGCTGGGCGGGATAACCGGTGTCGCGCCCCAGCCGGGCCCGCCAGCGGGCGAGCCACGCATCCAGGGGCTCGGGCTCGGCAAACAGGCGGCGCAGCGCCGGTTCGGCTGCCACGTCCTCGGCCGCATCGCACAGGTAGCGGAAGGCAAGCGTGTAGTCCGCTTGCCCGGTTTCCAGCACTTCCAGCAGCCCATTGGCTAGCGCGGCGTCGCCCTGCTCCTCCGTGGCCAGCCCGAGCCTGGCGCGCATGCCGCGTGTCCAATGGCGCTCGAAGCGGGCGCCGAATTCCTCGATTACCGCCGTGGCCAGAGATACGGCGCGATCCGTGTCGGGGTCGATCAGCGGCAGCAGACACTCGGCCAGCCGGGTGAGGTTCCACTGGGCGATGCCGGGCTGGTTGGCGAAGGCGTAGCGGCCCTGATGGTCGATGGAGCTGAACACCGTCTCCGGGTGGTAAGCGTCCATGAACGCGCAGGGGCCGTAATCGATGGTCTCGCCGGAGATGGCGGTGTTGTCGGTATTCATTACGCCGTGCACGAAGCCCACCATCATCCAGCGCGCCACCAGCGAAGCCTGGCGCTCGCACACCGCCGCCAGCAGCTCGAGCGCCGGCTTGTCGGCCTGGGCCGCCTCGGGATAATGGCGCTCGATGGCGTATTGGGCCAGGGCACCCAAGCCCTCGGTGTCGCCGCGGGCAGCGAAGTACTGGAAGGTGCCCACCCGCAGGTGGCTGGCAGCCACGCGGGTGAGCACGGCGCCGGGCAGGGCATCGTCACGAAACACGGGCTCGCCGGTGAACACCGCCGCCAGCGAGCGGGTGGTGGGAATGCCCAGGGCATGCATGGCCTCACTCACAAGATACTCGCGCAGCACCGGACCGAGCGCCGCACGGCCATCACCGCCGCGCGAGAAGGGCGTGCGCCCCGAGCCCTTGAGCTGTACATCGCGGCGCACGCCGCTGGAGTCCACCAGTTCGCCCAGCAGGATGGCACGGCCGTCGCCCAGTTGCGGTACGAAGTGGCCGAACTGGTGCCCCGCATAGGCCAGCGCCAGGGGGCTCGCATCGGGCGGCAGGCGGTTGCCGGAGAACATCTCGGCGGCGTGGGGCTCCACGGCCGCGGGGTCTAGGCCCAGGTCGCGGGCCAGTGCGTGGTTGAAGGCCACCAGCCGGGGCGCGCGCACGGGTGTGGGCGGCAGAGCGGCGTAGAAGCGCGGTGGCAGCGCGCGGTAGCTGTGCTGGAAACCCAGCGGCAGGGGCATGGCGAGTACTGAACCGGGGGGGCGGGG
Source organism: Burkholderiales bacterium (assembly GCA_036771335.1). Classification (GTDB taxonomy): domain Bacteria; phylum Pseudomonadota; class Gammaproteobacteria; order Burkholderiales. The sequence goes on from DAIPHN010000033.1 coordinate 19,386, forward strand.
GGTGGATCAGATCAAGCCAGTTCCAGCAGCAGGTCGTGGGCCGACACGGTGTCGCCGGGGCGCACGTGCACGTGCTTCACGGTGCCGTCACGCTCGGCGCGGATCTGCGATTCCATCTTCATGGCCTCGATGGACACCAGCGGGTCGCCGGCCTTCACGGCCTGGCCGCCCTTCACGGCCACGGTGACGATCATGCCGGGCATGGGCGCGGGCACGTGCCCGGGGTTGCCCGGGTCGGCCTGGGCGCGCTGGGCGGCCTTGGCCGCGCCGTGCTTCGACACCCGCACGGTGCGACCCTGGCCGTTGAGTTCGAAGAGCACCTTCACGTGGCCCTCTTCCTCGGCCGGGGCCGTGCCCTGCAGCGAGATCACCAGCGTCTTGCCCGGGTCCAGGTCCACGGAGATCTCCTCGCGCTCGGCCAGGCCATAGAAGAACGCTGGCGTGGGCAGCACGCTCACGTCGCCGTAATGGCGGCGGTGTTCGGAGTAGTCGCGGAACACCTTGGGATACATGAGCCAGGAGGCCAGGTCGGTGTCGGAGATCTGGTGGCCCGCGGCCTTTTCGGCCTCCTTGCGCGCCGCCTCCAGGTCCACCGGCGGCAGCTGGTCGCCTGGCCGGTAGGGCTTCGGCGGCTCGCGCAGCAGGGCCGCGGCCGTGCCGCACTTGAGCACCTTGCGCGACAGGGCTTCGGGAAAGCCATCGGGCGGGAATCCCAGTTCGCCCTTGAACAGCGACACCACCGACTCTGGGAAGGCCACCTCCCGCGCGGGGTCAAGCACGTCCTCGGGGCTCAGGTCGTTGGCCACCATGAACAGCGCCATGTCGCCCACCACCTTGGAAGTGGGGGTCACCTTGACGATGTCGCCGAACAGCAGGTTTACCTGCGCGTAGGCGCGCGACACTTCGGCCCAGCGGTGCGCCAGGCCCATGGCCCGGGCCTGCTCGCGCAGGTTGGTGTACTGGCCACCGGGCATCTCGTGACGATAGACGTCGGCGGTGCCGGAGCGGATGTCGGCCTCGAAGGGAGCATAGAAGTGGCGCACGCCCTCCCAGTAGTCGGACAGCCGTTGCAGGGCCTCGGGATCCACGGGCGGCAATTCGCCGCCGGGAGCGCAGGGATCCTGCCCGGTGCCCTGGAGCGCGGCCACGATGGCGCCCAGGTTGGGTTGGGAGGTGAGTCCACTCATGGAATCGAGCGCGCCATCCACGGCATCGGCGCCGGCGTGCACCGCGGCCAGCACCGAGGCGGCCGCGATGCCCGAGGTGTCGTGGGTGTGGAAGTGCACCGGCAACCCGGTTTCCTCCTTGAGGGCCTTCACCAGCGCGGCCGCCGCGCGCGGCCGGCACACCCCGGCCATGTCCTTGATGCCCAGCACGTGCACACCCGCCTTCTGCAGCTGGCGGGCGATGCCCGCGTAGTACTTCAGGTCGTACTTGCGGGCGGTGTCGTACAGGTCGGCGGTGTAGCAGATGGCGCCCTCGCACAGGGCGCCGGTCTCGCACACCGCGTCGATGGCCACGCGCATGTTCTCCACCCAGTTGAGGGAGTCGAACACGCGGAACAGGTCGATGCCGCCGGTGCCGTCCATGCCGCGGGCGGCCTGCTGCACGAAGTGGCGCACCACGTTGTCGGGGTAGTTGGTGTAGCCCACGGCGTTGGAAGCCCGCAGCAGCATCTGGAACAGCACGTTGGGCACCGCCTCGCGCAGCAGACGCAACCGCTGCCACGGGTCTTCCTTGAGGAAGCGCAGCGCCACATCGAAGGTGGCCCCGCCCCAGCACTCAAGGGAGTACAGCCCCGCACCCAGGCGAGCGTAGGCCGGCGCGATGCGCGCCATGTCCAGGGTGCGCATGCGGGTGGCGAACAGCGACTGGTGGGCGTCGCGCATGGTGGTGTCGGTGAGCAGCACGCGCGGCTGCTCGATCATCCAGCGCGCGAAACCTTCGGCGCCGAGGCGCCGCAGCAGGTCGCGTGAGCCCAACGGCGGGGCGGCGGCACGATCCACCGCCGGCACGGCCAGGTGCACGTGGGAGAGATCGGGGCGGGCGCGGCCCCTGGCGTCGGGCTGGCCGTTGACGATCACCTCGGCCAGGTAGCGCAGCACGCGCGTGGCGCGGTCGCGGCGGCGGGCGAAATTGAACAGCTCGGGCGTGGTGTCGATGAAGCGCGTGGTCACCCGCCCGGCCACGAAGTCCGGGTGGTTGATCACGTTCTCCACGAACTGCAGGTTGGTGGCCAGGCCTCGGATGCGAAATTCGCGCAGGCCTCGATCCATGCGGCGGATGGCCTCGGGAGGCGTCGGCGCCCAGGCGGTGACCTTCACCAGCAGCGAGTCGTAGTAGGGTGTGATGACGGCGCCGGTGTAGGCGGTGCCGCCGTCGAGGCGCAGTCCGAAGCCAGCGGCGCTGCGGTAGGCGGTGATGCGGCCGTAGTCGGGGCGGAAGCCGTTCTCCGGGTCCTCGGTGGTGACGCGGCACTGCAGCGCGTGGCCGTTGAGGCGGATGTCCTGCTGGCGCGGCACGGGGCAGGCGGGTTCGCCGATGCGCGCGCCCTCGGTGATGCGGATCTGCGCCTGCACGATGTCGATGCCGGTAACCTGCTCGGTGACCGTGTGCTCCACCTGGATGCGCGGATTGACCTCGATGAAATAGAACCGGCCCGTGTCGGCGTCCATGAGGAATTCCACGGTGCCGGCGTGGGTGTAGTTCACCGCCCGCCCCAGCCGCAGGGCGGCCTCGCACAGTTCAGCGCGCTGCGCGTCGTCCAGGTAGGGAGCGGGCGCGCGCTCCACCACCTTCTGGTTGCGCCGCTGCACGGAACAGTCGCGCTCGAACAAGTGCACCAGGTTGCCGTGCAGGTCGCCCATGATCTGCACTTCCACGTGGCGGGCGCGGCGCACCAGCTTCTCCAGGTACACCTCGTCGTTGCCGAAGGCGCCCTGGGCCTCGCGGCGCGCGGTGTCCAGCTGCGCGGCCAGGTCGGCCTCGGTCTCGATCACGCGCATGCCGCGCCCGCCGCCGCCGCCGCCCGCCTCGCGCACGAGCGGATAGACGATCTAGCCCGCCATGCGCGCCGCGGCGTCACGCTAGCGCGGCAGTGGCCCGG
>DAIPHN010000034.1:0-22411 GCA_036771335.1 Burkholderiales bacterium
CGTGCCCACCGCCGGCGGTCTCAATCCGCTCGGCGCCCGCGACGCGCTGCGGGAGGCCTTCCGCGCCCGGGGCGGGCGGTCGCGCAGCGCCGGGGTCACCGGCGATGCGCTGCTCGACCGCGTGGATGAGTTGCGTGAAGCGGGCGAAGCGCTGGACCACCTGGACACCGGCGCCGCCATCGCCGAGGTGCGGGAGCGGCTGGTGTTCGCCAATGCCTACCTGGGCGCGAAGCCCATCACCGAGGCGCTGGCCGCGGGCGCTGACATCGTGCTCACCGGGCGCGTGGCGGACGCGGCCCTGTTCCTCGGGCCGTTGGTGCACGAACTGGGCTGGGCCTGGGACGACTGGGACCGGCTGGCCGCGGGCCTGGTGGTGGGCCACCTGCTGGAGTGCTCGGGCCAGGGCAGCGGAGGGAACTTCGGCTCGGCGGGCGCCTGGGCGACGGTGCCGGACCTGGGGCACATCGGCTATCCCATCGCCGAGGTGTCCGCGGACGGCACGGCCATCATCACCAAGGCGCCGGGCACTGGCGGGCGGGTGGACTTCCACACCGTGCGGCAGCAGTTGCTCTATGAGGTGCACAACCCGCATCGATACGTTTCGCCCGACGTGGTGCTCGACCTGGGCACACTGCGTCTGGACGATCTGGGAAGCGATCGCGTGCGCGTGAGTGGCGCCACCGGGCAGCCCCGGCCCGACACCCTGAAGGTGGTGGCCGGCTACGAGGATGGCTGGATGGGCAGCACGGTGGCGGGCTTCTGCTGGCCCGATGCCTGGGCCAAGGCCGAGGTCGCCGTGGCGCTCGTGAAACAGTCCCTCGACGAGGCGGGCGCCGCGGTGGACGAGTTCCTGGTGGAACACCTGGGGCTGGACACCTTTCTCGGCCCCCACGCGGACCTGTCCGGACGCGACGAACTCAATGAGGTGTGGATCCGCCTGGCCATCCGCACCCGCGACAAGGCCGTGGCCGATTCCCTGGGCCGCCACTTCCCCTGGCTGGCGCTGTCGGGCCCGCCCTACATGGGGGGCTTCCATGGCATCACGCCCGGATCGCGGCTGCTGGGCCTGTGGCCCACCCGCGTGGCGCGCGAGCGCGTGGAGAGCCGGGTGCAGGTGTCGGTGCAGGACACGCTTCCGTGAGAGTGCGCCTCGCCCGCATCGCCCACGCACGCAGCGGCGACAAGGCCGACCGCGCAGACATCGGTCTGTTCGCCCGCGACGAAGCGGCCTACGCCGTGCTCGATCGCGAGGTGACGGCGCAGCGGGTGGCGGCCCACTTTGAATGGATTGCCCGGGGCCCGGTGGAACGCTACCCCCTGCCGAACCTCCTGGCCATCAAGCTGGTGCTCAACGGCGCGCTGCAGGGCGGCGCGGCTCGCAGCCTGCGCAGCGACAACCTCGGCAAGGCCATCGCCGGCGCGCTGCTGCGCCTGGAAGTGGAACTCTCCGAGGCGGAGGCCGCGCAGCTGCTGTAGCGCAGGAGGATCCCTGCGCACCCTGCATTCGGGGCGTCGCTCACGTGGCCTTGCCCGCAGCCCGCGGTGGCGAACGCAAATCCCCTGCTGGCCAGGCAGTCCCGCCCGCGCGGGAAGTCCTACAACACTTTGTCCGCCACCATGCCCTGAAACAACAACTGGACAAGACGCTCCATCTGAACGCCGCGGCCACGCTCCAGGGAGCTCTCCACGGCGCCGGTCCATAGCAGCGCGCCCTCGCGGGCGTCGAACAGCCGCGACGTGGTACTCGACCATGCGGCACCCTCGATGCGGGTGGGCGCGTACTCCGTGGCCACCCAGGTGCCCGCATACCAGCCGTACATGCCGATGCCGCCAGTCCCCGCGGCCACGGTGCCCCCGGAGACCTTTGACCGGCTGCGCTCGATGGCGCCGTCGCGGGTGATGAGCACCGCGTCCACCTGCGCGCGGGACACAGCGTCGCGCAGTTGCGCTTCTTCCACGCCAGCCTCGGGAAGGGTCTGGTAACTCACCACGGCCTTCACGCCCCGGGCGACGAGCTTCGCGGCCATGGCGTCCTCGTACACGCGCCGCAGCACCTTGTCGTAGGTGATGCCCACCACCATCACGCTCCTGACAGGGCCGGCGCCGGGCTCTGCGTTGTGCTGCACCAGCCTGTGGGTGGCGCAAGCGCTCAGCAGGATCGCGGCCGCCAGGGCGGCGCAGCGGCGCGACGGGATGTTTGTCATGTGGGCTCTCCTGGCTCGAACGCGCGGCAGTGTACAGGGCGGCGGTGGCGTAAGCGGCGCGGCGCCACTAGCATTCGCCCTCCCGCGCCAAGGCGCCGCCGCCTCATCCTCAAGGATCGTTCATGTCCCGGTTCCTGCGCGCTGCCCTCGCCGCGGCGCTCGTGCTGCTGTCGCCTGCCTGCGCGCTGCGCGACAAGACCACCCTCGACGCAAGCTGGGCCGCAGCCGGGCGCGGGGGCGCCAGCCTGGGCAAGGTGGCCATCATCACCGTGGCCGACAGCGAGTTCGTTCAGGCCGACGTGCAGCAGAAGCTCGCCAGGGCCTTGCGCGAGCGCGGCGTGGACGCTTCCGCCACCGGCCGCTACTTCACCCGCTACACCGACGAGGAGCGCGAGCGCTTTCGCGCGTCGGTGCAGGCCTCGGGGGCCGACACCATCCTCCTGGCGCGCGTGACCAGCCGCGAAACCCGGGTGCGCGAAGTGCCCGATACCGTTCTGGGGCCCGCCAACGTGCCTGCGAACGCCTCGCTGGACGTGTACGGCGCCTTCGTGGTGTATGGCGGGCTGGGCCGCCCCCTGCCCCAGGCCGACTTCGCCCCCACCACCATCACCAGCGAAGCCTCGCTGTACGAGGGCGCGGCGCGGAAGCTGTCCTGGAGCGCGAAGATCCGCACCCGCAACGCCGGCACGGGCGATCGCGCCGCGGCGCTGGACGAATACGTGGGCGTGGTGCTGGGCGCCCTGGAGAAAGACGGCATCATCCGGCGGCCCTGAGCGCATCGCCGCCAGCGCTGGCGGGCGAAGGCCGCCAGCTGGAGCACCGACTGCGTGGCTCCGGGCACCACGCCCGCGTAGAGCTGGAAGTCGTGCCACGACGGCTCGAACACCCGCAACTCGCAGGCAACCCCGTCCCGCACGCAGGCGGCCTGCAGGCGCCGCACGTCCTTGATGAGCAATTCCTGCCCGGCGGCGTGAATCAGCACCGGCGGCAGTCCGGCGAGATCGGCGCGCAGCGGTGAGACCAGCCCGCCTCCGGCCGAGTCACCCGCGCACACCAGCCGCCCCGCTGGCGTGCCACCGGTCACCAGCGCCGCGAACACCGCCGCCGCATCATCCAGCGCCGCCGGATGGGGATACTCGGGCGCGAGGCGGTAATCCGGGGCAACAGCGGTCAACCCCGAGGCGCGCGCCAGTCGGCTGGTGAGTGCCCGGTGGGTGCGCGGGCTGCCCAGCACGTAGCCGCCGCCGTGGAGCTAGAGAATGTGTCCGGCGCCGCCGCCGTGCGGCACCACGCGCTCGCAGGCAACACCCCCCAGGACGAGGGCCTCGAACCGGACGCCGCGGGCCGGCGGCAGCAGCGCCGACGCCAACGCCACCCAGCGGCGCTGTACGCCCAGGGGCACGGCGGGCTGCAGCACGGGCCGCACCAGCCCCAGCACCAGCAGACGGGCCAGGGTGGCGGGCCACGAACGGTCCACGGCACACGCCTTCAGGGGGGCGCCAGCCACGTGGCCAGCCACGTGTAGTGCCCGGTGTCAAAGCACCGCAGTGCGCTGCGCTAGCTGAAGGTGGACCCGGACCGGTTGCCGGTGATGCGCCCGTCGGGGCCCCGATACCAGTTACTGCATCCTCCCGCGGCCCACACGGTGCGTTCCAGCGCCCGCTGCAACCGCGCGTTCCAGGCCTGCTCCGCCGCCCGCGACACCTCCAGCGCCTTGCCGGGAGGGCGGCACAGCGCGCCGAGTGCAGGCGCGGCCCGGCAAAGGATTCCAGCCCCGGGATGTCCGGCAGCCGGGGCACGCTCAACTGGCCAGTGGCGGTAATCAGCGCCCGGGCGCTGAGCGTCTCGCCGCCCTGGGTCAGGGCCAGCACACCGCCGCCGCGTCCCAACGGGCCGCGCGCACGCCGCAGTTCAGGCGCAGGTGCGGCTCGATCCCGTGCTTGCTCGCGCAGTGCCGCTGGTAGCGCGGATATCCGCCTGGCGGGCGTAGAAGCGCGGGAAATGAAATCCCGGCTCGAAGGAAAAGCTGTACAGCACCGAGGGCACATCGCAGGCGGCGCCCGGATAGGTGTTGTCGCGCCAGGTGCCGCCGATGCCGGCCTCGCGTTCCAGCAGCAGGAAGTCGCGGATGCCCGCCGGCTTCAGGCGGATGGCCATGCCGATGCCCGCAAACCCGCTGCCCACGATTACGGCGGACAGGAGCGCCGTCGCCGGGGCGGGAGCCTCAGGCACGCCCCGGCCCCTGCCCGCCACCCCGCACCCCATCGCCGCTCGCTGGCCGGGGCAATTCCTCCGCGCCGGGCGCGAGGCCGTAGGGTGCCACCAGCTTCCACACGTGCGCCGGCACCATGGCGCGCAAGCGCGCGCGCCGCTCGCGGCGCAGGTGCACCACCGTCTCGATGGCCTTCATCTCCACCCGCGCTCTGGCGAACTCGAGGCCGCGCGGCCCGATGCGCGGCATCAGCCACCCCACCAGCGGGCGCAGCCACGATGGCATGCGCCGCAGCGGCAGGCCGCCCGCGGCGCGCAGGGTGTTGGCCAGGAACCCCCGCACCGGCCCGCCGCGCCGGCCCGCGCTGCCCGGTTCGGACAACCGCACTTCGCCCTCGAGCAGGCCGAGCAACTCCTCGCCGCGCTCGTTACGCACCAGCAGCCACTGCTCGCCCTGCCCGCCCATGTAGCCCACGGTGAGATCGGCCAGCACGTTGGTGTAGTCCACGCAGGTGCGGCAGGTGAGGGGAAAGAAGTCGGCCGGGAGTTGCGACAGCGGCAGCATCAGGAACGGGATCTCGCGCACGCGGCCGTCGCGAAACCGCAGCTCCACATGGTAGTCGGCGCGAAACTCCAGGTAGGTGATGGATTCCGGCTGCGGCGACAGCAGCGCCAGGAACTGGTGGAAGCGCTCGGTGGTGGTATTGTCCGAGCAGGGCGTGCCGATGACGTACAGCCGCTCGAAGCCGTATTCGCGCTCCAGCGCGCGCAGGGCATACACCTGGCAGGGGATGCCGATCACTGCCAGGCGCCGGTAACCGCGCGCCCGGGCGGGCTCGAGCAGCGCCAGCAGCGGCGCGTAGCCCATGCGCATGCCGCGGCAGCGCGCCATGCCTTCGGGGCGCGTCACCAGCACGGGCATGGGGCGCCAGGGGTCCTCAGGGTGGGGCGCCATGGCCAGCACCGCATCCACCGCACCGGTTTCCAGCAACCGCTCGCCCAGGCGCGTGGCGATGCCGGTCCACTGGGCGCCCGGCAGCGGCGCCTCGAGCGAGGCGCGCACCATGCGCCGCAGCGGGCCGAAGTGCAGCTCGTCGGGACGCGCGGGGTCGCGGGGGCGGCCGTGCACGTGGGCTTCCAGGGCGGGGTAGTCGGGGCGGATGAACTGGCAGGCCCGCCCGCAGCGCTTCGGGTCGCTGCTGCGGGAGATGCCGCAATCGGTGCACAGGTCGCGCGGCGCGGCGGCAGCGAGGGGCTGGCTCCACAAGGTGCCCTCAGCGTGCTCCGAGTGGCCCAAAACCTCTCCTTCGCCCGCACCGCACCGGGCGGGCCTTTGTAGTGACCGTGACGCGCCTGGCTGCCGCGCTTCAGCGGCGGCGGCGCACCTCGTAGCCCACCTCGCAATCGTCGTGCGCCTGCGGCTTGGTGATGCGCAGGTGGACCGCCACCACTTCCGGGTGGCCGAAGCACATGGCGAGGATCCGCTCCGCGAGCGTTTCCAGCAGGTTCACATGGCCGGCGCCGACGATGTCGAGAATGCCCTGGCGCAGGCAGTCGTAGTCGAGCACGTCCTGCAGCCGGTCGCGCAGTTCGAAGGGAGGCCGCAGGGAAACCTCCAGATCGAAGCGCACCCGCTGACCGCGGCCCTGCTCGTGGTCGTAGACACCCACGTGCGCCTCGGCCAGGAAATTGCGCAGGAACAGCGCGCGCAGATCGGCCTGGTCCTCGCGGCGCCTAGCCAGAGGATGAATGTTCAGCAGAGGTTCCTTCAGGTCCATGACGGGGAGGGAGCGTGCACCCCCAAGCGCGGGAGCGCCGATGCTACACCACAGCAGGGCATTGCTCCGGAACACGGGCAGCCGTAGAGGACGAAGACCGCCCCACCGGCCTGCGGGCGTTGCCGCGATGCCATCCGTCCCAAGCGGTCAGGGTCGCGGGCTTCACTCAACGACCCGCTGGCGGCGACGCATCCCCATCCCCATGGGCCGTCTCCGGCCCCAGGTACACCGCCAGCGCGGTGATGAGCGCCAGCAGCATCATGTAGCCCGCCACCGCCCAGGGCTCGCCGCCGGCCCACAGCAGCAGCCACGCGGCGATGAAGGGCGCTGGGCCACCGGCGAGAATGGAGCCGGTCTCGCGCGCCAGGGCGAAGCCGCTGTAGCGCAGCCGCGCCCCGAACAGCTCGGCGAAGTAGGCCGCCTGCGGGCCGAACATGGCGCCCACACCCACTGCCACGCCCAGGATCAGCGCCAGCCAGATGAGCGGCGGGCTCCGGGTGTTCACCATCATGAAGAAGGGAACGGCGAAGGCGGCGGAGAACAGCGCCCCGCCCATATACACCGGGCGTCGGCCAGCCTTGTCGGACAGCCAGGAAAAGAACGGGATGGTAAGCAGCTGCACGCCGTAGGCCAGCATATTGCCGTGCAGAACCAGAGTCTTGGGCAGGTGCAGCTGCTGGGTCATGTAGTTGAGCGCGAACACCGGGAACAGGTAACCCAGGCCGTTCTCCGCCAGGCGCGCGCCCACCACCACAGCGAACTCGCGCGGGTGGCGCCGCACCGCCTCAATGACCGGCGAGCGGGCCGCCTTGTTGCGCGCAGCGATCTCGCTGAACACGGGTGTCTCGCTCACCCGGGCGCGGATGTAGAAGCCCACCAGAATGAGCACCGCACTGAGCAGGAAGGGCACGCGCCAGCCCCAGGAGAGGAAGTCCTCCCGCGGCAGGGTGGCGAACAGCGCGAACACGCCGTTGGCGAGCAGGATGCCCACGGTCACCCCCAGTGGCGCCACGCTGCCGAACAGGCCGCGCCGGCCCGCGGGCGCGTGCTCCACCGCCATGATTACCGCGCCGCCATACTCGGCCCCGGCGCCGAAGCCCTGCAACAGTCGCAGCGCTACCAGCAGCGCCGGCGCCCACAGGCCCGCCGTGGCGTAGGTTGGCAGCAGGCCGATGAGGAAGGTGCCCGCGCCCACCAGCATGAGGGTGATCACCAGCCCCGGCTTGCGGCCGATGCGATCGCCCAGATGGCCGAACACCAGCCCGCCGAAAGGCCGCGCCACGAAGCCCACGCCAAAGGTGGCGAAGGCCAGCAGCGTGCCCACGGCCGGATCGGACTTGGGGAAGAACAGCTCGCCGAACACCAGTGCGGCAGCGGTGCCGTAGATGAAGAAGTCGTACCACTCCAGCGCCGAGCCCACCGCCGACGCCAGCAGCACCCGCCTGACGGACCTTTCCACCAGATCCTCCCCCCGTGGTGACCGGACTGGCGCGCCGGCGGCGTGTACCCTCCGCCTGACCGCGTCCCCGGCGCAGGGTAGCGCAATCCGCAACCTCACGCCCGCGCTCGTGGCGGCACTGCGCGCTCGCGGCCTCGCGCACCGTCCCGCCGCCGTGCGGCGCCGTGCGATCATTCGCGCTGCATTTCGCACCCGTCAAGGAGGAGAACAACACCATGCTGCTCGACGTCCGCACCTACACCTGCCGCCCCGGCACCATCAAGAAGCACCTGGCCCTCTACGAGAAGATGGGCAAGGGCCCGCAGACCCGCCACCTGGGCCAGCCCTTCGCCTACCTGGTCACCGAGACCGGCAACGTGAACCAGTACATCCACATCTGGGCCTACGAGAACGCCGGCGACCGCGAGAAGCGCCGCGCCGCCATGTGGGCCGACCCGGAGTGGATCGCCTACACCGAGGAGAGCGCGAAACTCGGGGCGCTGGAGAAGCAGGAGAACCGGCTCATGACGCCGGTGCCGTTCTTCCCGCTTTCCCGGTAACGGCACCCCCGTTCAAGAGGCCGCTGCCATGCGAACCGCCACCGTCCTGCTGCTCGCCCTCGCCGCCCTTCCCGCCCGCGCCGCTGACCTGGGCGCACGCCTCGACGCGCTCGCCGAGGCCCTCGAGCCAAAGGTCATCGCCTGGCGCCGCGACCTCCACCAGCACCCGGAGCTGGGCAACCGCGAGGTGCGCACCGCCGGGCTGGTGGCGGAGCACCTGAAGGCGCTGGGCTACGAGGTGCGCACGGGCGTGGCGCGCACCGGCGTGGTGGCGGTGCTGCGCGGCGGCAGGCCGGGGCCGGTGGTGGCGCTGCGCGCCGACATGGACGCGCTGCCCGTGACCGAGGAGGTGGACCTGCCCTTCGTCTCGAAGGTGCGCACTACCTTTGCCGGCAAGGAGACCGGCGTGATGCACGCCTGCGGCCACGACACCCACGTGGCCATGCTCATGGGAGCGGCCGAGGCCTTCGCCGCCGGGCGCGACGAGTTGCCGGGCACCGTGCTGCTGCTGTTCCAGCCCTCGGAGGAAGGCCCGCCCCCGGGCGAGAAGGGCGGGGCGAGCCTGATGATCGAGGAAGGCGCCCTGGACAATCCGAAGCCTGCGGTGATCTTCGGGCTGCACATCGGCTCCATGCTCAACGCAGGCCAGATCGGCTACCGCCCGGGCGCGACCATGGCGGCGGCCGACGTGCTGCGCATCACCGTGAAGGGCCGCCAGACCCACGGCGCAGCGCCCTGGGCGGGCGTGGACCCCATCGTGGTGTCGGCGCAGATCGTGCTGGGCCTGCAGACCATCGTGAGTCGCCAGGTGAACATCACCCGCGAGCCGGTGGTGGTGACCATCGGCGGCATCGACGGGGGCATCCGCTTCAACATCATCCCCGACAAGGTCACCATGGTGGGCACCATCCGCAGCTTTGACGAAGCGGTGCGCGAGGACGTGCACCGCCGCATCCGCCTCACCGCCGGGAACATCGCCGAGGCCGCCGGCGCGGTGGCCGAGGTCGAGATCGAAAAACCCTACGCCGTGACGGTGAACGACCCGATCCTCACCGCCGCCATGCTGCCCACCCTCAGGCGCGTGGCGGGCGCGCAGAACGTGCAGGAGCGAGAGCGCGTGATGGGCGCGGAGGACTTCTCGTTCTACGGCCAGAAGGTGCCAGGGCTGTTCCTGTTCCTGGGCGGCACGCCAGTGGGGCAGGATGTGGCAAAGGCGCCTTCGAATCATTCGCCGCGATTTTCCATCGACGAGTCGGCCCTCAAGCTGGGCGTGCGCACGCTGCTGCACATGACGGCGGATTACATGCAGGGGCGGTGAATCCTGGCCGCCGTTGCCCGGGACACGGTAGCGCGCACCCCGATCTCGCCACGCCTCGAAAGAGGGCATGGCCCGATCCGCCAAGGCCGTGCCGGGCTTGAACGCCATGACATCCAGGGACGCGACGACGCTCGCCAACAGCGGTGATGAACGCCCGCTCGGGCCTTTCCATGAGTAACGGACGGTCCGGCGCTGTCATGCGGGCTGATCGTCAGGACATTCGAGCGGGGTTTCAGGCGGCAACGCGGGCTGCGCCCGGCGGGCCTTCCGGCAGGCGCGGCTGCGGATGCGCAACCAGTTCGCGGAACGACGCGGCCGCCAGCAGCAGGAAGGCGATCGCGCAGGCCCGGTAGGTGAGCCGGGCCCACGCGTCGGTCGCGTTGCGGAAAACGCGGGCCACGAGCGCCGCGCAGACGAAAGACCACGCGATGGAAGAGCCCATGAAGCCCGCGAAGAAGATACCGTAGTGGGTGGCCGCAGGCTCGTGCACCCCCACGGCGCCCATGGCGCTGCCGAGCGCCGCCCAGTACGCGATGTTCTGGGGGTTGGTGACGGACAGCAGGACCCCGGCGCGCAGCGCGTCCCTCGCGGCGGCAGACGCATCGACCTGCTGCCGGAACTCCACGTTCGCCGCACGCCAGGCATCGAAGGACAGCCACAGCAGGTACAGGATGCCGGCGATCCCGACGGGAACGCGCAGGTGCTCCGCCTGGACGAGAAGCCCCACCCCCACAAGTCCCAGCACCGCCCAGAGCGCGGCGCCCACGAGCGAGCCGATCTGGACGAGCAATGCCGGCCGATATCCGCCGCGCACGCCCTGGCGGATGGTCTCGGCGAAGACGGCACCCGGGGCGGCGTTGAAGACCAGGCCGAGGGCGAACGCGGAGATGAACAGGGCGAGCATGTGGAGGAAACGATATGCACGGCAGCGCCCGGGCTTGGGTCGAAGCGTCGTGGGCGCGCGATTATCACCCGTCCGGGCGTCACGGCCGAGCACGGTCAACCAGCCCGGCCGCCGCCGCGGTTGCCGATTTTCGCTAACGCTCCCCATGACGGGCGGGTAGCCTTGTCCGGTATTGATCCCCGCAGGCCCCATGCCCGCGGCCGCGTCGCCATCCCGCCCCCAGACAGGAGCCGCCCATGAACGCACCGTCGTCTCGTCGTCGCCAGATCCTCCTCGGGGCCTCAGCCCTGCCCCTCGTCGCGGCCGTAGGCAGCTCGCGCGCCGCGCCCGGCGGCCTGCCCATCGTCATCGGCCTGCCCCTGGCCCGCAGCGGCCCCGCGGGCGTGGCCGACCACCAGGACCACTGGAACGGCGCCATGCTGGCCGTGGAGGAGATCAATGCCGCCGGCGGCGTGCTCGGCCGCCCGCTGGAGCTGAAGGTGGTGGACACGGACATCATGACGCCCGAGGGCACGCAGGCCGCGTTCCGCAAGCTCGCCGAACTGAAGGTGCACGCGGTGTCCTCGCCCTTCGTGCTGATCCCCCAGCCCGCCATCGAGGGCCTCGGGGCCCACAAGGCGCCCTACCTCCACGGCAACACCCAGGAGGCGGGCGTGGAACTGGTGCGCAAGAACCCGCAGAAGTACTGGAACGTCTTCCAGGTGGACCCCTCGGAAATCAACTACGGGCTGATGTTCCCCACCTTCCTCGAGGAGCTAGCCGCCTCGGGCGCGTGGAAGCCGAGCAACAACAAGGTGCACATCATCCAGGAGCAGATTGCCTACACCCAGACGATATCCAAGTACGCCCAGGAGGCCTTCAAGAAGTCGAAGTTCGAGGTGCTGAAGGTCACCGACATCCAGTTCCCGGTGCAGGACTGGGGTCCCGTGGTGCAGGACATCAAGAAGACCGGCGCCGGCGTGGTGATGGTGAACCACTGGGTGGCCGCCGAGTTCGCGGCCTTCTGCCAGAACTTCGTGGCCAACCCCACCAAGGGCGCGCTGGTGTACCTGCAGTACGGCCCCTCGCAGCCGGAGTTCCTGCAGCTCGCCGGCCCCGCGGCCGAGGGCTTCATCTGGAGCACGGTGCTGGGCGTGTACGCCGACAAGAAGGGCAACGAGTTCCGAGCCAAGTACAAGAAGAAGTACCCGGGCGTGATGGGCTTGGCCTACACCGGCATGGGCTACGACTCGGTGTACATGCTCGCCGCCGCCTGGCAGAAGGTGGGCAGCCCCGACAAGTTCAAGGAAGTCTGCGACCACCTGCGTAAGACGCCCTTCCGCGGCGTCACCGGCGTGTCGGCCATGAACAACGACGGCCAGGTGGGCGTGCACTACCCGCTGCAGACCAAGGACCTGGACAAGGGCATGGCCCAGCTCTACCTGCAGGTGCAGAACGGCGAGCACAAGATCATCGGGCCCGGCCCGCTGAAGGAGAGCGCGTTCCGCAAGGCCGCCTGGATGTAAGGCCCCCGGCGCCGGACGACACCGCGAAGCACCCATGAGCACGGCGTCGTTCGGCGAGCCGATCTTCGGCTGCGAGGGGATCGGCCTGTCGCTGGGCGGGCGCCAGATCATCGACGACCTGTCGCTGTCGGTGGCCCCGCACGAGATCCTCGGGGTGATCGGCCCCAACGGCGCCGGCAAGACCAGCCTGTTCGAGGTGCTCTCGGGCCGCTACTGGCCGCAGCGCGGCCGGGTGCGGCTGCGCGGCCATGACATCACCGCGCTGCCCATCCACCGCCGCGCCCGGCTGGGCATCGCGCGCACCTACCAGTCGCCCGTGGTGCCCACCGCGCTCACGGTGGCCGAGGTGCTCAAGGCCGCGCGCGAGGCCTTCCCGCCCTGGCTCACCCGGCACCACGCCGAGTGGGCCTGCCACCTGGTGGGCCTCAAGGTGCCCGAGGACACGCCGGCCGGCGCGCTCGAGACCCTGAACCGCCGCAAGCTGCTGCTCGCATGCCTGCTCATGCGCCGCCCCGCGGTGGTGCTCATGGACGAGCCCGCCGCGGGCCTCATCAACTCGGAGATCGACGAGGTGGACGCCATCGTGCGCGTGCTGGCCAAGGAGATGGGCATGGCGGTGATCGTGGTGGAGCACCGCCTCGAGCTGCTGGCCGCCATCGCCGACCGCATCGCCGTGATGGACCTGGGCCGCAAGATCGCCGAGGGCGTGCCCGAGCACGTGTTCGAGGACCCGGCCGTGCGCGCGGCCTACTTCGACGTGGCCGCCTGAGCATGCAGCACGAGATCCTGAAGGTGAGCGGCCTGTCGGCCGGCTACGGGCCGCTGCGGGTGCTGCACGACCTCGACCTGTCCATCCACGCCGGCGAGCGGGTGGGCATCGTGGGCCTGAACGGCCACGGCAAGTCCACACTGTTCCGCGCCATCGCCGGGCTCACCGACTGGCAGCGCGGCTCGGTGCTGCTCGACGGCGTGGAGGTGGGCGGCAAGCGCAGCCAGGGCCCGGGCCGCCACACCCACCGCATCGTGCGCCGCGGCCTCGCCCTCATGCCCCAGGGGGATGCCATCTTCCACGGCCTGACCGTGGCGGAGCACCTGGACTCGGGGGCCTACACCACCGCGGCATGGCGAGCGCGCCGAGAGCGCCGCGAGCAGGTGCTGGAGATCTTCCCGCCGCTGCGCAAGCTGCTCGACGTGCCCGTGGGCCGGCTCTCCGGCGGCGAGCGGCGCATGGTGTCGCTGGGCCGGGGCCTCATGACCGACGCGAAGCTCTACCTGGTGGACGAGCCCTCCCTGGGGCTCGCGCCCAAGATCAGCAAGGCCATGATCGACGCGCTCATGCGCATCAACCTCGACCACGGCGCCATGGTGATCGCCGAGCAGAACCTCTCGCTGCTCGAGGGCCGCGTCACGCGCCTGCTGGGCATGCACGGCGGCAAGCTCAAGCGCGGCACCGACCTGCCCATCGGCCGCAACGCCGCCATGGAGATCTGAGCCGTGATCGACGGGTACGTCATCGTCTCCGCGGTCACGCTGGCGTCCATCTACGGTCTGCTGGCCATCGGCATCTCCATCATCTGGTCGAGCCTGGGCATGCTCAACATGGCCTTCGGCTTCACCTTCGCCGCCGCCGGCTACGGCGCGTGGTACGCCGCCCAGCAGTTCCCGGACAGCGCAGCGGCAGTGCTGGCCGGCGGCATCCTCACCGGCGCGCTGGTGGGTGCGCTCGTGTGCGCCGTGGCCTTCATCCCGCTGCACGACAAGCCCAACTTCACGGTGCGCGCGCTGATCGCTACCCTGGCCATCAGCCTGCTGGGCACCCAGGCGCTGCTGGCGGTCTTCGGGCCGCGGGTGAAGGCGCTGCCCAAGGTCTTCGGCCTGAAGACCTTCGAGCTCACCGAGGACGTGGTGATCACCGCCGACAAGCTCGGCTCGGTGGCCAGCTCCATCGTGCTGCTGCTGCTGGTGCTGGCGTGGATGAAGACCAGCCGCCGCGGCCTCGAGATCCGCGCCATGATGCAGAACCCGGAGGGCGCCGCGCTGGTGGGCATCGGCGTGCGCAGCACCGCCTTCGCGGTGATGGCCGTCACCGGCGCGCTTGCCGGCCTGGCCGCGGTGCTGCTGTCCCAGACCTACTTCGTGAGCCCCTACTCGGGCCTGCTGCCGCTCATCAAGGGCCTGATCGTGGCACTGGCCGGCGGCCTGGGAAGCGTGTCGGGCGCGCTCATCGCCGCCTGCCTGCTGGGCTTCGTGGAGGCGGCCACCTCGGCGGCGCTGGGCGGGCAGTACGTGCTCATCACCCAGTTCGCGCTGATCATCGCCATCCTGCTGGTGCGCCCGCGGGGTATCGGCGGCCTGCTGGACGAGACCCGCGAATGAGCGCCCCCGAGGACACGCCCGTGGGCGGCTGGCGCAACCCGCAGCTCGAGCACGACCCCGCGCGCGCCAGGGTGCGCCCGGTGCTCTCGGCGGTGGGCCGGCGGCGCTGGTGGTTCAAGCTCAAGGGCGGCGGCGATCGCCTCTGGCGCCGGGTGCGCTACCCCTTCACCCGCCGCACAGTGCTGCGCATCCGCGGCGAGTACAACCCCAAGACCCTGGCGCGCGAGCGCACGGTGGTGGACAAGCGGCCCATCTGGTGGCTGATCGGGCTCACCCTGCTCGCCGTGCTGCCGCCGCTGTCGGGCAACGCGAGCCTGCTCTCGGCGGCCACCATCTTCGCCATCTACGCCTCGATCAACCTGGTGTGGATGCTGATCATCGGCACGGCGGGGATCTTCTCGCTGGCCACCCTGGCGGTGGTGGGCGCCTCGGCCTACGGCGCGGCGTGGCTGTCCATCCAGCACGGGCTGCCGTGGTGGGGGATGATCGGCACGGGCGCGGGCCTGGGCCTGGCCTTCGGCGTGATCGTGGCCCTGCCCGCGATCCGCCTGGAGGGCTTCTACTACGCGCTGCTCACCCTGGGGCTGGTGGAGCTGTGCCGGGTGTACGTGGTGCAGTCCAAGGTGTTCGGCTCGGCCACGGGCGGCCTGTACGGCGCCGACACCTACGTGCCCGAGGCGCTGCAGGACAGCGACGGCGCCGTGCTGCTGGGCTATGCCGCGGCCTTCGTGATGCTGCTGGCCATGCTGGGCCTGTACCGGCTGGTGAACGGCCAGCGCCTGGGCCGGCTGCTGCGCACCGCCCGCGAGGACGAGGCCTTCGCCGAGGCCGTGGGCATCGGCTACGACCGGGCCCGGGTGCAGGTGTTCCTGATCTCCTCGGTGGCCCTGGGCGCCATCGGCGGCTTCTACGCCTCGCACTTCAAGGGCGTCTCGCCGTCGATCTTCTCCACCGACCAGCTGCTGCTGATGCTGGCCATGATTGTCATCGGCGGCATCGGCACGGCCGAGGGCGCGGTGGTGGGCACGCTCATCGTGGTGCTGCTGGACAAGCTGCTCATCGAGTGGGGCCCCATGCGGCTGGTGCTCATCGGGCTGATCATGCTGGGTACCGTGCTGTTCACGCGCGGCGGCCTGTTCGGCATCAAGTCGCAGTTCCGCGCCTGGCGCGAACGCAGGAAGAGCGAGCGGCGCGCCGCGCGCACGGAGAAAGGAGGCGAGGTCGTGCCCGAGGAAGCCACGGACATCCACGACAAGCAGGCGATCTACTACCGGCGGCAGGACAAGCTGATCCGCGACTACCTCAGGACGCTCGTCACCGACGAGCTCATCGAGGAGCACCGGCGCAAGCCCCTGGGCCAGCACAGCGAGGCGCTGGAGCGCGTGCTCAACTACTTCCGCCGCGGGCCGGTGCCCGACAAGTACGCGGTGATGGCCATCAAGCCCTTCGAGGCCTACCGCGTGGTGGCGCTGGCGGGCCGGCGCGGCGTGCCGCCGCGGCTGGTGGACGACCGCGTGTACCCCACGCTGGAGGAGGCCTACCACGCGGTCTTCCTGCGGCGCGTGAACGACCTGCTCGAGTCCTGACCCATGTCACGCATCAAGATCTTCGGCTACGCGGACCGCATCAGCGCGCGTCCCGGCGACCCCATCGACATCATGGTGAGCGCGGAGGGCACGGACGCGGTGCAGGCCCAGCTCGTGCGGCTCATCCACGGCGACGAGAACCCCGCCGGGCCCGGCTTCGTGGAGCGCGAGGTGGCGTGGTCGGGCAACGGCCTGCACGCGGCGCGCAAGCAGTACGCCCAGCTGGGCTCCTTCCTGCGCGTGCCCGACCCCGAGGGCCGCCTGGCGCTGCCGGGCAGCTTCACGTTGCACGCCTTCATCCACCCGGGCCTGCCCGCGGCGGGCCGGCAGACGGTGATGGGGCGCTGGTGCATGGAAACGGCCACGGGCTACGGCCTGGGGATCAATGCCGAGGGCCACGCCGAGCTGTGGATCGGCGACGGCGCCACGGTGGACTACGTGGCGGCCGAGGTGCCGCTGTTCGCCCACTGCTGGTACTTCGTGGCCGCCACCTACGATGCCTCCAGCCGCATGGCCACGCTCTACCAGGAGGCGGTGATCAACCGCTACAACAGCCTGCTGGGCCACGTGGCCCCCATCGACTACGGCTCGCACGTGTCGCTGCGCCTGCGGGTGCAGCCGCGCCACGGCGCGGACATCCCCTTCCTGATCGCCGGCGCCTCGGACCGCAACGAGGCCCGCGGGCGCTTCGTGGCCCAGTGCTACAACGGCAAGATCGACCGCTGCGGCGTGCACGCGCGCGTGCTCTCGCGCGCCGAGCTCGACGCGCTGCGCGGCGGCGCCGAGCCGCCCGCCGACGCCGTGGTGGCGCGGTGGGACACCACCCGCGGCTACACCGACCGCGGCATCGGCGACCTCGTGGAGGATACGGGGCCCCACGGGCTGCACGGCCGCGGGTTCAACCGCCCGGTGCGGGCCATGACCGGGTGTAACTGGAACGGCCGCGACGACAACTTCCGCCTCGCCCCGGAGCAGTACGGCGGCATCGAGTTCCACGAGGACGCCCTGATCGACTGCCAGTGGCAGCCCACGCTCACCGCCGCCCTGCCCGAGGACCTGCGCAGCGGCGTGTACGCGGTGCGCCTGCGCGCCGGGGAGGCGGGCAACGCGGCCGAGGAGCACGTGGTGTTCTTTGTGCGCCCCCGCGCACCCACCGGGCGCATCTGCATGCTCATGCCCACCTCGAGCTACCTGGCCTACGCCAACGAGCACCTGTCCTTCGATGCGCCCATCGCGCAGGTGATCACGGCGCATTCGATCATCGTGGCCGAGCCCGATATTGAGATGTACAAGAATCGCGAGTTCGGGCTGTCCACCTACGACCTGCACGCCGACGGCGCGGGCGTGTGCTATTCGTCCTACCGCCGTCCCATCGTGAACATGCGCCCGCGCCACCGCATGCCCGCCACCGGGCTGCCATGGCAGTTCCCCGCCGACCTGTCCATCGTGTACTGGCTGGAGAAGATGGGCTACGACTACGACGTGCTCACCGACGAGGACCTGCACCGCGACGGCGCGACGGCGCTGCAGCCCTACCGCATGGTGATCAACGGCACGCACGCCGAGTACTACTCGGAGCGCATGCTCGACGCCACCGAGGACTACCTCGCCCGCGGCGGGCGGGTGCTCTACCTGTCCGGCAACGGCTACTACTGGGTGTGCGCCTACCGCGACGAGGAACCGTGGGTGATGGAAGTGCGCAAGCTCGACTCGGGCTCGCGCGCCTGGCAGGCACGCCCCGGCGAGCACTACCTCGCCACCACCGGCGAGCGCAGCGGCCTGTGGCGCAACCGCGGCCGCCCGCCGCAAAAGGTAGTGGGCACCGGGTTCACCTCCGAGGGCATGGACGAGTCACGCCCCTACCGGCGCATGCCGGACAGCTACCACCGCTCGGTGGCCTGGATCTTCGAGGGCGTGGAAGGCGAGACCATCGGCGACTTCGGCCTGGCGCTGGGCGGCGCCGCGGGCGTGGAGATCGACCGCTACGACCTGTCGCTCGGGACGCCGCCGCACGCCCGCATCCTCGCCTCCAGCGAGGGCCACTCGGACAACTACCCCAAGGTGGCCGAAGAGATCATGTACAACTTCCCGGGCATGGGTGGCACCCAGGACCCGCAGATCCGCGCCGACATGGTGTACTTCACCACGCCCAATCACGGCGCCGTGTTCGCGCCCTCGTCCATCGCCTGGGGCCAGGCGCTGCCTTGCAACGACTGCGACAACAACGTCTCGCGAGTGATGAAGAACGTGGTCGAGGCCTTTCTGAAGGAAGGCCCGTTGCCGGGCGGGGCTTGGATCGCGGAGGAGAAGCACTGGCAGTAGCCGCCAGCGGGGGCGGCACCGGCGTTCAGGCGCGTGCGGCGCGCAAGGTCTCGGAGGGAAGTTCCCCGAACATCCGGCGGTAGTCCGCCGAGAACTGGCTCAAGTGCCAGAAACCCCAGCGTGCCGCCACGTCGCCGATGCGCACGCCGGTGGGATGATTGCGCAGTTCGCGGCGCACCCCGTTGAGGCGGATGGCGCGCAGATACTGCACCGGGTTCACCCCCAGCACGTCCTGGAAGCAGTACTGCAGCGTGCGCCGGCTCACGCACAGGAACTCGCACAGCTCGGTGACCGTCACCGGGGTCTCGCGCCGGTCGAGGACGTACGCCTTGGCGCGCTCCACCAGCCGGCTGCGCGCGTCGCGCGAGGCCGCGTGGCTGATGCCGCTATCACCGCTCACCACCGCCGAGAGCGTGCCTGCCAAGGCCGAGACCACGCTGCGCTGCGCGTTGGGCTGGCGAAAGGGCGTGCTGTCGACCTCCATGGCCGTGAACAGCTCGCGCAGGTACGTGCGGAGCTCGTCGATGTCGGCGCAACGCCGAAACAGGCGCGGCGGCGCCGCCGCGGCGTCCTGGAGCGACCGATCCCCCGTGGCCGCTGCGCTGGTCTCGACCCAGTCGCGCGACAGCGCGATGCCCACCACGTCAAGACAGCGAGGCGTGCGGAACAGGAAGTCGGTGTCACAGCCCAGGGAGAACGCGCCGCCTTGCGCGAGCGGCGAGCCCTGAATGGCCCCCTCGCCCTGGTTGTCCAGCACGACCCCGAATACCCAGGCCCCCGTCCAGGCGCGGCCCGCCTGGTGGACGATCTGGTTGGTGACCTCCCTAAAGAGCTGGATGCCGCCCAGCCAGACGTCCGTGAGCCGGCCTTCGAAGCCGCCAGGGGTGAGCTGCTCATAGCGCTGGTCCCAGGCGCGCAGCGACTCGGCATGCTCGTCGGCGTCGCGCGTGGTGCGCGAAGCGCAGGAGAACTCGGCCACCGGGGTACAGGCGGCGAAGGGGCTGCACGATCCGGGAACATCCTGGGCCACGAGTTGCGGATTCGCCACCACCCTGCTCCACAAAGTTCGATCATCCGACCGGCGTTTCGCACGAGGGCGGCGGACCCTGCCGGCGTGTGGCATACAGGAACTGCCGTGGTGCAAGCGCGCCGCCACGACCGAGCTGCGTGGAGGATACCTTCGCCGCGTTCCCTGGGGCAAGAAAGGCCAGCCTCGCGCGGCCGTCCGCGGGAATCCAGGCGCATCAGGCGCCGGTGAAGGCCATCATGCCGCGAGCCAGTGGACAACAGGACGGATGAAGCCCCCGCCAATCCCCGAGGATGCCATCGCCGTTCAGAGAACGGCCAGGTAGAAGCGGCGGCGCAAGTCCGCGAGCTCAGGCGCGTGGCGGGCGTGCACGGCACGACACGCATGCGCTACCCCTTCAGTTGGCGGCCGCACTCGGCCAACATCACGGAAGGAAGTCCACATGAAAGTCCGTGCAATGACCTGTACGCCGCGCTGCGCACCGAGCTGGCTACGGTACTGAGGGAGCTGGGATTCACCCGGGTGAAGGGCGGCCGCCTGGGTTGGCAGAGGTCCACGGCCACGGGGCGGGTGGCGGTGTTGTTCCAGTGCAACCAGCGGGGATGGGACGAGTCCTGGGGGTCCAAGTTCACGGTCCAGTTCGAACGAACCGACCCGCAGGCGCGGGCCGTAGAACGCGCGGACCGGATAGGCTATCTCCTGGAGGGCTTCCCGGCGCTGGATGAGCTGAGGCGCTGCAACAACGCGGTCATCGCGCGCCTGCCGGGCACCACGGGCGGGAAGCTGGTGGTGACGCGCCTCCCGGACGGGACCGACTTCGTCGCGGTGGGCGTGCAGGCCGACCCGGAGCCCGCCATCTACGGCCGCGATCTCTGGCTCAGCTATCACTCGGTCGAGGACGCAAGGCAGTGGGCCGGGTACTTCAAGCGCAACCTGGTGCACTTCATCACGCTGTTCGAGGGTGGGGTCCTCAGCGAACAGCGCCAGGCACGCGCCAGGTTCGATGCGTGCGCGTCCCGCGTGCAGGCGTGCCGGGACGCGGAGGAGAGAGCCCGGATGCTCGAAGCGTACGCGCGCGCGGAAACCGACCCGCATTTCGCGTCGGGAGCGCTGCAGTGGCTGGGATACCTGCGCGAGCAGGCCGGCGATGCGCGGTCCGGGGGATCCCCCCAGCCCGGACCGGACCGCCTCCCGCCATGACCCATCCACGCGCCATCCTCCTCGCCCTCCGGCGGCAGAGCAGACTCGCGCCGCCTCAAGCGCTGCGACGCAAAATCGGGGCCGCAGCCGCAAACCGGAATTCGTAGAGCGTGTCCTCGGCCATGGATTCCAGCGCCTCCCGCGCGCTGCCAGGCGCCACCACTACGCGGCCGCGAATCTCGATGGGCTCGTCCGCCACGCTGCCTTCGTACGCGTGCAGGAGAACCCCCAGATAAGGAAGCCCGCAGTCGCGCATTGCGGCCAGCAGAACAAGCCAGTTAGCGATTTCCGCCGCAGCCCGACTGTCGGGCCCGGTACGGCGGCTGTCGCGCAGCGCGCGCTCGATTTTCGCGGCGCTCCAGCCGCGCGCCGCGAGCTTGCGGGACTTGGAGTGGGCCTCATTCGAGCTCCTGTCGGGGGATCGGGCCTTTGCTCCCAGCGCCGTCCCGCAGTCGCAATGACCCGCCGTGGTGAGGCAGAGGACTTCCCCGGTGTGAAGCTGGTGCTGCACCCCTGGGTTGTGGATCGGTTCGAGCGTGCGACCGTGGCATTCGGCCGCCGCTCGGGCATCCGACAAACAAACGCCCTTTGGAATGACCGCGGAGATGAAGTAACACACGCAATGCGCTCCATTCGGATTACGGACCGGGGCAGGCCGGGCGCTGACGGCACGGCCGACAGCGTAATGCACCCGCAAAAGCGCATGCAACGCCAGGCGGCGCGGGAGTTTTCGCTCGACTACGCAGCCTGACCGGAGCGCACGACGACGGTTCCGCGGCAGAACCGACGGACCTGCTCGGCTCGTGATCGCACGATGGCGTCAAAGCGCGGCGGGTGAAGGCTGATCCGGGCCAAAGCCGCGCTTGAATTGCTGCTTCAAGGAGGGATTCTTCGCCTTGCGGCGCACGGTTGCCTGGGGGGCACGGGAAACACAGTGCCTGCCTGCAGAAAAGGCCGTTTGAAACTCCCATTCGCAAACGGACGCCCGTCGGAATGACGGCGGTGATGAAGCAACACACGCAGGTCGCTGCGTTCAGATTACGGGCCGGGGGCATCCGGGCGCTGACGCATGCCGTCGGCCCCCAGAATCATCACCCGGTCTGCCGTTGCCGCCGCCTCGGGCGAGTGGGTCACGAGGATGCCGGCGGCGCCCGCTTCGCGTACGCTGAGGCGTAGCAGGTCCAGCACCGCCCGCGCCGTCTCCGGATCGAGGTTTCCAGTGGGCTCGTCGGCCAGCAACAGCTTTGGGCGGTGCACCAGCGCCCGCGCGATGGCCACGCGCTGCAGCTCCCCGCCGGAGAGCTCCCGCGGCAGGCTGGCGGCGCGATTGCCCAGCCCCACCAGCTCCAGCATCTCCCCCACCCGCGCGCGCAGCTGGCGCTCGGCCACACCCAGCAGCGACAGCGGCAGCGCCACGTTGTCGGCCACGCTCAGGCAGGTCAGCACGTGGAAGGCCTGTAAGACTAAGCCGAGTCTGTGTCGACGCAGCCGTGCGCAGCCGTCGTCATCCAGGGACGTCACGTCCTGCGCGGCCACCCAAACCCGGCCGCTGTCGGGCCTGTCGAGCCCGGCGATGCAGTTGAGCAGCGTCGACTTGCCCACACCCGACTCGCCCAGGAGGGCCACGAACTCTCCGGGCGCCAGGGCGAGCGAGACCTCGCGACACACCGGCTCCCCGCCATAGCTCTTGGTGAGCGAATCGACACGCAGCATGCGGCCCATGATGCCGCAAGGCGCCTCGACCAGCGGCGCCCGAGGGACGTTCCCTTTCAGGACAGGTTTCGGTCCGGCTGGCCTGTCACCGCTGCCTGGTCAAGCATGCGCCGCAGGAGGGTCAGCACCGCCTGCTGCGGATCACCCTCGTCACAGGCCACCACGGTGCGGTCGGGCATGCCGCGCAGCCAGGTCAGCTGGCGCTTGGCGAGCTGCCGCGTGGCGGCGATCCCGGCCTCGCGCAGCCGGGAGAGGTCGCCGATGTCCAG
>DAIPHN010000035.1:0-22299 GCA_036771335.1 Burkholderiales bacterium
CCGGGCGGGGAGCGGGCCGAGGCCGCCCCAGACGTCCTCGCATATGTTCACGCCCAGCCGCAGGCCGCCCGCCGCGAACACGCAGGGCGCCTGTCCGGGTTGGAAGTAGCGCTCCTCGTCGAACACCGTGTAGTTGGGCAGGTCGCGCTTGGCGTAGCCCGCCACCACGCGCCCGTCGCGCAGCACAGAGGCGGCGTTGAGGAGCCCCGCTGCACCCGATTTCGGGTGACCTACCACCACCGTGATGCCTTGCACGCGCGCAGCCAGTTCCTTCACCGCGTTCTCGCAGGCGGCCACGAAGTCGCCGCGCAGCAGCAGGTCCTCGGGCGGGTAGCCGCACAGAGACAGCTCGGGGGTGAGCAGCACCTCCGCGCCCAGGGCCCTTGCGCGGTTGGCGAAATCGAGGATGCGCGACGCGTTGCCGGCGAGGTCGCCGAGGGTGCAGTTGATCTGGGCGATGGCGATTCGCATGCTGGCGAATATAGCATTGGGGTTTGGCGATCTCCTTCGAGCGCCCCGCGCGGCCGCGAGCCGCCGGTTTTCCGGGTGCCCCCCTTGCCCGATTCCGCCTCCGTCGCACTCGAGATCGCCGACTCCCTGGCCGCCGTGCCTCCCGCCCAGTGGGACGCCCTGGCTGGGCCGAACCCGCTGCTGTCCCACGGATTCCTGCACGCGCTGCACGAAAGCGGCGCGGCCTGCCCCGACACGGGCTGGGCCCCCCGCTACCTGCTGTTGCGGCGCGAGGGCCGCCTGGCCGCCGCCCTGCCGCTGTACCTGAAGGCCCACTCCTACGGCGAGTACGTGTTCGACTGGGCGTGGGCCGACGCCTGGCAGCGCGCCGGGCAGCGCTACTACCCCAAGCTGCTGTCGGCCATACCCTTCACCCCAGTGACCGGCCCGCGGCTGCTGGCCGCCGCAGAGGAGGACCGCCGCCTGCTCGCCCGCGCCGCGATGCAGCTCGCTAGCGAGCTGGAGGTGTCGAGCCTGCACTGCCTGTTCCCCACGGTGACCGAGGCGGCGCTGCTGGAGGACGAGGGGCTGTTGCTGCGCCGGAGCGTGCAGTTCCACTGGCACAACCAGGGTTTCCATAACTTCGAGCACTTTCTCGCTCAGATGAACCACGAAAAGCGCAAGAAGGTGAAGCAGGAACGCCGCAAACTACGGGAGGCGGGCGTGAGCTTCTCCCGCGCGGTGGGCAGCGACATCACGGCGGCCGACTGGCGCTTCTTTTTCCGCTGCTACGAAACCACCTACCGGCAGCACCACTCCACGCCCTACCTCAACCTCGACTTCTTCCTGCGCATCGCCGATGTCATGCCCGAATCGCTGCTGCTGGTGACGGGCTGGCGCGACGGCGAACCGCTGTGCGCCGCGCTGGACGTGTTCACGCCCGAGGCGCTGTGGGGGCGCTACTGGGGCACCACCGCCTTCGTTCCCGGGCTGCACTTCGAGGCCTGTTATTACCAGGCCATCGAGTTCTGCATCGAGCGCGGCATCAGCCGCTTCGAGGGCGGCGCCCAGGGAGAGCACAAGCTCGCCCGGGGCCTCATGCCGGTGGCCACGCTGTCGGCCCACTGGATCGCCGATGACGGGTTCCGCCGCGCCGTGCGCCAGTTTCTTTCGCGCGAGTCAGCCGGGGTAGCGCACTACGTGGACGAACTGCGCGAGCACGCACCCTTCCGCCACGGAGAACACCCGCACGGGCCGGGAGACATCCTTGCGCTTTGACGCGCCGCTGGTGCCCGGAACGCTGCTACGCCGCTACCAGCGCTTTCTCGCCGACGTGCGCCTTGAGGACGGCACGCAGATCACCGCCCACTGCCCCAACACCGGCTCGATGCTGGGTTGCACCGAGCCAGGCAGCCGGGTGTGGCTGGTGCATGCGCCCTCGCCCAAGCGTAAGTACGCCTATTCGTGGGAACTCACCGAGCTTGCCGGTGGACGACTTGTGGGCATCAACACCCACCGCAGCAACGCGCTGGTGCGCGAGGCCCTCGACAACGGCCTGCTGCCCGCCCTGGGGGGCTACACCGCGGTGCGCGCCGAGGCCGCCTATGGGGCAGAGGGCTCGCGGGTGGACTTCCTGCTCTCGGCGACGGGACGGCCCGATTGCTACCTGGAGGTGAAGAACGTCACAGCCGCCGTGCAGGACGGCGTGGCGCTGTTCCCCGATGCCGTGAGCGCGCGCGCTTCCAAGCACCTGCGCGAGATGATGCAGGTGGTTCGTTCGGGCGCCCGGGCCGTGCTGGTGTTCTGTGTGCAGCGCGATGACGTGCGCGAGGTGCGCGCCGCGGGCGCCATCGATCCGCTCTATGAGCGCACGTTGCGCGACGCGCTGGAAAACGGCGTGGAGGCCATGGCGCTGCGCGCACGGCTCGATCCCCGCGGCATCGTCCTGCAGACGACGGTACCCGTGCACCGCCCCTGAGGGCGGCGCAACCCTATGACAGGGTAACGATGGTGCGCAGCGCGCCCGCGCGCTCGTGACGCGCCGAGAGGTTCACCACCATGCCCTCAGCGCCGCGCACCAGCCATTCCGCCTGGCCCCGGTCGGCGGTGGTGTCGCCACCCCATCCAGCCCAGCTCGAGGGCGTGGCGGGCTTGTGGGCGCGGCCCTCGAGCTGCCCGCCCACCACCCGCTGCAGACCCGCTTCGAGCCGCGCGCCTTCGGGCAGCTCGATCTCGAACACCACGCCACGCACCCGCTCGCGAGCGTGGCGCGTTACGTAGCTGGGCAACCAGCCGGTGTTGTGTACCACCAGGCGCACCCGCCAGGTGTCGGGCCCGAGGCGCACCGAGGTGGCCTGAAACAGCTCCAGCTTGGGCGAGACCAGCGCCTGCCACACCAGCCACGCGGGAAAACGGGCCACCTCGCGCGCCAGCAGGTGCGGCGGCGGATTGCTCCAGCTGTAGAGCGTGTCCCAGCCGCCCAACTCCACGGCGCCCAACTGGGGATGCTCGAAGCCATACCAGTCCACGAACCCGCGGCCAGCCAGTGCCGTGTCGTTCCAGGCGAGCAGCTTGAGGTCGTCCTCTACCGGGTGCTCGCGGTACCAGTCGACGAACTTGTAGTCGGTGATACCGGCCTCGCGCTGCGGGCTCCAGATTTCCACCGTCCAGGCGAACACTCCGCGATGCTCGAACATCCAGTCATCGAAGGTGCCGGTGATGACCTCCTTCGGGTGATAGCGGAAGTCGTGATACACGCTGATGTTGGGATAGCCGGTGAGCTCCGTGCCCCGGGCGCCGAGTTTCTGGTAGGTCCACAGGTCTTCGGGCACCAGGGTGTCGTCGGCGAGGTGCGAGTAGGGGCGCAGCAGCACGCCGCTGTAGGTGTGGAAGGAAACGCCGCCGGTGATGTTAGGGTGGGAGACGATGAAGCGTACTGCGGCGGCCACCTCGGGCTCGGAAGCAGGGTACGGGCCGGCGCCGTGCTGCTCGTGCTCCTGCCGCCAGTGGGCGGGGTAGTTGCGGTTCATGTCGAGCTGCTCGCGGCGCGGCTGCATCTCGATGCTTACGCCGTCCCAGTGCTCGATCATGCCCTCGGGCAGCAGCCGGAAGTAGCGCCCGCCCGTCTCCACGGGGTCGCGCCGCACCATCAGGCGCGGGTCGCGGTCGGAGATCTTCCAGGGGCCGTTGGGGTCAGCGATGCGCATGCTCAGCACGCGTCCGTCGCCATCCACGTCCTCGCGCTTCAATCCGCCCACGGGCATCTCGTCCCAAGGGTAGGGCCGCAGCGAGGAGCGTACGAAACGGGGCACGTCGGCCAGCGCCAGTTCCGCACCATCCGGATTCAACCGGGGCGCGACGTAGAAGGCGCGGGTATCCAGGGCGCGGGTTACTTCGGCATCGGCGCCGTCGCGCTCGGCAAGGGGGTGCAGGAAGAAGAGGCACGCCATGGCGCCCGCCACTTCCGCGGCGTGGATGTTGCCGTCCACCCAGAAGGCGGGCTTGTCCGAGGCAGGCCCCGTGGAGGCCCGGGTGGCGGTCATCAGCCACACCTCGCGGCCCTGGAAGCTGCGGCCGATGCACTCGAGCGTGAACAGATCCGGGCGCCGCCGGGCCAGCTCGCGCAGCGCCTCGGTGAGGTCGCCGTGGCGCAGGTAGCGGTCGAAGGGCATGGGCCGCTCAAGCCAGGCGGTGCCGGACCACAAGGCCCGGCACCGGAATCAGCGCGGCTTGGCCTTTCCGGCCAACGGGGCCGCAACGTTCTTCTTTGGCGCGCGGCCTGGCCGCGTTTTGCCGTGACTGCCGTTGGCGATCTTGCCCTTGCGGGTACGCAGGTCTCCAGCGCCCATGGTGAATCCTTTCAGGAAAAATTCTTCGACCGCGGATTCTAGCCGATGCGACCACGGGTACACTAAGCCCAATTTCCATACGCTGTTCCGCTCCGCCATCCATGAGCGTGTTCAAGATCCTGGCCGGGTTCGCCATCATCGCCGTAGTGCTGGTGCTCTGGTACCGCATCGGCCGCTCCCTGCGAGGCGGCGGAAGCAGCGGCCTGGACATGACGCCGCAACGGGCCCCGCGCAAAAGCAGGAAAGGGGCTGCGGGCGGCAACGAGCTGGAGCGCTTCATTGCCCAGCACCGTGACCGCTTGTTGAAGCTGCCGGCCGAATCGGCGGGTACCGCGGCCGCACCGCCTGCCCTCACCCCCGAGCCGGCGGAATTGACGGCGCAGCCTCCATCGCCCGCCCCACCAACCGCCGCTCTGCTGCAAGCGCCCTTTCTGCTGGAAGGGGCGGAAAAACTTGTCTTTCTTGCCTTCAAGACGGCGCTGCCGGATCATCACGTGCTGGCGTGCGTGCCGCTTCACCAGTTGCTGCCGGGCCAGACCCTGGAAGCGGGAATTGCGGCCCACGCCCACTCGGTGGTGGTGTGCCGCAGCGATCTTTCCGTGTACGCCGCCGTGGACGTGACCGACCCCGCGACGGCCGCGCAGCTCTCCGCCGTGCGCCAGACTCTCGAAACCCGCGCCATCCGGCACGTCGTTCTGGATCGGCAAAAGCTCCCCAGACCCAAGGAAATCCGTGTCCTGCTCCACTTATGAAGTGCGTCGCGGCATGCTGCTGCGCGCCGCCGCCTTGCTGTTGTGCGCCGTCTCCGCCGGCGGCGCCACGGCGCAATCCCGGAAAGTGGAGTTCGCCGATGCGCTGCCCGTGGCGCCGCCTGCAAGGATCGTGGTGATCGAGCGCCAGGTCGGCACCGGCACCCCGGCCCAGCCGGAGGCCTTCGTGGTCATCGACTACGAGGCCTTCGTCTTCGACCCGCTGCTGCCGGGCGGCAAGGGCCTGAAGTTCGACAGCACCATCGACCGGGGTTACCCGCTGTCGGTGCTGCTGGGGGTGGGGCGCATGGTGGAGGGGCTGGACAAGGGCATCGACGGCATGCGCATCGGCGGCAGCCGTACCCTGGTGATCCCGCCGAAGTTCGGCTACGGCAGCCGGACGGCCTTCGGGGAGGTGCCGCCGAATTCGACCTTGCTCTTCGACGTGAAGCTGGTGGACGTGGTGCCGCAGCGATAGCGCCGCAGCACCTCCAGGATGGCAGCGACCCGCCACCCACTGGCTCATGCCGGCAATGCGCCCCGTACCTTGAACAGTCCCACCACCGCTCCCCCTCGCCTCACCAGTCTTGCCCACGGCGGCGGTTGCGGCTGCAAGCTCGCGCCGGGTGTGCTGCGTGACATTCTCGCCAACACCACCGCGGGCGCGCTGCCCAAGGACCTGCTGGTAGGCATCGAGACCAGCGATGATGCTGCGGTCTATCGCATCAGCGACACTCAGGCCATCGTGGCCACCACCGACTTCTTCATGCCCGTGGTGGACGACCCCTTCGATTTCGGCGCCATCGCCGCCACCAACGCCATCTCCGATGTCTACGCCATGGGCGGCACCCCGCTGTTTGCGCTGGCGCTGGTGGGCATGCCCATCGACAAGCTGCCGGTGGAAACCATCCGCGCCATCCTGCGGGGCGGCGAATCTGTATGCGCCCGCGCCGGCATCCCCGTGGCGGGCGGCCACAGCATCGACTCGGTGGAGCCCATCTACGGGCTGGTGGTGATCGGCATGGCGGATCCGCGCCACCTGAAACGCAATGCCGATGCCCGCACCGGTGACCATCTCATCCTTGGCAAGGGGCTGGGCGTGGGCATCTACAGCGCGGCCCTCAAGAAGGAACGGCTACCGCCCGAGCTCTACCGGGCCATGATCGACAGCACCACGCGCCTGAATACCCCCGGCCCTGTGCTGGCCACGCTGCCGGGCGTGCATGCGCTCACCGATGTGACCGGCTTCGGCTTGCTCGGCCACCTGCTGGAGGTGTGTCGCGGCTCGGGCGTGCGTGCGCGCCTGGAACTGGCCCGGGTGCCCTTGCTGCCAGACGTGCGGGCCCTGGCCGAGGAGGGCTTCATCACGGGCGCCTCCCGGCGCAACTGGGCCGGCTACGGCCACCTGGTGGACGAGGCCGGAATGGACGAGACCACGCGCTGGCTGCTTTGCGATCCTCAGACCAGCGGCGGGTTGCTGGTGAGCTGCGCTCCCCACGCGGTGGACGCCGTGCTGCGGGTGTTCCACGAGGCAGGCTTCCCGCAGGCGGCGCTGATCGGCAGGGCGGAGGCAGGTGAACCTGGCGTGGACGTTTCGTGACCGGGCGTTGCCAGCGGCTCACGAGCATCGCCGTGAACCTGGACACGAAGGTGGGATGACCCGCCCGTTACCTTCCCGCCACCAGAATGGCCGCGTCAGCTCAGCCACTGGATGTTTCATCGGCGGCGTTGCAGCGTACCGGCGATGTTCTGTTCATCCCGGCGCTGTGCCAGTCAATGCTGCACGCCAGCCCCGCCACCGGGTGGCCGGCATCCGCATGGGATCCGCGGCCGTTAGCCGCCCTTGCGGCCATGCGTCATCAGCCGAAGCGGCCGTGGACTCTCGCCGTCCTAGCGCAGTTCTCGCACCTGTCGCGCAACACGTTTTTCGAGCGTTTTGCGGCAAGCTTGGCCAGACCCATGGCAAGTATTCGCGGTGGTGCCGCCTGCAAATCGCTGCGTGAAGGCTGCGCGGGACCAACCATGCCGCGGGCAAGATCGCGTTCGGGGTCAGGTATGCGAACCCTTCCGCCTTCGCCAGCGACGCGGTGGGGTTGGTGACAGCCACGGCGCCGCCATCCGAAAGCGCCGCTTCCACGTAGCGGTGCGGGCCGCGTCCATCGTACCCTGGCCCTCGCTGCGCAACCTTCCACTGCCGGGCTCCTGTGATGAACGCATTCCTCTCCCTGATCCCGCTGGCGGCGCTCTATCTTCCGGGCGCCGTTGCGGCACAGCCGCCATCGGGTTCGCCCGACCGCACGCTGCCGTGGGTGACGGCCGAGGTGAGCGCCCCGCGCGTGGTGTTCCACACTTTCGACAGCAGTATCGTGGGCGCAAAGGTGAGCTACCACGCCTATGTCCCGGAGGCGCACGGCCAGGCGGCGGGCCGCCTGCCTGTGCTCTACTGGCTGCACGGTACGGAGGGTGGGGTTTCCGGCGTTCGTCCGCTGGCCCGGTTCTTCGGCGATGCCATGGAAGCTGGAAAGATCCCGCCGATGATCGTTGTGTTTGTCAATGGCCTGCCCCGGCGCCTCTGGGCCGATTCCAGAGATGGCGCTTCCCCGGTGGAGACGGTCTTCATCACGGAAGTCATTACCCACGTGGACCGGTCGTTTCCCACCATCGCCTCCCGGGAGGGTCGCGTTCTGGAGGGCTTCAGCATGGGCGGCTACGGCGCGGCCCGCCTGGGCTGCAGGTACGCGGACCTCTTCGCCGGCGCATCGATCCTGGCTGGCGGGCCCTTCGACCTGGAACTGCGCGGGCCGCGGGCACTGCGCAATCCGCAACTGCGCGAGCAACTGCTGCGCGAGGGCTGCGGCAACGACTGGGAATACTTCAAGGTCATCAGCCCTCTCACCATCGTGCAGACGGCGGCGCCAGCGCTGCGTGCCAACCGCATGGTGGTTCGACAGGTGGTGGGCTCGGAGGACAGCACGCGCGAACTCAACCACGAGTTCCACGAGCGGATGGCCGCCCTGAACATCGCCCACGATTACGTGGAAGTGCCGGGCGTTGCCCACGACACCCGCGCCCTGCTGGAAGCCCTGGGCGAGGCGAACGGGGCGTTCTATCGGCGGGCGCTCGGG
Organism: Burkholderiales bacterium; assembly: GCA_036771335.1. Classification (GTDB taxonomy): domain Bacteria; phylum Pseudomonadota; class Gammaproteobacteria; order Burkholderiales. Next base: position 8,173 of record DAIPHN010000035.1, read on the forward strand.
CTGGTCGGCCGGTAGCGGTAGCGGCGGAGGCGGCGCTTCGCCAAACGGGCTGGCACCAGCGACATGCCACGGGACATCGCACGTTTCAGGCGCGCCAGTCCAGCGCCTGCGGTGCATGGTGGACAATGGAACAGGCGCCAGGCGCACCGTGCGGTGCCCGGCGACCGGTTACCAATACAAGCAGCGCTTGGACATCATCCACGGCGGGGGTGCTCGATCGCGGCTCGCGAACGACGCGGTCGCGGCGCTGCGTCACACCCTGCGCGGTTTTCATAGAGGCATTCCCGGCCCTTTCGACCCAGAACATGCCCCCCAAACCCACCGCTTTCGTGGCGCTGGATGCGCCACCGCGCACCAAGCCATCCGATTACCCCGAGCCGTTTCGCTCTCGGATGAGCGGCAGGATCAAGCGCCCGCTGGGGGATGCGTTCGGCTTGACCAACTTCGGTGTCAACATCACGGTGGTGCCTCCCGGCGCGGTGTCGCCGCTGCGGCACGCGCACTCTCGGCAGGATGAGTTCATCTACGTGATTTCCGGGCGGCTGGTGCTTCACACCGACGCAGGACGGGTGGAACTGTCGGCGGGCATGTGCGCGGGGTTCAAGGCGGGGTCAGGCGATGCGCACCGGTTGCTCAACGAGTCCGCCGACGACGCCGTGTACCTGGAGGCGGGGGACAGGACGCCTGGCGACGAGGTCACTTATCCGGACGATGATCTGTGCGCCAGCCAGGAAAGCGGCGGCTGGCGGTTCACCCACGAGGACGGCACGCCCTACCCGTGAGGGCCGGGAGTGCGCCAACCCTTGGCCACGGCAGGGCCGCCACACCCGGCCTTCGCGGCAGGCGAGCCGCCTGCCCTGCCCCGCCGCCGCCCTCAGTTCGCCAGCACCCAGTCCCCGTTGCGGATCTCAACCATGCGGAAGGCCGACAGGTCCAGCCCCAGGTGGTCGTTGGCGGAGAAGTTCACCACCCCGCCCGTGCCCATGTGGTTGCGGGTGGCCTCGATAGCGTCGCGTACCTTCTCGCGGTCGGTGCTGCCGGCGCGGCGGATAGCCTCGTGCAGGATCATGAGGCCGTCCCAAGCGTGACCGCCGAAGGTGGACACATCCTCCTTGTAGCGCTCGCGGTAGGCCTTGTCGTAGGCCATCACCACCGGCTTCTGCGGATCGCTGGCGGGCAGTTGTTTGGCCACGATCAGCGCCGCGGCCGGCAGACGCACGCCCTCGGCGGCGGCGCCCGCCAGGCGGATGAATTCATCCGAGGCCACACCGTGGGCGTGGTAGAGCGGCAGTTTGATTCCCAGTTGCTGCACGTTCCTGGTGACGATGGCCGGTCCCTGCCCAAGGCCGAACACGAACAGCGCCTGGAGGCCCGGCGCAGCGCGCAGCTTGGTGAGCTGGGCGGTCATGTCCGTGTCCTTGGGGCCATAGGTTTCGTCGCCCACCAGGGTGATGCCCAGGCGCTGGGCGGCGGCCTGGGTTTCCTTGCGGCCCGACTGGCCGAAGCCGCTGGTCTCGGAGAGCAGCCCCACGCGGGTAATGCCGCGCTTCTTCATGTCCTCGAAGACCTTCTCCGCGGCCATGCGGTCGGTGTGGGGCGTCTTGAACACCCACTTCCTGACCGGCTCCACGATGGCCACGCCGCCGGCCATGGAGATCAAGGGCACGCCGGCCTTTTCTACCAGCGGCACCATGGCCATGGTGGCGCCGGTGGTGGTGCCGCCCACGATGAAGTCCACGCGGTCCTGCTCGATGAGGCGCTTGGCGAAGGCATTGGCCCTGGAGGCGTCGCTGCCGTCGTCGTAGTGCACGAGCTGGTACTTGCGTCCCAGCGCACCGCCCTCGGCGTTGAGCTTGTCCACCAGCATCTGCAGGGTCTTGAGCTCGGGGTCGCCAAGGAACGCGGCCGGGCCGGTGATCGACAGCACCGAGCCAAGGCGGATGGGCTCCTGGGCGCCGGCCGCGCCTGCGGCGAGCAGCAGCGCGGCCAGGGCCGCGCGGAACAGGTGTCGGATCATGGCAACTCTCCTGTGGGGGAATGGCCGCGGCTTCAGCGCGGCGGATGGTACTGCTGCACTACCTGGTCGATGGCGCCGAAGATGCTGCGGCCAGCGGGGTCGAACATCTCCATGCGCACGCGGTCGCCGAAGCGCAGGAAGGGCGTGGCGGGCTTTCCGTCGGCGATCTGCTCCAGCATGCGCCGCTCGGCGATGCAGGCAGCCCCGCGGGAGCGGTCCACGTTGGAAACCGTTCCCGAGCCCACGATGCTCCCCGCTGCCAGGAAACGCGTGCGCGCGGCATGGGATATGAGCTGCGGGAAGTCGAAGGTCATGTCCGTGCCCGCGTCCGGCTCGCCGAACAGCGCGCCATTCAGGTGGACGGTGAGCGGCCGGCTCACCTTGCGACCGTTCCAGGCATCGCCCAGCTCGTCGGGCGTCACGGCCACCGGCGAAAAGGCAGAGGCAGGCTTGGACTGGAAGAACCCGAAGCCCTTGGCCAGCTCGTTGGGGATGAGGTTTCGCAAGCTCACGTCGTTCACCAGCATGAGCAGCGCCACGTGGCCGGCGGCCTGCTCCGGCGACACACCCATGGGCACGTCGTCGGTGATCACTGTCACCTCCCCCTCGAAGTCGATGCCCCACTCCTCGGAGGCCGCCAGCACTGGGTCGCACGGGCCGATCAGGCTATCCGAGCCGCCCTGATACATGAGCGGGTCGGTCCAGAACGAGGCTGGCATCTCGGCGCCGCGAGCCTTGCGCACCAGCTCCACGTGGTTCACGTAGGCGGAACCATCGGCCCACTGGAAGGCGCGGGGCAGCGGCGCGGCACACGCCGCAGGATCGAAGGAGAAGGCCTCGTCCAGCATGCCATCGTTCAGGCGCGCGGACACGGCCTCGAGCATGGGGGCGGCCGCCGCCCAGTCGTCCAGGGCAGCCTGCAGCGTTGGGGCAAAGGCGCGCACCTTCACCGCGCGCGTCAGGTCGCGGGACACCACCACCAGGGTGCCGTCGCGACCGCCTTCCTTCAGGGTTGCCAGCTTCATTGGATTCTCCCGTGTGTCATTTGGCGACCCGCCGCTGCGCCGGACGGGCGGCGGGCGCTGCCGTCCTGCGCGGCGCACGCGCCGGTCGCCGCGCCCCCGCCCGGCCGCCGGGCGCGGGCAAAACGCCGTTCAGAAACAGATCCGCCACCACCTCTGCCATGTCCTCGTAGGCAAGCGGCCCGTCCGGGCGCAGCCACGTGAAGGTCCAGTTGATCATCCCGAACAGGATCATGGCCAGAGGCACGCGCAGGGCGCGCCGGGTGAAGCGCGGCTTGAGCCTCGAGACGACCGCGGCGAAGGCCTCCACCACCGCGCGCTGCCTGGCCACTACCTGTGACTGGTGCTCGGGGGAGAGAAACTTCACGTCCTGCACCAGCACCATGTGCTTGTCCTGCGAGGTGCGGTACTCCGCCATGAAGGCCCGCAGCAGCGCGCGCAGGTGTTCCTCGGGGGAGAACCTCCCTTCGCCTGTGGCGGCCACCAGGGCGAGCAGCCGGTCCATGTATCCGTCCGCGATGTCGAACAGCAGCGCTTCCTTGTCGCGGTAGTAGTGGTAGAGCAGCGGCTTCGAGACACCCGCGGCCGCCGCTATCTGCGCGGTGGACGTTCCGGCGAATCCGCGCGCGGCGAACAGCCGGGCGGCGGCCTCCACGATAGCCGCGCGCTGCTGGTCGAAGGAGGCGCCCCGGGTTCGCGCCATCAGCGCTCGTCGAAGCTCAGCACCACGGTCCCGGTGAGCGGGTGGGACTGGCAGGTGAGCACGAAGCCCCGCTCCACGTCAGCCGCCTCGAGGCTGTAGTTGCGGTCCATGCGCACGCTGCCCTCCAGCACCCGCGCGCGGCACGTGCAGCACATGCCGCCCTTGCACGAGTACGGCAGGTTCACACCAGCGCGCAGCGCGGCGTCGAGGATGGAGGCGTCCCCTTCGCGGAAGGGCAGCTCCCGGCGCGCACCGTCCGCGATCACCGTGACGCGCGCCTGCGCGACGTCGCCGGGCTGCGTGCGCTGCACAGGTGCCGCCGCGGGCACGCCGAAGCGCTCCACGTGCACGTGGCCGGCGGGCACGCCGCCCGCGAGCAGGGCCGCCTCCACGTCGTCGATCATGGCCCCGGGTCCGCACACGAAGGCCTCGTCCACGGTGTCCAGCGGCAGCAGCGACCCGGCAAGCGCAGCCACCTTCGTGGCGTCCAGGCGGCCGTTGAACAGCTCCACGTCCTGGATCTCCCGGCTGAACACGTTGATCAGCACGAAGCGGCCCAGGTAGCGATCCTTGAGGTCCTCGATCTCCTCCTGGAACAGCGTGTCCGCCAGGCTCCGGTTGCCGTACACCAGCGTGAAGCGGCTGAGCGGCTCCCGTGCGAGCGTGGTGCGCGCCAGCGAAAGGATAGGCGTGATGCCGCTGCCCGCGGCAAAGGCCGCGTGGTGCCGGGCCCGAGAGGGGTCCAGGGGCACGTGAAAGCGGCCCTCGGGCGTCATCACGTCCATGCGGTTGCCGGCGGCCAGGTGGCGGTTGGCCCAGGTAGAGAACACGCCTCCGGGCACGGCCTTCACCGCCACGCGCAGCTCGCCGTCGTCCACGCCAGCGCAGATGGAGTAGTTGCGCCGCACCTCCACGCCGTCGAGCACGGTGCGCAGCGCCACGTGCTGGCCCTGCACGAAGCGGAATGCCTCGCGCAGCTCGCCGGGCACGTCGAAGCGCAGGCTCACCGCGTCGGCGGTCTCGCGGCGTACCTCGGCGATGACCAGGCGATGGAATTGCGGCGTCATGGGCGGGGGGTCAGATGGGCTTGAAGTAGTCGAAGGGCTCGCGGCAGTCTTCGCAGCGGTACAGCGCCTTGCAGGCGGTTGAGCCGAAGGCCGACAGGCGCGTGGTGCGCTTCGAAGCGCAGCGCGGACAGGCCACGGCGCGGAGCACCAGCCGCACCGGGCGGGGCTCGCCGGGCTGCAGGGTGTGTGGCGGCGCGATGCCGTAGCGGCGCAGCTTCTCGCGGCCTGCCTCGCTGATCCAGTCGGTGGTCCAGGCCGGATCCAGGCGGGTTCGCACCTCCACCCTGCCCGCGCCAGCCTCGATCAGCGCAGCGCGCACGTCCTCGGCGATGGCCTCGGTGGCGGGGCATCCCGAGTAGGTGGGCGTAAGCGTTACCGCCACGCCTTCGGCGTCGGCCTGCACGTGGCGCACGATGCCCAGGTCGCACACCGACAGTACCGGGATCTCCGGATCGGGCACCGTGGCCAGCACCTCCCAGGCGCGCGCGTTGCTCAGCACGGGCTCACCACCGGGCGCCGGGATGGCTGCGCGGCAGGGTTTGCATCACCGCCAGCAGGTGGCCCAGGTGCTCGCTGTGCACCCCGCCCTTGCCGGTGGAGCGAAACGGCGTGCGCGCGGGAACCGCCAGTGTGGCCTCTTCGAGCACCGGCACCACCGCCGCCCGCCAGCCTTCGTGCAGCGAGGCCCAGGCCGGACCCAGCCCGGCTGCCACGGCCGCCTCGTCCACGGGGTCGGCCGTGAACAGCTCGGCGGTGTAGGGCCAAAGGTGGTCGAGAGCCTCCTGCATGCGCCGGTGGGACTCATCCGTGCCGTCGCCCAGCCGCACGCACCATTCGGCGGCGTGCTCCACGTGGTAGCGCGTTTCCTTGGCGCTCTTGGCGGCGATGGCCGCGAGTTCGGCGTCGGAGGACGCCTGCAACTCCGCCCAGAGCCGCTGCTGGAAAGCGCAGAACAGCAGGTTGCGCAGAACCGTGCGGGCAAAGTCGCCGTTAGGCAGTTCCACCAGCGTGACATTGCGGAAGGCGTGCGGGTCGCGCAGAAAGGCGAGCGCGTCCTCGTCGCGGCCAGCGCCCTCGATCTGGCCGGCGCGCGTCAGCAGCATGCGCGCCTGGCCGATCAGGTCGCGTGCGGTGTTGGCCAGCGCGATGTCCTCCTCGAGGACGGGCGCGTGACCGCACCACTCCGACAGCCGCTGGCCGAGGACCAGGGCGCTGTCGCCCAGGCGCAACACATATTCCAGCGAGGGGTCGGCGTTCATGATCATGGCTGCTTCACATGTGATCCACGGCCTCGGGCAGCCGGTAGAAGGTGGGGTGGCGGTAGATCTTGTCGGCGGCGGGGTCGAACAGCTCCGGCTTGGCCTGCGGGTCGGAGGCCACGATCTGGTCGGAGCGCACCACCCACAGGCTCACGCCTTCCATGCGCCGGGTGTAGACGTCGCGCGCCATCTGCAGCGCAAGCTTCGCGTCCGGCGCATGTACGCTGCCGCAGTGCTTGTGATCGAGCCCGTTGCGGCTGCGGATGAAGACTTCCCAGAGCGGCCATTGCCTGCGTTCCATGGTGTTCTCCGTTGCTCAGGCGGCGCGCGCGCGGGCCGCGCGCTTGTCGGCGTGGGCAAGTGCGGCCTCGCGCACCCAGGCGCCCGCTTCCCAGGCGCTCACGCGGGCGGCCAGGCGCTCGCGGTTGCACGGTCCGTGGCCGGCCACCACGTTCCAGAACTCGTCCCAGTCGATGGCACCGAAGTCCCAGTGGCCGCGCTGTTCGTTCCACTTGAGCGCCGGGTCGGGCAGGCTCACCCCCAGCAACTGCGCCTGGGGCACGGTGGCGTCCACGAACTTCTGGCGCAGCTCGTCGTTGGAGATGCGCTTGATGCCCCAGCGCATGCTGTCGGCGGAGTTCTGAGACTGGGCGTCGTGGGGCCCGAACATCATGAGCGAGGGCCACCACCAGCGGTTCACCGCGTCCTGCACCATGTCGCGCTGGGCCTGGGTGCCCTGCATCATGGTGAGCAGCAGGTCGTAGCCCTGGCGCTGGTGAAAGGATTCCTCCTTGCAGATGCGCAGCATGGCGCGGGCGTAGGGACCGTAGGAGCAGCGGCACAGGGGGATCTGGTTCATGATCGCCGCGCCGTCCACCAGCCAGCCGATCACGCCCATGTCCGCCCAGGTGAGCGTGGGGTAGTTGAAGATAGACGAATACTTGGCCTTGCCCGAGTGCAACGCCTCCACCAGATCGTCGCGCGACACGCCCAGCGTCTCGGCGGCGGCGTACAGGTACAGGCCGTGGCCGCCTTCGTCCTGCACCTTGGCCAGCAGTATGGCCTTGCGCTTGAGCGAGGGCGCGCGTGTGATCCAGTTGCCCTCGGGCAGCATGCCCACGATCTCGGAGTGGGCGTGCTGGGAGATCTGACGCACCAGCGTGCGGCGGTAGGCCTCGGGCATCCAGTCCTTGGCCTCGATGAAATCACCCCGGTCCACCTTCTCGTCGAACTGCGCCTGATATTCGGGGTTTTCCAGCCGCTTGGGGCCGCCGGGCTGCTCGCCCTTGGCCGCCGCGATGTCCATGGCCTGGGTGTACATGAGTGTTCTCCTGTTGATGCGCCTGAGTTCGAGTCCGCGTCAGCCCGGCGAGCGCAGATCGAGCACGCGCTTTGCCTTGCCCACCACCACCCGCTCGATAGCGAAGGGATCGGTCACCTCCACCTTGGCGGAGACGCCGATGAGGCTCTTGATGTGATGGGAGAGTTCCCGCCCGAACCGGGCGCGGCTGTCGGCGGAGCCATCGGCGCCGGCATCGAGCTCCACACGCACGGTGAGCGCGTCCAGGTGGCCGTCCTTCTCCAGCACCAGCAGGTAGTGGGGCGCGAGCCCCGCGGTGCGGCAGATGAGCTCTTCCACCTGGGAGGGGAACACGTTCACGCCGCGGATGATGAGCATGTCGTCGGAGCGGCCGGTGATCTTGCCCATGCGCCGCATGCTGCGCGCCGTGGGCGGCAGCAGCGCGGTGAGGTCGCGGGTGCGGTAGCGGATCACCGGCAGCGCCTCCTTGGTAAGCGTGGTGAACACCAGTTCGCCCTTCTCGCCGTCGGGCAGCACCGCTCCAGTCACCGGATCGATGATCTCGGGGTAGAAGTGGTCTTCCCAGATGACGGGGCCGTCCTTGGTCTCGATGCACTCGTTGGCCACACCCGGGCCCATCACCTCGGAGAGCCCGTAGATGTCCACCGCATCGAGCCCGCCGCGCTGCTCGATCTGCGCGCGCATGCCCTCGGTCCATGGCTCCGCGCCGAAGATGCCCACCCGCAGCGAGGACTCGCGAGGGTCCATGCCCTGCCGCTCCATCTCATCCATCAGCGCCAGCATGTACGAGGGCGTGACCATGATGAGCTGGGGCTGGAAGTCGGCAATGAGCTGCACCTGCTTCTCGGTCTGGCCGCCGGACACTGGCACCACCGTGCAGCCCAGCCGCTCGGCGCCGTAGTGGGCACCCAGACCGCCGGTGAACAGGCCGTAGCCGTAGGCCACGTGCACCACGTCGCCGGCACGCCCGCCCGCGGCGCGGATGGAGCGCGCCACCAAATCCGCCCAGGTGTCGATATCGCGGCGCGTGTAGCCCACCACCGTGGGCTTGCCGGTGGTGCCGCTGGAGGCGTGAATGCGCACCACCTGCTCGCGTGGCACGGCGAACATCCCGAAGGGATAGGTCTCGCGCAGGTCCTGCTTGGCGGTGAAGGGGAACTTCGCCAGGTCCTCGAGACGCCCCAGGTCGTCGGGGTGGACGCCCGCGGCCTGGCACTTGCCGCGGTAGTGCGCCACGTTGTCATAGGCGTGCCGCACGCTCCACCGCAGCCGCTCAAGCTGCAGGGCGCGCAGTTGGTCGGTGCTGGCGGTTTCGATGGCTTCGAGCTCGCCCGGGGCGGGCCGCTTCACCGGCATGGCGGGGTCTCCTGGCGGCGCGCCCCCTCAGATGGGGACGGTGTGCCTGCCCTTGAGCGCGTAGGAGCGGCCGCGCAGCACGGCCACGGTCTCCCCGCGCGGGTTGATCACGGTCACGTCGTACAGGCCGGTGCGGCCCGCGCGCGACACCTCCACAGCCGAGGCCGTGAGCGCCTCGCCGAGGTGGGCGGGCGCGAGAAAATCCACCGTGACGCTGGCGGCCACGGTGAGCTCGTTGTAGCTGTTGCAGGCGAAGGCGAAGGCGGAGTCGGCTAGCAGCGTGAGGTAGCCGCCGTGGCAGATGGAGAAGCCGTTGAGCATGTGCGGCGCCACCACCATGGTCATGGTGCAGCGGCCTGGCCCGATGCTGATGATGCGCATGCCCAGCTCGCGCGAGGCCGGGTCTTGGGCCAGCATGCGCTCGCCCACGGCCTCGGCCAAGGCCTGGGGATCGAGATCAGCCAAGGAAGCGCTCTCCGTTGATGCGGCGTCGCGCCAGCGCGGGCGAGACCCGGTAACGCTCCTCGCCGTAGTGGGTGCGCAGGTTGTCGAGCACCCCGGCGACGTGTTCCGCGCCGAGCCGGTCGGCCCAGCCCAGGGGCCCGAGCGGATAGCCGGTGCCCAGGCGCATGGCGGTGTCGATGTCCGCGGCGCTGGCCACGCCCTGCAGCAGGGCGTCGGAGGCCTCGTTGGCGAGCGTGACCACCGCACGCATCACCGCCATTCCTGCCACGTCGTCCAGGGCGGTGATGCGCAAGCCCGCCTTCTGCAGCGTGGCCACCACGCCGCGCCACGCGGCCTCGCTGCAGGAATCTGCCCGCGCCAGGCCCAGCCGGGGCGCGGCGGCGTAGTCCAGCGCCAGGTCGAAGAGCACGGTGTCGGCGTGTCGCTCCTCCGCCGCGCGGCGGGTGGCGGTGCGCCCGTCGGTCTTGGCCAACCGCGCGGTGCCGATTTCCAGGTGGCGCGAGGCGTCCGCCGAGGTGCGCGTCACAGCGATACCTGCGGCCTGCAGGCGCGCCACCAGCGGCTCGGCGGTGCGCAGCGCCCCCACCACCTTCACCATCGAGGCGGCCGCGCCGGCCAGCGGCAGGTCCACGGCCGGGCGCGCGGCATCACCGCCGTAGTCGTGAAAGCCGCGCCCGGTCTTGCGGCCCAGCCGGCCAGCGTTGACCATCTCCTGCTGGAGCACCGAAGGCGCGTAGCGCCGGTCGTAGCCCAACTGCTCGAACACCGAGCGCGACACCATCAGGTTCACGTCGATGCCGATCAGGTCCATGAGCTCGAAGGGGCCCATGGGAAAGCCGCCGCAGTCGCGCAGCAGCGCGTCGATGGCGGCGGGCTCGGCGGCGCGTTACTGCAGCAGCCGCAGCGCCACGCCGTAGTAGGGCCGAGCCACGCGGGTGACGATGCAGCCGGGCGTGGAGCGCGCGCGCACGGGCGTCTTGCCCCAAGCGCGCAGCAGCTTTTCGCCGGCCTCGGCCACCGCCTCGTCGGTGGCCAGGCCCGTCACCACCTCCACCAGCGCCATGCGCGGCGCGGGGTTGAAGAAGTGCAGGCCCAGACAGCGCCCCGGGCGGCGCAGGCCGCGGGCAATGGCGGTGACCGACAGCGACGAGGTGTTGGTGGCGATCAGGGCGTTGTCGGCCACCACGGCCTCCACCGACTGCAGCAGCGCGGTCTTCACCGCCAGGTCTTCCACCACCGCCTCGATCACCAGCGCGGCGGGCGCCAGCGCCGCCACCGGCTCCACCGGCTGCACGCGGGCGTGAATAGCGTCGGCTCCGGCCGCCTCGAGAAGGCCGCGGGACACCAGCGCGTCCAGGTCCTTTCGGATGGCCGCCAGGCCGCGCGCGGTGGCGCCGGGCTGGGTGTCCAGCAGCAGCACCGGGTGGCCAGCGCGGGCCGCCACATGGGCGATGCCGGCACCCATGGTGCCAGCACCGATGACGGCCACGGTGGCGCCAGGCGCCAGGCCGGCGGCGCTCACTGGCCCAGAAAGCGCGGCGCGCGCTTTTCCATGAAGGCTGCCACGCCCTCGGCGTAGTCGGCGCTGTAGCCCAGTTCGCGCTGCAAGTCGCGCTCCAGGTCGAGCTGGGCTTCCAGGCTGTTGCCGGCCGCCGCCTGGATGGCCTGCTTGATACGCGCGAACCCCACGGTGGGCCCGACCGCGAGGGCGGCAGCCATGGCCTGAACCGTGGGGACGAGCTGCTCATCGTCTACGCACTTCCAGATGAGGCCCCAGGCCTCGGCCTGGGCTGCGGGAAGCTTGTCGCCGAACAGCGCCAACCCCAGGGCGCGGGGCGCGCCGATCATGCGCGGCAGCCACCAGGTGCCGCCGGAGTCGGGCACCAGGCCGAGCTTGCAGAAAGCCTGCACGAAGCTCGCCGAGCGCGCCGCCACCACCACGTCGCAGGCCAGGGCCAGGTTGGCGCCAGCACCCGCGGCCACGCCGTTCACGGCGGCGATCACGGGCTTTGGCATGGCGCGCAGCGCCAGAACCAGCGGCTTGTAGTAGAGCTCGATGGATTCCCCCAGGTCGGGCCGCGCCGCACCGGGCGCCACGGCGCGGTCGTTGAGGTCCTGGCCGGCGCAGAAGCCCCGACCGGCACCGGTGAGCACGACGGCGCGCACGGCGGAGTCTTCGCTGGCGGCGGCCAGCGCCTGCCGCACCTCGCCGTGCATGGCCACGTTGAAGGCGTTGAGGCGCTCGGGACGGTTTAGCGTGAGTGTGGCGACGCCGCCCTGCACCGAGAAGAGGATGTGCTGGTAATTGCTCATGAAAATCCAGTAAACCATGGCGCGCTGGCGCCGCTAGGCGCAGCCGCCCGGGCCGGCGATTCATTGACCGACCGGTCGATCAAAGAGTAACCTTCGCTGGGCCGATTGACAAGCCTTCCCGCCGCGCCAACGCGCCTTTCCTGCCGGAGACCCCCGTGAGCCACCCCCTCTTCGAAAAGCATCGCGCCACCCTTGACCAGGCGATGTCCGCCCTTCGCACCCGGGGGTTCTGGTCGCCCTATCCGGAACTCGCCAACCCCAAAATCTGGGGAGAGGGCGCGGCCGAGGCCGGGCGCGCCGCCTACGAATCTCTGCTGGGGCGGGAATTCGCCATCGACCAGCCCGGTATCGGCGGCTGGGCGGCCACCGAGCGCTCCCCCTGGGGCATAGATCTGGCAGTGCGCTACCCGGTGAGCGACCCGCAGGCGCTGACGGATGCCGCCCGGGCCGCCATGCCGGCCTGGCAACGCATCGGCCCCGATGGCCGCGCCGGCGTGTGCCTGGAGATCCTGTGGCGCATCCACCAGCGCAGCTTCGAGATGGCCCACGCCGTGTCCATGACCACGGGCCAGGGGTTCATGATGGCCTTCCAGGCCGGCGGCCCCCACGCCCAGGACCGCGGCCTCGAAGCCGCGGCCACCGCCTGGAGCGCCCAGCAGTTCACCCCCGCCCAGGCGCGCTGGGAAAAGCCCCAGGGCAAGAACCCGCCCATGGTGCTGGACAAGCGCTTCGAGGTGGTGGGCACCGGCGTGTCGCTGGTGATCGGCTGCAGCACCTTCCCCACCTGGAACACCTACCCGGGCCTGTTCGCGGCGCTTGCCACGGGCAACCCGGTGATCGTCAAGCCTCACCCCAACGCCGTGCTGCCCGCGGCGCTGTCGGTGCGCATCGCCCGGGAGGTGCTCGCCGAGGCCGGCCTGCCGAAGGATCTGGTGACCCTGGCCGCCAGCCCCGATCCGGCCGTCACCCAGCAACTGGCCCGCAACCCGGCGGTTAAGTCCATCGACTTCACCGGCGGCAACGCCTTCGGCCTTTGGCTCATGGACAATTGCCGCCAGGCCCGCGTCTACGCCGAGATGGCGGGCGTGAACGTGGCGGTGGTGGAGTCCACTCACGACTACAAGGGCCTGCTGCGCAACCTGGCCTTCACCCTGTCGCTCTACTCCGGCCAGATGTGTACCACCACCAAGGCCATCCTGGTGCCCGCCGCCGGCGTGGGCACACCCGAGGGGCCGGTGCCCTTCGACCGCTTTGCCGCCGACCTCGGCGCGGCCATCGAACGCTTCCTGTCCGACCCCGCCACGGCGCTGGCGGTGCTGGGCTGCATCAACTCCGAGGCCACCCTGCAACGCATCGAGGAGGCGCCGCGCTGGGGGGAGGTGGTGCTCGCCTCCCGGGCGTTGCAGAACCCCGACTTTCCCGGCGCTCAGGTGCGCACGCCTATACTGCTCAAGGCCGACGCCGCCAACGAGACGGCCTGGATGGAGGAGCGCTTCGGCCCCATCAGCTTCGTGGTGCGCGCCGCCGATGGGCCCGCCGCCCTGGCTTTGGCGGGGCGGGTGGTTCGCGAGAAGGGCGCCATCACCATGGGCCTGTGGAGCAACGACAACGCCCTCCAGGACGCCGCCGTGGAAGAGAGCCTGCGCTCGGGCGTGTCGCTGTCGCTGAACCTTACCCAGAACGTGTACGTGAACCAGTCCGCAAGCTTCTCCGACTTTCACGCCACGGGCCTGAATCCCGCCGCCAACGCCGCCTACACCGACCTGGCCTTCGTGGCCGACCGCTTCCGGGTGGTGCAGCGCCGCTGGCACGCCTGAGGGCACACCCATTCCCTGATGACTCCCCATGCCCTGCTACGAAATTGACGGCCTGCGCCCCGTGGTGCACCCGGAGGCCTGGATCCACCCCACCGCGGTGCTGATCGGCGACGTGCTGGTGGGGCCCGGCTGCTACGTGGGCCCGGTGTGCAGCCTTCGGGGCGACTTCGGGCGCCTGGTGCTGGAGGCCGGCGCCAACTTCCAGGACACCTGCGTCATGCACGGTTTTCCGGACACCGACACGGTGGTGGAACAGGACGGCCACATCGGCCACGGCGCGGTACTGCACGGCTGTATCGTGCGCCGTAACGCCATGGTGGGCATGAACGCCGTGGTGATGGACAAGGCGGTGGTGGGCGACTCGGCCATCGTGGCCGCCTGCGCCTTCGTAAAGGCGGGCATGGAAATCCCGCCCGGCGTGCTGGTGGCGGGCGTACCCGGCAAGGTGGTGCGCGAACTCACCGAGGCCGAGCGCGCCTGGAAGGTGGCCGGCACGCGCCAGTACCACGAACTCGCGCTTCGCAGCCGCACCACCCTGCGGGAGTGCCAACCACTGGCCGCGCCCGAACCCGGGCGCGCGCGGCTCGACTTCGGCGGTGCAGTGAAGCCGCTCATGGATACGAAGCGCGGCTGAATAAGCCCCGGGGATCGCCACATCCGGCCCCCGGCCACGCCCTTCGGGTTAGGGAACGTCTGAACAACCGTGCGCAGAGTTCGACATAGTCGACCCGATGCAGATTTCTGCGCGATTGCGCTGTCCCCTGCTGTGTTTTCTTTCCCTTCGGGC
>DAIPHN010000036.1:0-22247 GCA_036771335.1 Burkholderiales bacterium
CGTTCGGCGCCGCTGTGTTTGCGTCGGCCTGTTCCTCGGGCGCGCCCCGCCCCCCACTTTTGCCGGCTTATATGTTGCTGCGCCTGGTGCATCCCCCCCCCCCTACCATTGCCATGCCTCGCTGCTGTCTCTGCCGCACTTGCTCGGAGAAGCGGACGCAATTCCCGCGGTAGTTCCCTACCTCCAGCCAGACTCGCGGCGCGCGGAGCGATGGCGAAGCCGCCTTGCCGCTTTGCCTGGCCTGCGGGTGGGGCTGGTATGGGCGGGAGACGCCCACCGCGAGCATCCCCGGGGGTACCGCCAGGACCGTCGGCGCAGCGTGTCGCTGCGTCAGTTCGCGCCGCTGGCGCGGGTGCCTGGCGTGAGCTTCGTCAGCCTGCAGAAGAATGAGCGCGCCGCCGAGGCCCATGCGCCCGATTCTCCCTTTGCCCTGGCCGACTGGACGGCGGAACTTTCCGATTTTGCCGATACAGCGGCGCTGGTGGCCGCGCTCGATCTGGTGATCTCCGTGGACACCTCGGTCGCCCACCTTGCCGGCGCCCTGGCCCGCCCCGTATGGGTGCTATCGCGCCACGGCGGCTGCTGGCGCTGGCTGGCCGCCGAGGAGCGCGCGCCCTGGTACCCCACTGCCCGGGTGTTTCACCAGCCCTCTCGGTGGGACTGGGATTCGGTTGCCATCCGGGTGGCCGACGCGCTGGTCGAATTCGCGTCGCAGCAGCTTCCTCACGCGGGCATGCAGACCGCCTAGCAGTGCGGCGAAACGCTAGACTGCAATACATCCCATGCTCAACTGGCTCCGACAGCGCAAGAATCCCGCACCGGATCTCGCTGCTGCATTGCATCGCGGCTTCGCCGCTCTGAACGCAGGAGAACTTGATTCGGCCGTTGCGGCCCTGGAGACGGTGTTGTCTGCCGACCCACGGCATCCCGATGGCAACTACCTCATGGGGCTGGCGGCCCTGCGCAAAGGTGACCTGGTGGGCGCTCTGGCGCACCTGGATGCCGCAGTCGCTTCGGACGGCACCAATGCCAGCTATCACTTTTCGAGAGGCGAGTGCCTTCGTCCCCTCGGGCGCTTGAGGGAGGCTGCGGCAGCCTTCGAAGCCGCACTGGCGCGCGATGGACGCGAGGCCCTCTGGTGGCACGAGCTGGGCTGCACCCGGCAGGCGCTCGACCAGCACGAGGGCGCTTTGGACGCCTACCGCGAGGCGCTGGCGCGTGACCCGGGGCTGGTGCCGGCCCTGTGCAATCTGGGCACCGTGCTGGCCGAGACAGGTGACCGGGAAGCCGCTGGCAAGGCGTACCGCGAGGCCATGCAGCGCGCCCCGGACTTCGCCGCAGGCGCGCTGGGGCTGGGCGTGCTCCTGCAGGCTGATGGCGATCTGGTGGGCGCAGAAGCCAGCTATCGCGCCGCTCTGGCGGCCGCGCCAGACCAGCCCGAGGCATTGATCAACCTCGGGGCAATTCTTTTGGAAAAGAAGGAGCTTGAGGAGGCCGAGTCGATGCTGCGGCACGCGGTGCGGGTACGCCCCGATTCCGCGGAGGCGTGGATCAATCTCGGCAGCTTGCTGTGCATCACCGGTCGCAACGCCGAGGCGCTGGACGCGCATGCGTGCGCTGCGCACCTTGCGCCGCAGTTTCCCGCCGCCTTGCTGCAGCATGCTCTCAGCTTGCAGAGGAACGGGGATCTGTCCGCCGCCGAGGCACGATTGCACGAACTGTGCGCCCTCGCCCCGGAGGACTTCATCGCTCACGAGACGCTCGCCAATGTGCTCGCGGCACAGGGCGCGCTCGACGACGCGGAGCTGGAATTCCGCCGCTGCCTCGAGCTTCGGCCACCCGCCCCGGCCGCCTTGATCAACTACGCCCTGCTCCTGGACAGAACCGGCCGCGGCGCAGAGGCCATTGCCACACTGGAGCGCGCGCTGGAAGTGGAACCCGATGCACCGGCCGCACACGTAAACCTCGGGTTGGTTCTCGCCCGCCAACGTCGAGCGTCGGAGTCCGAGGGATGCTTCATGCGCGCACTCGAACTCAAGCCAGACTTGCTCGAAGCGCATCTGGGGCTGCAAGCGCTGTTCTACACGACCGGGAACGCCGGCGCCAGCGAGATGGCCTGCCGTAGGGCCCTTGATCTGCACCCAGGCTCGGGCGAATCCTTCATGAATCTCGGTAACGCCCTTCTGCAGCAGGGCCGGCTCGATGAAGCGCTGGAGGCCATGCGGCGGGCTGTAGAGCTGATGCCGGATCCGCGCCAGGCCAGGAGCAACCTGCTGCTGACCCTCAATTACCGAGCCGAGAGTTCGCCGCAAGTGCTGCTGGATGAGCATCGCCGCTTCGGGGCCGCTTTCCCGCCACGACGCGAGCGGGACAGTTTTACCCGCGATCGCGACCCCCATCGCCGGCTTCGCGTCGGGTATCTGTCGGCGGATTTCCGCGAGCATGTGGTTTCGTTCTTCGTCGAACCGGTTTTCGAGGCGCACAATCCACGCGTCGTGGAGATAGCGGCCTACTACAACGGCGTGCACGTGGATGAGTACACACGCCGAATCCGAGGCCACACGGTGCTCTGGCGGGAGGTGGCGAATCTCGATGACGACCGGCTCGAGCAACTCATGCTGGAGGACCGACTCGACATCCTGGTGGACCTGTCGGGGCATACCAGTCAGACGCGCCTGCCAGCGGCCTCGCGGCGCGTGGCGCCGGTGCAGAGCACCTGGCTCGGGTATCCGAACACGACAGGGCTCAGTGCCTTCGACTGGCGCATCACCGACAGGCATGCCGATCCAGGCCCTGAGGCCGAAGCCCAGCACGTGGAGAGGCTCTGGCGCCTGCCCGAAACATTTCTGACTTACCGGCCTCCAGCCGAGGCGCCCGCGGTGACCCCATTGCCCTTTCTTGAGCGCGGGTACATGACCTTCGGTGCGTTCAACAACTACGCCAAGGTGACGGACATGGTCATCGAACTGTGGGCGCGCATCCTGCGGGAAGTTCCAGACTCGGTTCTGCACATGAAGACCATCGCCCTCAGGGATGCGGGGGTGCGGGATCAAGCCCTTCGCCGCCTCACGGCCATGGGCGTGGATTCCACACGTGTCCATGTCTCCCCCATCGTACCCGGCCGACGCGAGCACTTGGCGTCCATCGCGGCACTCGACCTGCAGCTCGACACGTATCCTTACCATGGCACCACCACCACGTGCGAGTCCCTCTGGATGGGCGTGCCGGTGGTGAGTCTCGCGGGCGATCGGCATGCGAGCCGGGTAGGAGCGAGCCTGCTGCAGTCGGTAGGCGCCAGCGAGCTCGTTGCACACGATCCCGACAGCTACGTGGCAGTGGCCGTGGGGCTGTCCAAGGATCCCGCGCGTCTTTCCGCATTGCGCGCCGGGCTGCGTCCCGCCATGCAGCGCAGTCCGCTAACTGACGCCGCACGATTCACCCGCCAGCTGGAAGAGGCCTACCGGGCAATGTGGCACGACTGGCTGTCGGCTACAGGCTGAGTACGGCGCTATGTTCCGGTGGCTGTTTTCGCCCCGTGCGCCAGCGAAGCTTCCCGACTCGGAGGCGTCGGCTGAGGTCAAGGCCGGTCGGGCGAAAATCGAGGCTGGCGACCTGGACGGCGCCGAGTCGGTTTTTCGCTTCGCGCTGGATGCGAACCCAGGTGATGTGCAAGCCCTGTTGGGCCTGGGCGAAGTGATGTTCGCCCGCAACCGCCCGGCCGAAGCGCTGGAGTTGCTTCTCAGGGCGCTAGATATCGATTCCCGGTTGGCACTCGCGCGGGTCAATGCTGTTCAGTGCCTGCGGATCCTGGGCCGCCTCGACGCAGCCGTCGAACATTGCCATGAACTCATGGCACGCGATCCGGCTGGACCCGGCGTTGCGCTGTTGGCGAGATGCCTTGACCAGCTTGGCCGCTTCAAGGAAGCAGAGGCAGCCTTTCTGAGCGCGCTCGACCTGACGCCGGACGACGCCGGACTCTGGAGCGATTACGGCGCTCTGCTTATGCATCAGGAGCGGGGCGAAGAGGCCGAGGAGGCGTTGCGTCGTGCGTTGGAAGCGGACCCGCAACATGCTCCGGCGCTCAACAACCTTGGGATGTGGCTCCTGGAGAGCAACCGGCCAGCGCAGGCCGAGGCGTTGTTCGACTGCGCGCTTGGTCTCCCCAATACGCCGCCCCAGGTTTTGTCCAACCTTGCCATATTGCGTCAATCGCAAAACAGGATTCAGGAAGCGTTTGATTTGTATGACGTCGCCCGGGGCCGCGGGCTGGATGCGCCCGATGCGCACTTCTCGCGCGCCATCCTCCTGCTTCTCGCCGGCAGGCTTGAGGAGGGGTTCGAGGCATATGAGCATCGCTTCGCGACCCGGGCCTACGCCGGCATGTCTCGCAGCGGGCCTGGCCACCTCTGGCGCGGGGAGCCGCTTGCCGGACGTCGCATCCTGCTTTGGCAAGAGCAGGGGCTGGGGGACACTGTGCAGTTCGTGCGCTACGCCCGGCGGCTCGCGGCGCTTGGCGCCGAGGTGATCGCCGAAGTCCAGGCGCCGCTGGTGCGCCTTCTGTCTGCTTCTCTGCCAGCCACCGTTGTGGCGCCGGGCACGAAAGTGGTAGCGGATTTTCATTGCCCGCTGATGTCCCTGCCCCACCGCCTGGGGGAATCGGCCATCCGTGCGCCCTGGGAAGGGCCCTATGTTCGGGCCATGGAACCGGGCGGCGCAGCCGATGCCGTGGCTTCCCTGACGCGGCCGCGCGTGGGGTTGGTGTGGGCCGGCAGCCCGTCGCACAAGAACGACGCTAACCGGTCCATGCCCCTTTCCGCCCTGGAGCCGTTGCTGGCTATGCCGGGAGTGAACTTCTGCGCGCTGCAGTTCGGACCCGCTGCCGCCCAAGCCGCTGGCCGCCCTGCCCGCGTTTCGTGGACCGACCTGGCTCCTCTGATCAACGACTTTGCCGAGACGGCGGCTGCCCTGAAGGAGTTGGACATGCTTGTCACAGTGGACACTTCGGCCGCCCATGTTGCCGGAGCCATGGGGTTGCCTGCCTTGGTCCTGCTACCCTTCAGCCCCGATTGGCGCTGGCAGCTGGAGAGAGAAGACTCGCCCTGGTACCCAAGCCTGCGATTGTTGCGACAACACACCCCGCGGGATTGGGTACCCGTGGTACGGGAAGCCGTGGCGCGGATCGCCGGTGTTGTAGGTGCCGAATGAGCAAGCTATCGGAGGCTCCCGCGTCCTCCCTCCCCGGCGCTGGCCAGGTCCGCATGTGCAAGTGTTGCGGGGCGCCGGCCCGGTGCTTTGGGACGGTGGATTTCTCCAAGAGCTGCCTGGATTACCGCGGCAAGGTGTTTGCAGACTCCGGTCAGAGGGTGACGTACTACCGGTGCGAAGCCTGCGGGTTTCTGTTCACGACGCACATAGACGACTGGGGTGCCGAGCGGATAGCGGCGGAGATCTACAATGCCGAGTACGTACGTGTGGACCCGGATTTCAGCGAGTCGCGTCCACGGAGCAACGCGCAATTGCTGTCCACGGCCTTCGGGGCGGTGCACGATAGCCTTTCCGTGCTCGATTACGGCGGTGGTGATGGCTTGATGGCCGGCCTGCTGCGCGGCCACGGGTTCGACGCCCAGTCATACGACCCGTACCACCTGCCGAACTCCCGTCCGCGACGGCGCTTTCAGCTTGTGACTGCCTTTGAGGTGGTGGAGCATGCGCCCGATCCGTTGGCCACTCTCCTGGAGATACACTCCTTGACCGAACCGGCCGGGGCCTTCTTGTTCACCACGCTGGTGCAGCCGGCCAATTTGAACGAAGTGGGCCTGGACTGGTGGTATGCCGCGCCCCGCAACGGCCACGTTTCCTTGCATACCCGCGAAAGCTTGCGGCTCATCGCCCAGCGGGTCGGGTGGACTGTAGAGTCATTCAACAACAACCTGCATGCTGCCTGGACTCGACGCCCTGCGTGGCTCGAATTTCTTGATCAGACTCTGGCCTCGTTCCGAGCGGCGCAGGAACAACGCTCGCGCGAAGCCCGGGAGGCCCTGGAGGGGCGCCTTGCCCTTGCGCGCGCCAGCGCGACTCGCGTGCACCAATGCCGCCACGGCGTGCTGCAGTGGTTGACGGCGGATCTTGGTGTAGGCCGGTCGCTGGCTGCCTACGGCGAACATGCCGAGGGGGAGGCAGCGCTGATGGGCCAACTGGTCCGGACGGGAGACACTGTGCTGGAAGTCGGTGCCCACGTGGGTGCGCACACCGTATTCCTCGCCAAGTGCGTGGGACCTGGAGGCTTGGTGATTGCCTACGAGCCCCAGCAGCGCCTGTACGAGTTGCTGCGGCAGAACATCACCGGGAACGGCCTGGAGCAAGTGCGCGCGAAGATGCAGGCTGTGGGTGCGGCGGCAGGCTCGATTCGCGTTCCGGAGGTTGACTACAGTTCGCCGGCGGATTTCGGAGCGCTCTGCCTTGGCGGCGCTGGTGGCAAGACCGTGACCATGGACTGCGTGGACCAGCTTGACCTGACGACGCTTCGGCTGTTGCGCGTGGCAAACCCAACCATGCAGGACCAGGTGCTTGAAGGCGCACAAGAAACGCTCTGGCGGCTACGCCCGCTGTTGTACATCCGCGTGGCTGACCACGCCCTGACAGGTGCTCTCGTGGCGCGGGCCCGCACTTACGGCTATCGGTGTTGGTGGCACGTTACCCGGGACTTCAACCCCGCCAACTTCGCGGGCGAACCCGTGAACCTGTTCCTTGACGACACCAGGTTGAATCTGGTGGGTGTCCCTGAAGAAGCGGAAGTTGACATGGGCACCCTTGTTGAAGTTTTCTAGCTCAGGGAACCCTCATTCACGTGCAGCCAGAAATGAGCAGAAAAGCCTCGGCCCGGGTAAAGCGGATCCCACGAGCAGAGCTCGAAACCCTGGAAAACAACGGGGAGGCAATGAGCCTCCCCGAATCAACCTCCAAGATGCGAAAGGCGGTAGCCTTATGCTTTGGGGAGGTACTTCGACAAGGTGGTTCCTGTGACACTCCACCGGGTTCCCGTGTTGGAACAGGTTCCTGCCCATTGAACAAGTTGACCCGCCCCTATAGCGCTCCCCACCACCGACATGGTTGCCGTAACGGTGGCTGCATTAGTAGCCACGCCGTCGATGGAGATGCCCGAAACGTAAGTGCCCGTGACCGTGTTAAGCCCGGCACTGGTCAGGTTGGTCACAGTGGTGCCCAAAGTCGCTTCGGAGCAAGCCAGTCCGACGGCTTGACGCGCCGTGGCGGTGAGGGAAACAGACTCCTGCACCTTCGCCCGAACGGTATAGTCCTGATACGCGGGCAGCGCAACGGCGGCCAGAATTCCGATGATCGCAACCACGATCATCAGCTCGATGAGGGTGAAACCTTGCTGGATACGCTTCATGAAGACACTCCCAAAATGTGACACGGATTAAGAACAACAGCTGTTGCAGGTACGGTAACGGCAACAGCGGGAGGAACTTTAATCAAATTTCATGCCACCCAGCGCCTGGGTCGGTCAGGGTGAGGCAATACCCTAGGCAAGTGGAGGATTTAACAGGTGCACAGCTGGAAAATCTCTTGCATATGGTCGTCAAATGCAGCGCGCCACCTGGCTCGCTTTTTCCCGGATGATTCCTATAACTGACGGTTTTTGTCACTTTCCGTCATAGCCTGGAATGGCGTGAACATCCACATCATCGATCTGCGCAGGATCGAGAAACTGCTCCGCATAACGCAAATAGATCCGCTCGCGAACGAAAACATCGAACAGGTCTGGGTCGATGTGGCCGCGCAGCTTG
Organism: Burkholderiales bacterium; assembly: GCA_036771335.1. Classification (GTDB taxonomy): domain Bacteria; phylum Pseudomonadota; class Gammaproteobacteria; order Burkholderiales. Next base: position 7,809 of record DAIPHN010000036.1, read on the forward strand.
AAATTGCCGAGAATGTACAGCGACTCGCTGAGCGTCTTGCCTTTCTTGTAGGGACGCTCCCGGGCCGTTAGCGCCTCGAAGATATCGGCAATGCCCATGATGCGCGCTTGTACCGACATTTGGTCGCGGGTAAGGCCCCGCGGATAACCCGCTCCGTCCATGCGTTCATGATGCCCGCCCGCATATTCGGGCACATCCTGCAAGTGCCTTGGCCAAGGCAACGACTCCAGCATTCTGATGGTGACATCAATGTGCTGGTTGATGATCCGCCTCTCTGCCTCGGTCAGGGTGCCCGCACGGACAGTCAGGTTCTCGATTTCGTCCTCGGACAGGAAATCGCGCTGCGTGCCGCCCGGGTCTCGCCATCGGTAAGCTCTCGATATTGATCGCACTCTGCGCTGATCCTCCGGCCGCATTGACTCGACACCCAGATTGGTCACGCGCAGGAAATCTCTGTCTTCGTCGATGAGCCGAAGACGATGTTCAAGCTCCTCGTCCGCTGCTGAAGCAGCGTTGCCATAGTCGCCGGCGCAAAACTCGAGCCGCACGCGCAGCATGGCGATCTCGGCGTCGCGCTTGATGACCTCGAAGCGCGTGTCCAGCAGCTCGATACGGTCGTGGATGGTCTGCAGCTTGGTCGCTTTTTCGACCACATGAACTGGCGTGACCACCTTGCCGCAGTCATGCAGCAATCCGGCGATCTTGAGTGCGTAACGGTCGCGGTCGGTCATGCGCCAATGGGAAAGCGGGCCCACAGCCGTTTCGTGGGCCGCCTCGGCCAGCATCATGGTGAGCACGGGGACGCGCTCACAGTGGTCGCCTGTATGCGGCGACTTATCGTCGATGGCCGCAGCGATGAGATTGATGAACGACTCGAACAGCCCCTCTAGCTGCGAAATCAGCAACTGATTAGTCAGAGCCACGGCCGCTTGCGAAGCAAGGGAGCTGGCAAGCCTCTCGTCAGCCGCGCTGAACCCGATCACCTCACCTGTCAGGCGATCCTTGGCATTGATGAGCTGCAACACACCGATGATGTCGTTTTCATGATTCTTCATCGGCACGGTCAGGAAAGAGCGGGAGCGATATCCCGTCTGGGCATCGAACGCACGGGTGCCCGAAAAATCGAATCCAGCTTCGGTGTAAGCGTCGGCTATGTTCACGGTCGTGTCGCGAAGAACCGCATACGCGACCACCATGGATGTGTTCTCGCGGCCAGAGGCGTCATGGAGGCGCACGGGCTCAAAGGGAATGGGCGATCCCGTAGAACCGCCCATGGCTATGCCAAGGGAGTCAGTGCGAATGATCTCGAAGGCCAGCCGATCTTCGTCCCCGGCATGCCGTCTGTACAGGGTGCCGCCGTCGGCATTGGTAATCTTCTTGGCGGCCATGACAATGGCCTCAAGCAGGCGGTCAATATTGCGCTCCCGGGAAAGCGCGATACCCACCGCGTTCAGCTCATCAAGCCTTGCGAGCAGGCCGACGGGTTCCTGAAGGCCGCCAACCATGGAAATCGTCGTCTCCGCCGGGCGATGGCCGCTGGCAGCGATCACTTCACGCAGACGGCGCGCACCTGCTTCATGTCCGTGATGCCCTCCAGGACCTTCTCTATGCCATCCTGCTTCAGCGTACGCATGCCCTCTGCCAGCGCGGTGGCCACGATCTCGGGCACTCGCGCGCGCTCCTGGATGAGCTTCTTCACGGGGTCAGTACCGGTCAGCAGTTCATGAAGACCCACGCGGCCTTTGTAGCCCGTGCCGCCGCAAGTGGCGCAGCCTACAGGAGAGTTCAGAATGATTTGCTCCTTGCCATTACCGAACCTCCGGACCCACTCGCGATACAGCGCCTCGTAGGAGCCCTTTGGATCTTTCTTCCACGCCTCGGTGTGCATGAGCTCCATGGAATACTCTTCCAGCATGCTCTTGATTTCCTCAGGGCTGGCGGGATTGGGTTCCTTGCAGTTTTCACACAATCGCTTCGCGAGACGTTGCGCCAGCACACCCAGCAAGGCATCGGCAAAATTGAAAGGGTCCATGCCCATGTCCAGCAGGCGAATCACGGACTCGGGGGCGCTGTTGGTGTGCAGCGTCGCGAACACCAAGTGACCGGTCAACGAGGCCTCGATCCCGATAGACGTGGTTTCCTTGTCGCGCATTTCGCCAACCATGATGATGTCCGGATCAGCCCGAAGAAAGGCTCGCATGGCTGCGGCAAAGGTAAGCCCTGCCTTGGGGTTTACCTGCACTTGGCGCAAGCCCTTTTGCGTGATCTCCACCGGGTCCTCCGCAGTCCAGATCTTGGTGTCCGGCGTGTTGAGATGGCCGAGAATCGAATGCAGGGTGGTGGTCTTGCCAGACCCGGTGGGGCCGCACACGAAAAAAAGGCCGTAGGGCTTCGCGATGCAATCCCTGAGATTCTTGTTGTTGCGCGCTGAAAGCCCGAGCTTTTCAAGGGGGATGGGCTCGCCGCCCGAGAGTATGCGCATCACGATGTCCTCGACCCCGCCCTGGGAAGGCACGGTGGCCACCCGCAGTTCGATGTCGAGAGGACCGAATCTCTTGAAGTTGATCTTGCCGTCCTGAGGCCGGCGGCGTTCGGAGATGTCAAGGTCGCACATGATCTTGAGCCTCGCCGCGAGCGCGTTCCGATACGAAGCCGGTATGGAGATGTATGGCACGAGGCTGCCGTCCTTGCGGAAGCGGATCTCAGTCTTGCCCTTGCCGGGGGCGGGCTCTACGTGAATATCTGAAGCTCCCTGATGGTAGGCATCGACGATGATCTTGTTCACCAGCCTGACCAGTTCGTTGTCCTGCGCCAACGAACTATCGGCGAGACCCTCCGCATCCGAGCCTTGCTCACCTGAGTCGTCAGAGAGCTTGCCGAGGAGTTCGCCAACGTCACCGAGATCCTGGCCCTCGGAGCCGCCTGCGCCACCGAAAAACTGAGCAACCGTGGACTTGAACTCGCGCAAGGTGGTGACGCGGTACAGCAACTTTGCTTTCGGGAAAACGTTCGAGACAATTCGGGATACGCGCAGGCGCTCCGGATCCGGAGTCAACACGATCAGGCCTTCCGCGGTCTCCTCAATGGGAAGCCAGCCGCTCGACTCCGCGAAATCGCGCTTCAGATTCTTCAACAACTCCGGCTGCTTGATGCGATCGAATCGCGCCGGCATGTACGGAACACCGAAGAACAGCGCAAGCGCTTCTCCAATTGCCCGGGGCTTGACCTTGAACTCGTCGATCAAAACGTCCTCGATGTCGAGGCCCTTGCGCCGGGCGGAGCGCTGAGCGAGCTCAAGCTCTTCCGCCTCCACGAGACCGTCATACTTTCCTCGAGGACCGGCGGCGGTGCGCTGCCGTTGTCGCAGCGCGACCGCCAGAGTCTCGGCAAGCGATACCACACCCTCCTCCAGCAAGGCGCTGAAGCTCTCGTCCGACTTGTTGTTGATGAGCTGAACCACGCCGATGAGATCGCCAGCGGTCGCGTCCACAATCGGGGCCGCCATCATCTGCTTCGTCCGGTAGCCAGTGCGCTTGTCCACCTCCTTGAAAAACCGCAAGCTGGCAGAAAGGCCGCGCAGTTCATCGTCGTCGTAGACGTCGCGAAGGTTCACATGCTTCCGGGTGGTGGCGACATAGCCGGCCACGGAGAGTTCGTTGAGGGGCAGCTTGAGGTCCTTGAAGGAGGCAAGGCCCGTCTTCACCTTGGAAATCAACGCAGCGCGATCCTCTGTCACCGTATAGATGGTCAGGCGATCGGCATTGAACAGGGCGCAGATATCCCCGGATAACTCGAGAATGATTTCGTCGGTGTTGGCCGTGCCGTGAATACGGTTGGTGACCGTCTGGAGCCTGCGCTGGAACTCCAGCTTGCGGCTGATTTCCGCGGGGCTCTGGCCGGGCTTGGGCTTGGGTTTGAGTACCGAACTCATGGAAGGAATCTCGATAGGGCTCGCGCCAGATAGAACAGCCACACTGTAGAAACGGTCTTGATTTTATCCCGACTCGCTGCGGATGGCGCGCAAACGGGGCAGGGGCCGGCGTGGTCAGAACTCGAAAACATGGCCATTGCAAAGCATGCGTGGTTCGTAGTTTCCGGCCCGGTCTTCTACCTGTGCCATGGTGAAGGCTCCTTCCCCAGGCTTCAGGTGGGTGACGTAGACCCGCGCCGGGCGCTTCAGTTTCGCCAGCTCGGCCGCCAGCGCGTCCGGCCAAAGGTGACGAGAAGCCTGCGCAAGCTCCTTTTCGGCGTTGCTGAAGGCTGTCTCGATGATGAGGAAGCGCAGGTTCTCCATGGCGTTGACCGCTTCCCACAACGCATCGCAGCTGGTGGTGTCGCCAGTGAAAACGAGGCTTGCGCGGCCGCTGTCCAGCCGATAACCGACAGCAGGGACTGTGTGCTCAGCCGGCAACGGGGTGATCTGTCTCCCATCGAGGGTAATGGTCTTGCCGAGCTGTACGGGGGAGAAGCGCATGACCGGCTGCTCTTCGCTTGGGATCGTTGAGAAGTCAGGCCAGATGCTCCAGTTGAAAATGTGGCGTTGCAGGATTTCCCTTGTCTGATCGGTGACGTGCACCGTGATGGGAAAGGCACGCATGGTGGACACTGTATCCACAAGAAACGGCAGCATGGCCACGTGATCGAGGTGGGCGTGGGTGAGGAATACATGGTCTATACGCTGTAGCTCGGCCAGCGTCAGCTCGCCCACCCCCGTGCCAGCGTCGATGAGCACATCATAGTCGAGGAGAAAGGACGTCGTGCGTAGATTGCCGCCGATGCCACCGCTACAACCCAGGACCCTCAGTTGCATTCCCGCTCCCTACCTTGGGTCACGGCGGTGCACACCCTCCCAGCCAACCCCGTGAGGCCACGGAAGATGGTAGGCCAGCTTGCCGACATTAGGGAGCACGAAGCCGCATCGTTTTCCAAATGGCCGCCTGGTCGCGCCCCGCGGAGCGTTTTTCGGCCCGCCGCGATGGAAGGCCCATGTCTTGAAGCAGCCACCTCCATCGCGTCTGGCCGCACTCCACGCCAAACTCTCTCGCGATCACAGAGCGCGTCCGCCTGACAGCCCCCAACTGGGCGGCAAAGCCTGCTCGCAAGGCCCCAGTCACCAGCAAAGGCGACAGCGTCTCGATTTGCTCGGCATCCAGCCGCTTGGGTTGGCCCAGAGGACTGGCCTTGGGCTTGCCCACGGCACCGTTGACTTCTGCAACCTGCCGCGCCCGGACGGCTGACCACTCGGCGAGAAACACCCGACTGGCTCGCCGCGTCGGCCTGCGCCGCGTTCTTCTCGCGCGTTCGTGTGCCCACAACGCGCCATGCTTCCATGACCTTCAAGTCCCGCTTCCTTGCCATGCGAGTGCTCCAGAAAGCGCTTTGCGAATCCAACGCGCGAGGATGCCTTGCGGTTGTCAGCTATTCAGCGAATTCCTGATAACCCAGAAGACTCTTCTTGCCGCAGCCGACGACGACCACCACCTGTTGTTCCTTTGCGCGTCATCGCGAACAACGAGCGGCCGCGTGCGAAACGTCGATGACCGCCACGAGCAGCCGGCGAGAAGCGTGTTTTACGAGGATCGCTGCCGCGGTAACCCAGGGAAAACGCCGGGCGGCATGTTGTTCGCCGCACTGACCACAAGCGTGGCCGCTCCGAAAGCATACCGGTGGCCGGGATCGGCCTTCAGGGTCCGCCGGTTTCGGATCAGGAGCCCTTGAGGAAAAACTCCATCTTCACCCCTGCCAGCTCGATGATGCTGTGCTCCGATAGAGGATGAGTCTGGGAATCGAGAACCTTTCCGTTGACTATCGTGGCGTTGGTGCCTTCCACGTGCGTGATGAAATATCCCCGGGAGCGTTTTGTAATGACCGCCACCTGAACACCAGGTTTTCCCAAGGTCGTCAGCGCTTTGGTCAGCGGCAGCTCCCTGCCCGCATTGGGACCCGAAAGTATCTGAATGATGCCTGTGCCAGGGAGAGCCGTTTCTGGTGCAACGGGGGTCGGAGGGGCGGAGGACAATGTCAGCGGCGGGGATACCAGCGGGGCTCCGGGGTGCGTGGGGGTGGTTGCCGATGGGGCAGGAGCGCCGCCCAGCAGCCCGGACGCAAGCGCGGTATTGATCTGGGTGTCCGAGGCGGACCTGGACGAGCCTGATACCAGGCTGGCGCTTGCCGAAGCCCCTGTCGTTCCCCTGGGTACGGCGTGCAACAGCATAGTCTTCTCGAAGTCGGCTGCCGTGGTGGTGGAAGCCACCTCGTTCACGTACTTAATCTTGTACTTGCCTATCTCGATGACATCGCTGTGCTGCAGAAAGTGTCTCTTTATCGGCTGGCCATTGACGAGAGTGCCGTTGGTGCTGCCGAGGTCTTCTAGGAACGAGTCGTTCAATATGGTGATGATGGCTGCGTGCTCGCCACTGACCGCGAGGTTCTCGATCGGGATGTCGTTGTGAGGCTTGCGGCCGATCGTCGTGCGTTCCTTGGCGAGCGCGTACTCCTTCAACGCTACACCATCAAGAGTCACAATGAGTTTTGCCATAGCGTCAGCCTCGAATTCACTTGAACCGCGAAACGACCTTGCCCAGCCAAGTCTCTCTGGGAGGGGACTCTCGTTTTAACTTGAGCAGCACGACCGATATGTTGTCACGGCCTCCGTTGTCGTTGGCCATGTCCACCAGTTGACTCGCTGCGAGCGGCAGGTTGGAACACAACGAATTGAGGGCGAGTTCGATGTCCTCGTCTTCCACCATGTCGTTCAGGCCGTCGGAGCAAAGCAGGAAGATGTCTCCCGGGTACACGTCATAGGTATGGATTTCGGGCGTCACCTCGGGTTCTATCCCGAGAGCTCGGGTCACCAGGTTCTTGTTCAGGGATCGACGCGCTGCTTCCTTGGTGATCATGCCGATATCGATCTGTTCCTGCAGGAGGCTGTGGTCTTTAGTGATCTGCGAGAGCTTCTCGTCGCGCACCATGTACATGCGCGAGTCCCCCACATGCGCGACCGTAAGGCGATCGCCACGAAGAACCGCGGCCACCAGTGTAGTCCCCATGCCTGCGTAATGAGGCTGCCGGTTAGCCGTTTCGTAGATCGATGTGTTTGCCTTTGCCACGGCGCTTGCGAGCAGCTGGATGGCCACCCGATCCGCCTCGGCCTGCTCAAGCCCATGCAGTTTCGTGCGCAACACCCCCTCACGCAACTCGGAGGCGACCAGCGCAACCGCAATCCCGCTGGCAACCTCGCCCGCGTTGTACCCGCCCATCCCGTCGGCGAGCACTGCCACGCCGACTTCAGCGTCAGAGGCGACCGCGTCCTCGTTGTGGGTACGCGCCCTCCCTGTATCAGTCAACAAGGCTGTCTCGAGTACGTTGCCGAGGTTCATCGGTGGCCGTTCCGTACTTGCCCTACAGGCTCACGCCAAGCCCGCCCGTGGCGGGCAACGATCCGCGGAAGCGAAGCGCTTGTTCGCTCGCATGGCTTGAGGGCGGGCGATGATGAACACAACCTATCCGGGTACGTCGGGGTTGAGCGGGCCCACGTCCACGGTCGGCTCGTGGGTGGCCTTGAGCATGGGTCGAGCACGGTCTCCCCGTTGAGGGGGTGTGCTCGCGAACCGCCGACAAAACGCCGCACGAAGGGCGAACAGGTCGTCGCATCGCACACCATACCGCACAGCGTCATTTCCCGGTGGGCGATCTCGCGCCGGCGCTCATATGCAAGCGCAGCCTCAACCCGGGCGCCGGTCTTCAAGACCCAGCGGGTGCGCGGCCGGGTCTTCCGCGTGGCGCAGCCCATCAAATCCCGGCGCTTGAGCAGTTCAAACGAGATGTATGCCCGGTCACCCTCCCCACCAGCATAATGAATCGTGACTTCGGCCCGGAGGTCTGGGCCGTCTGAAAGCTCAGCCTCAGGACAGAAGCTCTGCTTCGCGACTTCGAGGTTCGAAGGTTCGACCTCCCGGTACAAGATCATGGTCTTCATGCGCGCGATTTTCGGGTCTTATCCCGGGTAGGCCGGTCGGGTGGCACCACTGCCAAGTTGCTCGTTCACCTGCTTACGGCTCCGCATGGGTTTCTCGACCCGCCCGCCGTCGCGCAAGCCGGGGCATGAGTCTGTACGCGCGCCCGGTCCGCCGAGCAGGTATCCGACTCCGCCCCGTCTCGCTCCGCCGGTACGGAGCACCTGTCTACAAGCGAAAGGCGACCCGCCAGCAACAACGCGCCGTCGGCCGCCGTCACTGCCGCTGCCGGACCACTCTCCGGGCGCAGCAGCAGCAACGCCAAGCAAAGCGCTGCAAGGACGAAGACCGTCATTCCCATCGCTATCGCCCGTGCTGTTATCAAGAGAGAGATATTTCTCCGGGGCCAAGGAGACTGAATGGGCAAGGGTGAATACTGGCGGCATCCCGTGCGATAACGGCGGGACCCGGCTGATGCCAACAGGCGCAGCAGTATCACCCATGGGAATGGTCCTTTTGCCGTACTCGTCAGGAGGAATCTTGGCCGGCAGCGGGAAGAAGATGGCGTCCGAGGTGCAGGCCGAGCGGCCATCGGGGTAGTTGAAGATGTACGTGGGCAACGGCACCGTCGCGAGGCCCAGGGCTGACGTTCCGAATGCCCCGCCCGCCCATGGCAATAACCGCCACCCCTTGAACAACGGGGTAACTCGTGGCGAGAACACTGAAGCCCGAAGAAGCCTGTTCAGCCCCGGCACAAGAGCCGTGCGAGACAAGCCCAGCCGGACCTGGGCGATCACCGCAGCAAGAAACCAGTCGGTCTTCCAGAAAACTGATTCCCGCATCGTTGGCCCTTGCAACGAAAGCCGTGGGATTGGCGAGATTTTCGGCTTATAGACTCTACCTCTTTGAGATGGTACGACATTTCTCGAACAACCGTTTGTTTCTGTGGCAACTACAAGGCGCGACGTCGAGAAAGTTTCCCAATCAGAGCCACGCGCACTGGTCGTCGCGAGGGCCATGCAACGGGCGGCACACTGCCTCGCAGCCCGTCGCATGAACGTGCCGCCGCTGGAACAGCAAGGCAAACACGCCAGATATCGCCTTGCGGCAGTGCCCGAAAATGGGCTTGCTGCTGTGACCGAGCGCTTTGCTTACGCCCTGAAAGACGGGCTTCAGAGTCCTTCAACCACAACGATGTTGCTGCGGGCAGTCTGCTGGCGAATCGCTTTCGCGGGGGCGTAGGCGTCGGAGTCGTACCAGGCGCGCGCGGCTGCCATGGACTCGAACTCCAGCACCACCAGCCTTCGCGGTTGCCACTGGCCTTCAAGAACCTCGCAGCGCCCACCCCTCACGCGGTAGCAGCCTCCGCCAGCGCTAATGGTGGGGGCCACCAGCTGGCGATAAGCTTCGAAGCCTGCAGGATCGGTTATGTCGATATCGGCAAGAATGAATGCGGCCATGAGCAATGCTACCGCGAAAGCCGCGCCGCCAGACAATGGCCGCCCTGTATCTGGGTGGGCCGCTTCGCGCCGAACTTTTTTCCTGGGTGCCGCTTTTCGTTGTCATTGCTCACCCTGTCAGTAGACTGGCATTGAGGAATGCCTCGTGGACGTCGAAAGCTGAGCGAGCAGCCGCTCGAACTGATCATGGATGCGCTCCCAGTCCAGGGCCTCGGCTGCCGCGCGCGCCTGTTGCCCCAGCGCGACCTCCCGCCCCGGCGCAGCGGCAAGATCCGCTGCACGCTGCACGAACCGTGCGGCATCGGCCACCGGAACGAGCAGACCGTTGATGTCATCGCGCAGGTGCGCCCGCGCAGCAGCGCAATTGAAGGCCACCACGGCCAGGCCGCTGGCCATGGCCTCGAGAGTGACGTTGCCGAAAGTCTCCGTGAGACTCGGGAAGAGGAACAGATCTGCCGAGGCGTAGTGACGCGCCAGATCCTCGCCCGTGCGCATCCCCGCCAGCAGCGCACCGGGACAGCGGCGACGCAGCGTTTCCCGCTGCGGACCATCGCCCACCAGCACGAGGCGCAGCGATGGGTCGATGGCACGCATGGCGCGAAAGGCAGCGATCGCCAGGTCAAGATTCTTCTCGGGTGCCAGCCTGCCCACCACCAGGACCACCCGCCCCGAGGGCGCCACTCCCCACGATTCGCGCAAGGCGGCATCGCGCCGCCGTGGATCGAACAGCGTGGTGTCCACTCCGCGCGACAACACCACCACGTGGCGAAAGCCAGCCCTTGCCAGGTCGTGCCGTAGATCATTCGTGGGCACCAGCGTCAACTGAGCCCGGTTGTGGAAGCGTCGCAGGTAGGCCTCGATGGGACGGCGCAACCAACCGATGCCGTAGTGCCGGCTGTAGCTGTGAAAGTTGGTGTGGAAATCCGCGGCCACCGCGATGCCGAGGCGCCGCGCGACAGAGACGGCCGACCAGCCCAGAGGCCCCTCCGTGGCGACGTGCACCACGTCGGGCCGATGAGCCCGCCACAGGCGGGCCAGTACCGCTCCTGCGGGTAAGCCCATGCGCAGGCTGTCATAACGCGGTAGAGGAAAGCCGGACACCAGGACTTCCTCGAAACCCGGCCCGGCGGCCGCCACCTCCGCTGAGTACTGGCGCGGCCGGATCAACTGCACCCGGTGCCCTCGCGCCCGCAGGCCAGCCACCATGCGGCCCATGGTCATGGCGACGCCATTGACCTCAGGCGGAAACGTCTCGGTCACCATGGCCAACCGCAGGCCCGAAGGGCCATCCAGGACTGGCTGCGGAGACCGTGTGGCGACTTGCACAAGAGGCAAGCCTGCCAGCCAGAGTTGAAACCTCCGTGACGCTACCGTGACACCCGCGTGACGCGCGCGCCGATTCAGGCGAACAGGACCAGAGCCCACACCAGGACTACATTCAAGAGCGAAATCAGCACCGCTGCGCTGCCGATGTCCTTGGCCCGCTTGGCGAGGCGATGGTCCTCCAGGGAAATGCGGTCCACAGCCGCCTCCACAGCGGAATTGAGCAATTCCACCACCAGCACCAGCAACACACTCGCCACCAGCAGCGCGCGCCCCGCGCCGGACGCAGGCGCCAGGAAGGCCACGGGCAGCAGCAGCACCGCGATCAGCACCTCCTGGCGAAACGCGTCCTCGTGCCGATAGGCGGCACGCAACCCTTCGAGGGAATAAGAAAAGGCATTCAGGATGCGGCGCAGCCCCGTCTTTCCCTTGTGCGGACTCTCCGGAGGTGTCTTGTCCATGGGCAGCGACCAGGAAACAGGGCGGCGGAGGGAAAATCCGGCGAAGACTAGCGGCGTATTGCTACGGTTTCGTGTCGGGCCGCCGGGACCCCGTCCGGCGGCCAGTGGCACGGGCCGTGGGCCGGGCGATCTGGCGCGGCATCAGGATCAGGGATGGAACAGATACAGCCGATAGCCGACGGGCTGCAGGTCCTGAGCCTCCAGAGGCATGCGTACCGTGGCCTCGACCCCGGGACCGATGCCTGGGCCAGGAGCTGCCGGAGCGAGGTACTCCGTGGCGGTGAAAGCGCGGCGAATCACCGCTTCGTCACGCACGTTGGTAAGGGTGAGTTCCAGCAGCGGCCAGGCCTGGGTGAACGGAGCACGATTACGGATCGTGGCGGTGAGCAGTACCCGTCCGGGGCGGGTCGGGTCGAGAGCTCTCAGGTCCGAACCCTCGATGGACAACTGCTCCGTCGCCCGTGGCAGGGGTACGCCACAGCCCAGAGGCAGGCAGGCCCTTTCCAGCCAGGGTCTGAGGGCCGGCGCGTAGGCGGCGAGTTCCGCCCTCAGGAAGTAACCGGCCTGGAGGAATCCGGCCAAACTCAGCAACACCACCAGGGCCGGGGCCCAGTCGCGGCCACGACTAACCGCCGGGGCGGGCAAGTCGCGCGCCGCGGTGGCTGCCGGCGAAGGCGGGGGCGGGGGCGACGGCGGCTTCGCGTTCCCCACCGCCGCGCCGCTCGTCCCCCCGTGATCGGCCTGAACGGGCGCCGCAGCAGCCGACTGGCGCCCCAGACCCGCGGGTGAATCGACTTCCCGGGCGGTCGCAGCCGAGCGATTCTCACGGCCCGCGGGAGGCCTTGCCGACATGGTCTGCGGCGCCGGCATTCCCTCCCCACGAGGGTCGCTCGCCGTCAGCGAGGCGAAGGCATCGAATACGGTTTCGCACACGCCGCAGCGCACCTGGCCGGCCGAGGCCTGAAGGTGCTCTAGCGTGACGCGAAACACCGCGCCGCAGGACGAGCACCGCGTGAACATGGTCATGGCCGCCGCCGCCCCCACAGGCGCACCCAGTCCTCGCGCGCCTGGGCGGGCTCAAAATCGAGCCAGGGCGCGTAGGCCTGAACTACCTCCTCGGCCTGCGCAGCAAGCACGCCGGAGAGAACCACACTGCCGCCGGGCGACACCAGATTGCACAGCAGCGGCGCCAGCACCCGGAGCGGGTTGGCCAGGATATTGGCCAGCACCACCTGGGCAGGCCGCGCATCCAGATCGTCCGGGCCGCAGAAGCGGACCCGTACCCCATTGGCTGCCGCGTTGGCACGGCCCGCTGTCACCGCAGCCGGGTCGATGTCCACACCGCGAACCTCCGCGGCGCCCAGCAGGCAGGCGGCGATGGCAAGCACGCCGGAGCCGCACCCGTAATCGAGCACGCTGGCACCCGGCGGCAGATGCAGGTCGAGCCACTCGAGGCACAGCCCGGTGGTAGGGTGGCTGCCTGTGCCAAAGGCGAGGCCGGGGTCCAGCCTCAGGTTGAGGGCACGGGGGTCGGGGGGCTCGCACCAGGTTGGAACGATCCAAAGCCGCGGGCTGGCGTGCAGGGGCTCGAACTGCTCACGGGTCAGGCGCACCCAGTCCCGGTCGGGAACGGCGTCTTCCCGAAGCTCGGCTCGGACGCCGCATTCCGCGCAAGCCTGCAACGCCGCGCCAACGGCATCACTGTCGAAGGGGAACAGCGCAGCCACCTCGTTGTCTGGCCAGGCGCCAGGCTGCGCCGCCCCGGGCTCGCCGAACACGGGCTGTTCGCCCGGAGTACCGGCGCGGGCGTCGGACACGTCCACGGACACCGCGCCGGACTCCAGCAACGCATCCGACAACCGCTGCGCCACCTCGGCACCCGCCAGGATCCGCACCCGCCGCCAATTCGCCATGGCCCTCGCTCGCCGTTCAGCCTGACTTGGCTACCTGCGAGAGCCTGTGCTCCAGGTAGTGGATGCTTGTTCCCCCGCCCACGAAGGCGCTGTCGTTCATGATTTCCTGGTGCAGCGGGATGTTGGTGAGGATGCCCTCCACCACCATTTCCGAGAGCGCGATACGCATGCGGGCGATCGCCTGTTCCCGGGTATCGCCATAGGTGATGAGCTTGCCCACCAGAGAGTCATAGTGCGGCGGCACCACGTAATTCGCGAAGGCGTGGGAATCCACGCGTACCCCTGGCCCGCCCGGGGCGTGCCAGGCGGTGACACGCCCGGGAGAGGGGGTGAAACGGAAGGGGTGCTCGGCATTGATTCGGCATTCGATGGCGTGGCCCTTGAAGACGACATCGCGCTGCCGGAAGGGCAGCTTCTCTCCGGCGGCCACGCGAATCTGGGTCTGCACGATGTCGATGCCCGTGATCATCTCCGTCACCGGATGCTCCACCTGCACGCGGGTGTTCATTTCGATGAAGAAGAACTCGCCATTTTCATACAGGAACTCGAAGGTGCCGGCGCCGCGGTAGCCGATCTTGCGACAGGCCTCGGCACAACGCTCACCGATGCGAGCAAGCTCGCGGGCCACCAGCAACGGAGCGGGCGCCTCCTCGATGACTTTCTGATGGCGCCTCTGCATGGAGCAGTCGCGGGTTCCCAGGTGCACCGCGCCGCGATGTTCGTCAGCCAGTACCTGCACCTCGATGTGGCGCGGGTTTTCGAGAAACTTTTCCATGTAAACGGTGGCGTTGCCGAAAGCGCTCTGGGCCTCGCTGCGGGTCGTGTGCACCGCGCTGAGCAGGGCCGCCTCGGTGTGCACCACCCGCATACCCCGCCCGCCTCCGCCGCCAGCGGCCTTGATGATCACCGGGTAGCCAATGGACCGCGCAATCTTCACGATCTGCGCCGGCTCTTCGGGCAGCGCGCCCTCCACCCCGGGTACCACCGGAACGCCCGCCTTCTGCATGGCGGCCTTGGCGCTCACCTTGTCGCCCATGAGGCGAATGGTGTCCGGGCGCGGCCCGATGAACACGAAGCCGCTCTTCTCCACCCGCTCGGCGAAATCGGCGTTCTCCGACAGGAAACCGTAGCCTGGGTGGATGGCCTCGGCGTCGGTCACCTCCGCGGCGCTGATGATGGCCGGGACGTTGAGATAGCTGAGCGAGGAGGGCGCTGGCCCGATGCACACCGACTCGTCGGCCAGGCGAACGTACTTGGCGTCCTTGTCGGCCTCGGAGTGCACCGCCACGGTCTTGATGCCCATTTCCCGGCAGGCGCGCTGGATGCG
>DAIPHN010000037.1:0-22029 GCA_036771335.1 Burkholderiales bacterium
GGGTCCATGAGCGAACGCAGTCAGTTCCGGCTGCTGGGCGAGCGCCGTTTCGGGCCGTTCTTCGGTGTCCAGTTCCTGGGCGCCATGAACGACAACGTGTTCAAGCAGGCGCTGGTGATCCTGCTGGCCTACCAGACCGCGTCGTTCACCAGCATGTCCTCCGACACGCTTCAGAACCTCGCGCAGGCGCTGTTCGTACTGCCTTTCTTCCTGTTCTCCGCCACGGCGGGGCAGATTGCCGACAAGTTCGAGAAGTCCGCGCTCATCACCATCACGGTGGGCATCGAGCTGGCCTGCATGGCCCTCGGCGCAGCCGGGCTGCTGCTCAAGAGCCTGCCGTTGCTGCTCACGGCGTTGTTCCTGGGGGGCGCGCAGAGCGCGCTGTTCGGGCCGGTGAAATACGCGATCCTGCCGCAGCACCTGCGCTCCGATGAGATCCTGGGCGGCAACGGTCTGGTGGAGATGGGCACGTCCGTGGCCATCCTCGTGGGCATGATCTACGGCGGCTGGATGATCACCCAGCCCGGCTGGGGCATCTGGGGCGTGGCGCGTTCGGCCTTGGCGTTCTCGGCGGCCGGCATCACGCTGTCGCGCTGGATCCCGAAGGCGCCGGCCGCCGATCCCGGCCTGCGCATCAATTGGAACCCCGTGACTGAGACCTGGCGCAATTTCGCGTTCACGCGCCGCAACAGGACGGTGTTCCTCTCGATCCTCGGCATCTCGTGGTTCTGGTTCTATGGCGCCATGTTCGTCACCCAGTTCCCCAACTTCAGCCGCAATATCCTAGCGGCGGGCGAGCAGGTGGTGACGTTGCTGCTGGTGGTGTTCTCCGTGGGCATCGGCGCGGGATCTCTTCTGTGCGAGCGTCTCTCCGGCCACAAGGTGGAGATCGGCCTGGTGCCCTTCGGCTCCATCGGGATGACGGTGTTCGGCATCGACCTGTGGTGGGCGGCTTCGAATCACATCGTCCACGGCCCGGTGGCCATGGAGGCGTTTCTCGCCGATCCGGGCCACTGGCGCATCGTCGCAGACCTCGCGCTCATCGGCCTGTTCGGCGGCTTCTACATCGTGCCCCTCTACGCGCTGGTGCAGACGCGCAGCGAGCCCAGCCACCGCTCGCGGATCATCGCCGGCAACAACATCATCAATGCGGTTTTCATGGTGGCGGCGGCGGCGCTTGCGGCGGGCCTGCTGCACTCCGGGCTTTCCATCCCGGAGCTGTTTCTGGTCACCGCGCTGCTCAATGCCGCCGTGGCGCTCTACATCTACACGCTGGTGCCCGAGTTCCTCATGCGCTTCATCGTGTGGTTGCTGATCCACTCGGTGTACCGGCTGGAGAAGGCCGGGCTGGAGAACATTCCCGACGAGGGGCCGGTGTTGATCGCCGCCAACCACGTGAGCTTCGTGGACGCGCTGGTGATCGCCGCCGTCTGCCGCAGGCCCATCCGCTTCGTCATGGACCACCGCATTTTCCGGCTGCCGGTGCTTTCCTTCGTATTTCGCACCAGCCGCGCCATTCCCATCGCCTCCGCGAAGGAAGACCCGAAGATGACCGAAAGCGCCATTGCCGAGGTCATCCGCGCCCTCGGCAGCGGCGATGTGGTGGGGATCTTCCCCGAGGGCCGCATCACGGACACCGGCGAGCTCTACCCCTTCCGGCCAGGCGTGAAGCGCATTCTCGAGGCCGCTCCGGTGCCGGTGGTGCCCATGGCCCTGCAGGGGCTGTGGGGGTCGTTCTTCTCGCGCAAGGACGGCGCCGCCATGTCCAAGCCCTGGCGCTTCGTGCCCTTCCGCCGCATCGGGCTGGTGGTGGGCGCGCCCATGCCTGCCGAGGCTGTCACGCCCGAAGGGCTGCAGCACACCGTGCTCACCTTGCGGGGTGACTGGCGCTAGCCGGATGGGTCTGAAACGACAGCGTTGACAGGGCGAGCCAGGGGCCCGTGGCCGCCCCCGCGGCTCATCACGCCGCCATGGCCTTCGCCACCCCCGGCCGCGCCGCCATGGCTGCGCCCCAGCGGTGCAGGTGGGCAAAGCCTCCGGCGGCGTCGATCAGCGCCTTGCGGGCGTGGTAGTTGGGGTAGAGCATGAAGTCGGCGAGAGAGATCTCGCCCGCCAGGAAGTCGTGCTGCGCCAGCCGGGCGTCGGCCACAGCGAAGAAGCCCAGCAGCCGCTTGCGGAAGTGATTGGTGATGGCCTCCACCTTCTCGGGGGCGCGCACGTCCAGCTGGAAAATGGCGCCGCTGGTGGCGGCCACGTCGGTGGCGCCCATCATGAACCACTCCAGCACCTCGGCGCGGCGGTCCAGCGCCGCGGGCAGGAAGCGGCCGGTCTTCTCGGCGCAGTACAGCATGATGGCGCCGGACTGCGCCACGGTGAGGGGCGCGCCGCCGGGGCCATCGTGGTCAACCATCACCGGGATCTGCGCCGCCGGATTGAGCTTCAGGAACTCCGGTGAGCGCTGCTCGCCCTTCATCAGGTCGATGCGGTGCGCGGTGAAGTCGAGGCCGCATTCGGCCATGGCGACGGCGGCGCGCAGGCCGTTGGCGGTGGGGGCGAGGTAGAGGTCAATCACGGTGGGCTCCGGGCGCGTCAACAGAGCGGCGATCATCGCACGGAGAGTTTTCCCAGTCACCGAAGGAAGGGCCGTGCCGAATCACGGTCGTTGAAGGAGACAGTGCGCGGCCGGTGAACGGCCACTTCAGGCCAGGCGCCTGGCGCTAGTGGTTGCGGGCTACGCCGCCCCAGTCATTGCTGCTGCGGCAACCGCCAACCGATCACAGCGCCGCTCGCGCAAGCCGCGTAGACAGCGGGCGGGGCCTCGGAAAACCCCACGCCGCGAATCGCGCCGCAACCAGGAGACTCCAAGCGCACACTGCGAGCGCCGTCCCCCTGGGGAGACACCATCAATGCGGTGGCTCTGCTTCGCTCTGCATTGCCGCTCGCAAAGGCCGCAATACGCCCGCAGGGTGACCGGAACATGTCCAGAAACAGACCCTCGCTGGGCGGTGCGCCCAGTTGGCGCACGAAGCGGGTGGCTCGATGGTCATAGGCCATCAGCCACCACCGCTCCCGAATGAACAACGAGTGGACGCTAAGGTAGTCATCAAGCATCCATCCGCCCAGAGAGTCGACGAAGGCAGGCTCTTGCCGCTGTTTTGAGGCGTTGGGGTTCGCAACGGCAAGCTCGAAGGCTTCCCGACGGCCGGTCGAAAGGTCAACGCGCACCAATTCGGCCCGATCGAGGGTTTCATCACCGCTCTGGTGGCTAGCCCATGCCTGGGCGTACCAGAACACCGCCGGCATGCCGCAGGCAAACGAAGGGCGGCGCAGCAGGTACCAAGACGCGTCGGCTGGCGCCGCCAGTGTCGTGACAACGCCCAGATCCTCCGCGTCACGCACTTCGACATGGCCGCCTCTGTTCAACTCGGCGCCAAGATATGGTTGTCGGTCTGTAATCAGGACCAGCCAGCGCGAATCGGGCGACACGGCGATCTCCGTGTCCTGGGCACTACTGATGTTTACCCTTCGCAGCAAACGAAATGCCGAGCCGCTAACGGCGTAGGCCAGCAGCTGTCCCTCCCGCAGGTTGTGGTGGTCGTGTCGGACAACGAACAGCCGGTCGCCGGCAGCGTTGAAGGCGGCTCGCACCCTGGCGCCGCCGGACCCGGGTACCAGGCCGCCCCAAGACCCATTGGTGGAATCGACCAGCACCGCATCGCGTGTGTGTTCGCTGGGCCACGCGACAAGACGTTTGCCGTCCGGGGTGGGCAGCACGAACTCGGCCCCGCCTGCCAGCGGCGTGGTTGGGCCCGCCCGCCGGCCGCCGCTTGCGTCGAGCAGGACCAAGCCCCACTGGGGCAAACCCCAGCGCCGATCCGCCTGCTCGTGGGTCACCACAAAACGCGCCTGCTGATCCACGGCCAGCCAGTTCGCAAGCGGCTCTCCGGCTATGGCGGGGGCATTGATTTCCTGCGGGGGCGATGCCGCGGCACCGCCCACCAAAAGCAACTTCCCTGCAAGCAGCAGCACCAACCGATCGTCCGTCGAACCCGGAACAATGGCCCGAGGCGAATCCCTGCCGGGAACGCGCACAGTCCGGGTTGGCCGCAAGGATCTTGTCAGGACGCCCAACCCAACGGGCCGCACCGGGATCCAGCTCACCACGATGCTGTACCCTCTAAAACCGACCTCAACGCCGGCAGCCAGCACGTGATCGCCGGCGCGCGTGAATGCCAGCGCGGACGGCACGAAGGGCAAGGTGACCGCGTGGACTTTGCGACCCGTCCCGTCGAGCAGTTGCAGCAACCGCTCGTTGGTCTCTCCCTTGACCGGCCCGCTGACGGCGATGAGGCGCTGGTCTGGGGCAACGGCATAGCGCACGTGATCGACGTCGACGTATTCCCAGAACGTGGCCCCGAAGTTCATGAACGGACGGTAAGCGCTCCCGTGCCTGAGCGTCGCGGGGACATTTGTCCATGCCGGCTTCTCCAGCGATTCACGGCGCCAGCGATAGATGCCCGTGGAATCCGCCGCAAAAATGATGCCGCCGTCCGCGGAAAAACCGGCTTGTATCACGCAGTTCGCAGGAAACCCCTCCCGCGCGTTGGCCAGGTGTCTGAATTGCGGCTTGAGGGCGCGATCAAGAAGGCCCGTCTTCAGATCCCACAGCCATACGACGTCCCGGGTGGAGCTGAGCATCCAGCGCCCTTGCGGATCGATGGAAACGTGTTCCGGGCGGTCCAGGTGCGCGAAAGGCGTCGGGGCGGAACTGAATGCCGGCGCCAGCCCCGCCAATTCAGGTTTGGCAGCCTCCTGTCGCTGGCAAGGACGGGCCTCGGCTTTGAGGCTCTCGAAAACCTTTGCCTGGGCTGGGAACGTTGCCCCAGCCATGAGTAGCGCCAGTCCCGCGGCCGGGAAACGGCGAAGGCTTGCCCGACCGCCGATCATTGGAGACGGACAAACATGCGAGGATCGCCGTAGCGGCCTACCAACTCCCCGCCGCCCAGCTCGCCCAACCAAGCGTAGGCCGGACGCATATTCCCCTCGAGCCCCTGACCATAGACCCCGCCCGCGACAATGTCCCACAAGGCCTGGAGGCAGTTGTTTGCCTCCGGCGCGCGGCCGACGCTACGGTCGTCGGCCCCGAACTGCCGGCCTCCGGCATCATCGCTTTGAGTATCGGCCAAGGAACGCTCCTCCCATGCCGCCGTTGCCCGCCATCGGGTCAGGGCGTGTCGCGGGAGCCAGAAGCTTAGCGGGTTCTGCCCGGAGAAAGTCATCATCGTGCCGTCACGGCCTCCGGTCGCGTCGCTCGATCCGTCGGCGAGGATGGGTTCCCGGTTGATCAATTCGATTAACATCGGACCATGCCGTTGGCCGACATCCGGCTCCAGAATGCGTTGTTGCTCCGCGATCACTTCGCTCGCAAGTGGCGTGCGGAAGACAACGAGCGCGCCCGCACGCTGGAGACGAGCTTCGCGAAGCTGATCGGGGTCAACCCGAGCCACTGGAGCCAGATCAAGAGCGGTCACCGCCATATCGGCGAAAAGCTGGCGCGGCAGATCGAGGCGAAATGCCGGGTTCCGGCCGGCAGCGTCGATCGGGCCGCTGCCGAGGCCATGCCCGCCAGGATGCAGCCGCGCCCCGTGGTGGAGTGCCGCGACGCGGACGAACGGCATGCGCTGCAGCTTTTTCAGGTGCTCTACCGTATCAGCGCGCGGGCAGCCAAGTCTCGCCTGCTCGAAGTGCTTCAGGGCGAGTTGCTTAAGCAGGACGCCAGCGCCAAGGCTGCCACCCGCGGGCTTGCCGCGCCCATTCGCCGCGGGGCGCGTTGACAGACTCCTCTAAAGTGCTTTAGCTTCTTGAAATTCTTGCTCGGTAAACAAACGACTGGTGAAGCAGATTCAAAGCGTCACCACCCAAATCGCGCTGTTTCGAACAATTACCCGCCCATGATCTGTCCATCCGCCAATGCCTTGCCGTCGCCGCGCCCTGAGCGCTCGGCGGGTGCGATCGTCCGTGGCTTGATGGCGCAGACGGGTCTCGTCCGCCCCGAGATAAAGCCAGCGGGACGCAACGGTCATCCGTTTGCATTAAATCCGGGTGGAGGTGCGGGCTAGAGCCGCATCTTCGCTGTCAAGGCCCTGGTGGCCGAGAACGCCCGGATCGACGAAAGTCCTCCGGGCGTTTCCATTTTGGACCGTCGGTTTCGCGTTTCTCCCGGCTTCAACGGAAGCCGGGTGCCTCTTCCGAGGCAGATCCTTAACAATCTGGATTGCCAATGAGCCGGGCCACGGCGCATCCCGGCGTGCAGGGGGTTGTTGTCCTGCACGACGAGCGCCGTGGCCCGGCGCAGTCGCGGGCGTGGTGTTCAGCGGCAGCACAGGAGCACGCCATGCTCGAAGTCCGGGTTCGAGTCCCGGCGCCCGCACCATTCGTGAGCGCATCGCAGCCGTGTAGCGGCCAAGGCGGTGCCCTGACGAATGCAGCCAACATGGTTCCACCGGTCACTGCCGGTGGCCGGCCGAAGGTCGTGAACCGACCCCAACGGGCGGGGTTAGAAACGCGGGCCCGCTGGCCCTCCATTTGGCTCACTTCTTCCTCGCACAGGGGCGCAAGCGCCGGATGGCTCCCTGTGTTTCACCGGGCTCTTGCGCGGGTCCGGTGGGTGGCGGTCCGGCGTCGAGCAATCGGTGGCCACAGGAATTCTCTTCCGCGCGCTGCGGGCGAACCCACGGCAAACCCCAACCCCAACCCAAAGGAGACAGTCATGGATTTCAGCGCTTTGAGCAATGTCCGCGCCTGGACTCGGGGCGTGGAAGTGGAGCACGACGCCGTCGCGCAGATCAGGAACATCGCTTCGCTGCCCGTCCTGGCCGGGCCCGTGGCGGTAATGCCCGACGTGCACCTGGGCAAGGGGGCGACGGTGGGTTCGGTTATCGCCACGCGGGCGGCAGTCATACCGGCGGCGGTGGGCGTGGACATCGGCTGCGGCATGTGCGCGGTCAGGACTTCGCTGCGCGCCGAAGATTTGCCCGACTCGCTGTCGGGTCTGCGCGCATCGATCGAGTCCATGGTGCCCGTGGGCTTCAGCGCCCACGACCAGCCGGTGAGCACCCATGGCGACGGCTTGTTCGGCATTGCGCTCAAGCGCAGGGGCGAAGCGCTCCATGCCCGCTACGACAAGCTTCGCATCATGGCGCGGGTCGGAAAGTTCAACCACGCGCGGGTATGGGCGCAACTCGGCACCCTGGGCGGCGGCAACCACTTCGTGGAGCTTTGCCTGGATGAGTCCGGCGGCGTGTGGATCATGCTGCACTCGGGTTCGCGCAACGTGGGCAAGACCATCGGCGAAACCGCCATCGGCATGGCGCGCGACGAGGCGGTGCGGCGCGAGCGGCACCTGCCCGACCGAGACTTGGCGTGGCTCGACGAGGGAACCGAAGCCTTTGAGGAGTATGTGGAAGGTCTGCGTTGGGCGCAGGACTACGCGGCCCATAACCGTAACCTGATGCTGCACGCGGTGCTCAAGGCGATGCGCGCACGGTTCGGGCGTCCCGTGGGCGCCGCGGAACATGCGGTGAACTGCCACCACAACTACGCCTGCATCGAGGAGCACCTCGGCGCCCGGGTGTGGATCACCCGCAAAGGTGCGGTGTCTGCGGGCGCCGGGGAACTCGGCATCATCCCGGGCTCCATGGGTGCGAAGTCCTACATCGTACGCGGCAAGGGCAACGCCGAGTCCTATTGCTCCTGTTCCCATGGCGCCGGCCGGCGCCTGAGCCGCGGTGCCGCCAAGCGCGCTTTCTCGCTTGACGACCTGCGCGAGCAGACCGCCGGTGTGGAGTGCCGCAAGGACGAAGGTGTGATCGACGAGATTCCGGGTGCGTACAAGGACATCGACTCCGTGATGGCCGCGCAGTCCGACCTTGTGGAAGTCGTGCACACCTTGAAGCAGGTGCTGTGCATCAAGGGTTGAGGCGAAGCGGGATCGGACGCTGTCCGTGCTCGCCCCTGCGCCCCTGGCCCGGATCGGCTGCAGCGGTCGCGGTAAGTGCTCGCGTGCTCGGTTCGTGGCGCGCAGTGGCCGAACACGACATCCAACCAAGAGAGGAGATCGAAATGGTTGCCGTGCTGCGACTCGACGCTGCGGGTGTGCCGCATCGGTGGATCAGCGCGGAAGATGCCGTCACCTGCAGCGCCAGAGGCCTGGTGCTGTGGGAGATCGGCGCGCCCATCAGGACGCTGCGCGGCGGCATCAACGCGCGCACGGGGGTGCGATCGCGCATGAACGTGAGGCCCGTCATCGCGCTGGCGGGTGCAAGCTGGTGTGCACAGGAATTCCGCACCCCGGCGCCGCAGCGGCGGCTGGTACTTGCCCGTGACCGTTACACCTGCGCCTATTGCGCACAGGTATTCCCGGAGTCGCAGCTCACGGTGGATCACATCCTCCCGGCCTCGCGCGGCGGTGCGTACAGCTACATGAACCTGCTGGCCGCCTGCCGCGGCTGCAACGGCAAGAAGGGCGCGCGGACGCCGGAGGAGGCGGGCATGCTGCCCATCTGGCTGCCGTATTCGCCGTGCAGGAACGAGGCGTTCCTGCTCAGCAACAGGCGCGTGCTTGCCGATCAACATGAGTACCTGGCGGCCCGACTGCCGAAGCACTCGCGGCTTCGGCTGCAGTAATCCGGGGGGCTTTGGAACCCCGGCGCGCGTACACCGCGTGCCGGGTGCCCAAGGCCCGCCTGGCTGGCGAAGCGGTATGCAAGGGGGAACGGCGCATCAGGCACGCCTGATCAAGCCGGCACCCATAACCTCGACCCCATGGAGGCAAACATGAAGACGAACATCCCGCACTGCTTTCGAGACCGAGCCGCCACGGCAGGCCATCTCCAAGCGCCGGCGCGGCGCTGATACGGAGACCCGCGTCAAGCGCGGCCTGCGCATCATCGGCACGGGCAAGGTCCTGGTGGAAAAGCTCGGCCGCATGGATCCATGCCCGTGCGGCTCTGGCCGCCGGTTTCAAGAACTGCTGCATGCACACCGGCCGGTTTCGACGGCATGCGGCGCAACGATTACCACCGCGATTGAGGATTCGTGCTTGACGCGGTGCTCCCGAGTTCTCACGACAAACCGCCGACAGCGGGTTCGTCTTCTGGCATGCGCCGGGACGACCTGGCGCGTACTCCCGCCCCTGTCGTTGGAGACACGCGTACCGCGGTGGGGCGTCGAGTGAACAGTCTCGGTCTGGCGAATCGGTAGACGCGCGCGCCCAAGGGCGCGCAGTGAGGGTTCGAGTCCCTCGATCGAGAGCATCCCTAGCTCAGTGGGTAGAGCAATGGCCTCATAAGCCATCGGTCGCGGGTTCGACTCCCGCGGGATTCGCTCCGCAAGGAGCATCTGCCACACCAGGGTACGGCCTCGGCTGTCGTGCGTTGGCCTGCGCGCCACACGCGCAGGGCCGGCGCACACCGGCACCGCCCCCCAGGCTCGCGCCGCGTCGGCGCGTTTCACCAAGCCGGGTCCTACGGCGGCGATCACGCCAGCAGCATGGGCGTATCTCCCGCGGTACGACCGGCCCCTGTGACACGCAAAGCGATGGCCCGCCTGTGGGGCGGGAGGCCCATGCCCTCCGCTTTTCCAGCGCCCTGGACGGCGCTCATTGGCAATCCGGATTCTCGGCCGGCCCGGCTGGAGCCGCCGCCGCCCCATCCGCCAGCCCATGGCTGGTGTCCAGCCGCTTTGTTCGAGGGAATATCATGAACGCTCCGTTTCGCAAGTTTCTGGTCAAGAAAGACGAACGCGCCCTGCTGTTTCGCAAGGGCGACTTTGTGCGCGTGCTGCATGCGGGCGAATACCGCTTCTTCGATCCTTTCAAGCGGCTGACGCTTGAGGTCTTCCCGCTTGCCCGTACCGCCTTCGAGCACCGGCTGGCGGACTACCTGCGCGCGGCGGAGCCGGCCCTCGTGGAGCGCGAATTCCACGACGTGCAGCTTGCCGCGAGCGAGGTGGGGCTGCGTTACGAGAACGGCGTGCTGGTGGAGGTGCTTGAGCCCAGCACTCGCCGTCTGTACTGGAAGGGTTTCGTACCGGTGCGGGTGACGCGCGTGGACATCAGCGAGCTGCTGGCATTGCCCCACAACCTGGTTCAGCAGCTCGGCAGCGCCGCCGGCCGCACGAAGGTAGCGGGTGCCGAGCAGGTGCTGGCGGTGCAGGTGCCCCAGCACCATGTGGCCCTGCTGTTCGCGGATGGCAAGGCGCACGGCCTGCTGCAACCGGGACTGCACGCGTTCTGGAAGTTCAACCGTGAGCTGCGCACCGAGCTTGTGGACCTGCGTATCCAGGCGGTCGAGGTGGCGGGCCAGGAGATTCTCACCAGGGACAAGGTGTCGCTGCGCATCAACTTGAACGCGGGCGCACGCTTCGTGGACGTGGCGACCGCGTTCGCGCAGCAGGCCAAGCCGCTCGACTGGCTGTACCGCGAATTGCAGTTTGGCCTGCGCGCGGCCGTGGGCACCCGAACCCTCGACGAGTTGCTGGAGGACAAGGGCGCCGTGGACCGCAGCGTGGCCGAGCACATGGGTGCCCGGGTGCGTGACAGTGGTCTGGAAGTGGTGAGCGTCGGCGTGAAAGACATCATCCTTCCGGGTGAGATGAAGGCCATCCTCGCAAAGGTGGTGGAGGCCGAGAGGATTGCGCAGGCCAACGTCATCCGTCGCCGAGAGGAGACCGCGGCCACCCGCAGTCTGCTCAACACCGCCAAGGTGATGGAAGATTCGCCGGTGGCCCTGCGGCTCAAGGAACTGGAGGCCCTGGAGCGCGTGACCGAGAAGATCGACCGGATCTCCGTTTACGGCGGCCTTGACGGCGTGCTGAAGGATCTCGTGAAGATCCGTGTCTGAAGACCGTGCGGAGGCGCCCCCGGCTGTGGACAGGGGGCGCCGTTGCAGGCGCCACGGCGTTGCGTGTGGCACGGTAATGCAATGGGCCTTATTCTCCCGGGCGCCGGGTTAACCGCGCCCGCGTTGCGCAGGCCGCAGGAACAGGGCCAAGGCTCTGCACACCCAACGACGTATCTATCTCTGGAGATCACAGTCATTCTGGAGATCACAGTCATGAAGAACAGGCCTCACGATTCGCGATTCCATCCGGCCCCCATGGACGATGCGTCCCGCCGGCAATTCCTGCGGGCGGCGGTGGGCCTTGGCGCGGCCTCCGCCCTGCCCCTGTTTCCGGGCGCCGCGCTGGCGCAGGGCGATCCCGCCCGGCTGCAGAAGGTGCTGGATGATTCCGTGGCCGCGAACCGCTTTCCGTTTGTGGTGGGCATGACCGGCAACGCCTCGGGCGTGACCTTCTCGGGCGCCTCGGGGGATGCGGCGCCGGGCCTGAAGGCTGCGCCCGACACGGTGTTTCGCATCTTCTCCATGACCAAGGCGGTGGCGTCCACCGCCGCCATGATTCTCGTCGACCGGGGCAAGATGTCCTTCGATACCCCCGTGCAGGAGGTGCTGCCCGAGTTCGCCGACATCCAGGTGCTCGACGGCTGGGACGGCGACAAGCCCAGGCTGCGGGCGCCCCGGGTCAAGGCCACCGCGCGCCACCTGGCCACCCACACCTCGGGCCTGGAGTACGAGTTCTGGCGCCCGGAAGTAGCCGAGTTCCTCGGCAAGACCAAGCGCCCGTCGATCCTCGCCGGCACCAAGGACGCGCTGTTCTACCCCATGACCACCGACCCGGGCGTGCGCTGGGGCTACGGGCCCTCCATCGACTGGCTGGGCCTGATGGTGGAGAAGATCAGCGGCCAGCGCATCGACGCGTTCCTCAAGGCTAACCTGTTCGAGCCCCTGGGCATGAACGACACCGACGTGGAAGTGCGTCCCCACATGCAGCCGCGCCTGGCAGCGGTGAAGGCCCGGGGCGCCGACGGCAAGTTCGGCGACTTCCCCCTGGCGCCGCCCGCCAGCCCCGAGGTGTACGGCATGGGCCACGCGCTGTACTCCACGCCCCAGGACTACATGCGCTTCCTGCGCATGTTCCTCAATCGCGGCACGTTGAACGGCAAGCGCGTGCTCAAGGACAGCAGCGTGCAGCAGATGCTGGCCAACCAGATGGGCCCCCTCAAGTTCGAGAAGATGGTCACCGCCGTTCCCCCGGTGACGGCGGATTTCGACCCCTTCCCAGGCACCGTCAAGACCCACAGCTTCGCCTTCATGCGCAACGAGTCGGACATCCCGGGGCGGCGGCGCGCGGGCTCGCAGAGCTGGGCGGGGGTGCTCAACACCCACTACTGGTTCGACCCGCGGAGCGACCTGGCCGGCATCATCATGACCCAGACGCTGCCCTTCGTGGAGCCGCCGCTCATGGCCGCCTACGAGGAGTTCGAGAAGGCCGCCTACGCCTGACGGGGCGCGGGTCGCCGCCCCACCACCCGCCCCCCCGCGGCCGGCTTGCTGTTGCCGCCCGCGTTTTTTGCCCGCCCCGGCGGTGCCGGGGCGGCAGGCACCCCCCACGGCATGCGCCCGCGCCCGCCCGGCCCCGGGGTGCGACAACGTGTCGCATTCCGGCCTGGCCCGCGCTCCGCGACACTGCTGGCCTTCGCGCCCGTTCGCGGCGCCGTGCCGTACCTTTCGCCTGCCGCGCCGCCATGCACCCAGACCTGTTCCTGCCGCACCGCCGCGCCCGGTGTTGTCTGTTCGCGCTCGTGGTTGCCTCGCTGGCGGCTTCAGCGCTGACGCCGGGACAGGCGGCGGCCCAGACGGCTTCGCCCCCCGGCCTGTCCGCGCCCGCCGTGGTGGTGACGGCCACGCGCGAGCGCGTGCCGCTGGTGCTCACGCCCGCCTCGGTGGGTGTGGTGAGCGAGCAGGACATCGCCGGGTTGCGCCCCACCCATCCTTCGCAGGTGCTGGGCCGCGTGCCCGGTGTGGCCGTGGCGGTGACCAACGGCGAGGGCCACACCACCGCCATCCGCCAGGGCTTCACCACCAGCCCGGTGTACCTGTTCCTGGAAGACGGCGTGCCTACGCGCTCCACCGGGTTCTTCAACCACAACGCGCTCTACGAGATCAACGTGCCCCAGGCCGGCGGCGTCGAGGTCACGCGCGGGCCGGGCAGCGCCCTGTACGGCTCCGATGCCATCGGCGGGATCGTCAACGTGCTCACCCGCCGGCCGCCCGAGGCGCGCGAGTTTTCGCTCTCGGCGGAGGCCGGCGCCCACGGCTGGGCGCGGCTGCTGCTCGACGGCGGCACGCGCTCGGGCAACGACGGCGTGCGCGCCAGCCTCAACCTCACCCACACCGACGGCTGGCGCGACTTCACTGGCTATGACCGGCAGGGCGGCACCTTCCGCTGGGACCGGGAGATCGACTCCGACACCGCGCTTCGTACGGTGCTCAGTTTTTCCAACATCGACCAGCAGACCGGCGCCAACTCGCCTCTGGTGGAGGCGGACTACCGCAACAACCCCACGCGCAACAACACGCCCATCGCCTATCGCAAGGTGCAGGCGGTGCGGCTGTATTCCGCCTGGGAACGGCGCTTCGGGGCGAGCCTGCTCAGCATCACGCCCTTCTTGCGCCACGACGCCATGGACCTGCTGGCATCATTCACCCTCGCCTCCGATCCCACCGTCTTCGACACCTCCAACCAGTCCTACGGCCTGCAGGCCAAGTGGCGCAGCGACTTCCAGCCGCTTCAGGCGCGGCTCATCGGCGGCGTGGACGTGGACGTGAGCCCCGGCGGGCGGGTGGAGGACCGGCTCAACGTGAGCACCACCGGCAGCGGCGCCTCGCGCGTGTTCCAGGCCTACACCGTCGGGCCGCGCATCTACGATTACGACGTGACCTTCCGCGGCGTGTCGCCCTATGTGCACGGCGAGATCTCGCCACTCCCGCCGCTGCGGCTCACCGTTGGCGTGCGCTACGACGATCTGAGCTACCAGTTCGACAACCGTTTCGCCACCACGCCCATCGCGGCCGGAGGCCGTTTCTACGGCCAGGCGCCCGACACCACCGTGAGTTTTTCGCGCCTGAGCCCCAAATTGGGCGCCACCTGGGCGCTGGCGGAACAGCTGCACGCCTATGCCTCCCTCAACGAAGGCTTCCGGGTGCCCTCGGAGAACCAGTTGTTCCGCCCCGCCAGCGCCGCCACCGCGGCCCAGGCACGCGCCTCGGCGCAATCGGCGCTGCGCCTGAAGCCCATCACCGCCACCCAGGCGGAGCTGGGGCTGCGCGGGCGGCTCGGCCCCGTGGCCTTCGACGTGGCCGTCTACGACCTTCGCAAGAAGGATGACATCGTCTCGCTGCGCGACACCACCACCAACCTCACCGAGTCGGTGAACGCCGGCGAAACCCGCCATCGCGGCATCGAACTGGGCGCCGAGGCGTCGCTGTCCAGCACGCTGTCCGCCGGTGTGGCCCTGTCCTGGGCGCGGCACACCTACGAGCAGTGGCAGGCCTTCAGCACGAGCAGCGGCCAGAACGTGGATTTTTCCGGCAAGCGTATCGAGGCGGCGCCGCAGTTCCTGGGCAATGGGCGCCTGACCTGGGCGCCGCGCGACGCGCTGCGCCTGCAACTGGAGTGGATTCGCATCGGGTCCTACTGGATGGATCAGGCCAACAGCACCCGCTACGGCGGTCACGACCTCTTCAACCTGCGCGCCAACTGGGCGCTGGGCCGGGGCGTGTCGCTGTTCGGCGCGGTGCTGAACCTGGCGGACCGGCGCTACGCCGACAGCGCTTCCATATCTTCTTCCACGCCGGTGTATTCACCCGGCCTGCCGCGCGCCGTGTATGCCGGCGTGGAGCTGCGCTGGTGAGGCGGCGCACCGCCTGCGCGTTCGCCGCGGCGCTGCTGCTGGGTAGCGCCGCGGTCCAGGCGCAGCACACCCACGGCGGCCTGGGTGCCTCGGCGGCCTTCGACGCCCAGGGGCGGCTGTGGGCGGCCTATCGTGACCAGGGCCGGGTGGTGGTGCGCGCCTCCGAAGACCTGGGCGCGAACTGGTCGGAGCCGCGCTTCGCCAGCCCCGAGGGCGAACCCGTGGCCGCCGATGGTGACGCGCGGCCCAGGATCGCCACCGCGCCCGGCGGGCGGGTGTACGTCACCTGGACGCGCCCCCTGTCGCGCCCCTACACGGGCGAGATCCGCTTCGCCCGTTCCGTGGATGGCGGGCACAGCTTCTCCGAAGCGCTCACGGTGCACACCGACCGCCAGGAGATCACCCACCGCTTCGACGCGCTCGCGGTGATGCCCGACGGCCAGGTGGTGGTGGCCTGGATCGACAAGCGCGACCTGGAGGCGGCCAGGGCGCGCGGCGAGGCCTACCGTGGCGCCGCCGTGTATGCCGCCGCCTCGGCTGACGGCGGCGCCAGCTTCGCGCGCGACTTCAAGGTCGCCGATCACAGTTGCGAGTGCTGCCGCCTCGCGCTGCTGCCCCGGGCCGACGGCAGCATCGCCATGCTGTGGCGCCACGTGTTCGAGCCCGACATCCGCGACCACGCGCTGGCGAGCTTCCGTCCCGACGGCCAGGTGCAGCCGCTGCGACGCGCCACCTTCGATGACTGGCGCGTGGATGCCTGCCCGCACCACGGGCCGTCGCTGGCCGAAGACGCCCAGGGCCGGCTGCATGCGGTGTGGTTCACCCTGGGCCCGCGCGCGCCCGGCGTGCACTACGGGCGGCTGGTGGAGGGCGGCGTGGAGGCCGGGCGCCAGGTGGGCGGCGAGGATGCTGCCCATGCCGACATCGCCGTGACGGGCATGCGCGTGGCGGTGGCGTGGAAGGGCTTCGACGGCAGCCGCACGTGGCTGCGTGCCTTGCTCTCCGAAGACGGCGGCGAGCACTGGCGGGAGCTGGCGCTGGCGGCCACCGAGGGTGCCTCGGACCAGCCGCGGGTGCTGACCCGCGACGGGCGATTTGTCGTGTTCTGGCACACGCGCGAGCGCCCGCTGGGCGTGTGGAGCCTGCCGTGATCACGCGCCGCCGGTTGCTTGGCTTTGGCCTGATGCTGGCGGTGGCGCCCGCGCGGGCGGCTGGCCTGCGTCCCTTCGGCCTTGGCAGTTTCGAGGAGATCCGCCGCGCCAATGCCGGCCGCGCCCATGTGGTGGCCTTCTGGTCCGTAACCTGCGCGCCCTGTCACGAGGAAATGCCGGTGTGGCGGGAACTGCGGCGGCGCCGCCCCGATGTGCCGCTGGCGCTGGTGTCCACCGACGGCCTGCCCGAAGCCGCTGGCGTGGAAGCCCGGCTGGCCGAGCATGGCCTTGCCGATGCACCCGCCTGGATCTTTGCCGACGAGCGCGTGGAGCGGCTGCGCCACAGCATCGACCGCGGCTGGCGGGGTGAACTGCCGCGCACCTACCTGGTGGATGCCAGGGGAGGCACGGAGGCGCTCACTGGGCGTGTGCAGTGGCACGCCCTGGCCGACTGGCTGGCGCGCGCCCCGGCGCGCTGACACCCGGGGCCGTCGCGGGAGGCCGCGCGCCCCTCAGGCAGCCGCGGCCGAGCCGCCGAAACGTTCGGCCAGGATGCGGCTGGCGGGTACGCCCGCCCCCAGCAGCGCGCCGGTGATCGCCTCCACGAAGGCCGTGGGCCCGCACACGCAGGCCCGCGAAGGCCTGTGGCCCCACCGCGCCAGTTGTTCGGCCACGGCCCGTTCGTCGAAGCGCCCTTCGTGATCGCCGGGCCGCTCGGCGGGACCGCGGGTGGTGGCGATCACCACCCGCAGCGCTGGATCGGCGCCCTCCAGCGCATCCAGCTCTTCGGGGTACGCCGCCTCCTCGAAGCGCCGCACGGAATACAGCAGCAGGGTGGGCACGCCCGGCGCCCGCGCGGCGCGCTCGCGCACCATGGAGAGCAAGGGCGCGATGCCCGAGCCGCCGCCAGCCAGCAGCAACGGCCCGCCGTCCTCGGGGCGCCACAGGAACACCCCGCCCAGGGGCCCCTTCACCTCGAGGGTGTCGCCCGGCGCTGCCACGTCAACGAACCAGGGCGACACCTCGCCGTCGGGCAACGACTCCACCAGCAGCTCCGTCTCGGCCGCACCGGGCGCGGAGGCGATGGAGTAGGGGCGCCGGGCGTGGTAGCCGTCCGCGGCGGTGAGGCGCACGTCCAGGTGCTGGCCGGCCACGTGGGGCGCGGTGGGTGCTCGCAGGAAGATGCTGCGCAGGCGCGGCGTGCGCGCCTGGGTGCGGGTGATGGTGGCGGCCACCCAGGGCAGGGCCCGCGGCGCGCCGCCAGCGAGCACGGCGCTCATGAATCGGAGTCGTAGCGCTGCTCGCGCCACGGATCGCCGCGCATGTGATAACCGCGGGTTTCCCAGAAGCCGGGCTCGTCGCGCTCGGTGAACTGCAGCGCGCGGATCCACTTGGCCGACTTCCACAGGTACAGGTGCGGCACCAGCAGGCGCGCCGGACCGCCGTGGGCCGCATCCAGGGGCTTGCCCTCATAGCGCAGCGCCACCATGGCCTGGCTGCCCGTGAGGTCGGCCGTGGGCACGTTGGTGGAGTAGTCGTCGAAGGACCAGGCCAGCGTGAAGGGCGTGGGTGCGGCGAGGCCGGCGGCCGCCAGGATGTGATCCACCAGCACGCCTTCCCACGGCGTGTCGAACTTCGACCAGGTGGTGACGCAGTGGATGTCGCAGGTGAGGGCCGTCTGGGGCAGGGCGTTGAAGGCCTGCCAGTCCCAGCCCGCCACCTCGCGCGGGCCCACCTTGAGGGAGAAGCGCCACGCGCGCAGGTCCACCGGTGGCGTGGGGCCGGCGGAGAGCACGGGAAAATCCACCGTGCGCGACTGGCCGGGCGGCAGCCGCCGCTCCAGGTCGGGGGCCAGGGGGCGGCCGCTGAAGCCTCGAGTGGTCATGGCATTTCCCACGGAGTCGATGATCGAAGGGCGGGAAGGGTAACGCATCCCGGACGCGGGGTTGCCGCGTCCGGGTTCGCCGCCGCGCGGCGACCGCCCCGCGCTCAGGCGCGGGCCGGCGTCACCGCCAGGCGTCGGCGTAGTCGCGCGCGAAGGCCGCGAAACTCCGGGGCGCGTGCCCGGTGAGCTGCCGCACATCGTCGCTGGTGCCCGCCGCCCAGCCGTTACGCACCACATCGTTCAGGCTCGCGAGCCAGTCCACCACCGCCGCCGGAATTCCCATGCCGGTCATGGCTGCCCGGGCCGCCTCCGGCGGCACGTCCACGTAGCGCACTTCGCGCCCCAGGACCTGCGACACCACGGCCATCTGCGCGGCATCGCTGAGCGCCTCCGCGCCAGTGAGGGTGTAGGTCCGGCCGGCGTGGGCGGCGGGGTCGGTGAGCACCGCCGCCGCCGCCTCTGCGATATCGCGCACGTCCACCATGGCCGTGGCGCCGTCGCCGTGGGAGGCGTGGTATGTGCCGGAGCGGAGCTGGCCGGAATAGAAGTTCACGTAGTTCTGCATGAAGGACGTGGGCCGCAACAGGGTCCAGGCCATGCCGCTGTTCATCACCAGCCGGTCGATCTCGCCCTGCAACCGCGCGATGGGTACGGGGCTGTCGGGGTCGGCGCCGGCGGCGGAGGAGCGCACCACGTGGCGAATTCCCGCCCGCCGCGCCGCCTCGAGGGCGTTGCGTGCCAGCTGCACCTTCTCTGGCACCAGCGGCAGCAGCAGGAACAGGGTGTCGAAGCCGCGCATGGCGGCCTCCAGCGTGTCGGGCCGCGCGAAGTCGCCCACCACCATGGGTACACCGCCGGTGGTGGCGGCGGGGCGTGAGCGCATGGCGGAGAAGGTGGCGCCGCGGCGTGAGAGTTCGGCCGCCAGGGCCGAGCCGATCGTGCCCGAGGCACCGGTGACGAGAATGCGATTGCTCATGACGTTGTTCCTTGCGGTTGAGTGAAGACGGAGCGCATGGTGACCGGCTAGAGGGGCAACCGAAAGACATAAAATGTCACATCACTTTCAACTCATATTTGAAGGCAACCATGCCCAGGCTCGAACGTCTCGTGGCGTTTGTGGAATCCGCCGCCACCGGAAGCTTCTCGGCCGCGGCGCGCAAACTCGACCTCACGCCGGCGGCGGTGAGCAAGAGCGTGCTCACGCTCGAAGACGAGCTGGGCCTGCGGCTGTTCAACCGCTCCACCCGCCAGCTCAGGCTCACGCACGAGGGCGAGCGCTTCCTCGCCCGGGTGGCGCCCGGCCTGCGTAGCCTGGACGAGGCGGTGGCCGAGGTGGCGCAGGGCGCCGGGGTGCCCCGCGGGCGGGTGCGCATCTCCGCGCCGCTGGGCTTCGGGCGGCGCTACGTTATGCCCTGCCTGCCGGAGGTGATGGCCCGTCACACGCTGATCCAGGTGGAGTTGAGCCTGACGAACCGCCAGGTGGATCTGGTGGCCGAGGGGTTCGACATCGGCGTGCGCGGCGGCGTCCTGGAAGACTCCGCCCTGGTGGCCCGGCGGGTGGCGCGGCTGCCCCTGGTGCTGGTGGCTTCGCCCGCTTACCTGCGGCGCCGCGGTGCGCCGCAGCGCGAGGCCGACCTGGCGGGGCACGATCTGGTGGGCGTGCGGCTGGAGTCCGGGGCGGAGATTCCCTTCATGTTCCGCGGCCGTGCGGGCGGCCCGCGCCCATACCCGGCCGATGCCGCCCGGCTGTGGCTGTCCGACCCCGAGGCCGCGCTCGATGTGGCCCTGCTGCACGCGGGCATCGCCCAGGCCGGCCTGCATCACGCCATGCCGTTCCTGCGCACGGGGCGGCTGAAGGTCCTGCTGGTGGGCGAGCACGATCCGGGTGATCGCGAAATCGCGCTGCACTATCCCCACCGGCAATATCTCGCGCCGCGCGTGCGGGTGGTGGTGGATGCCCTGCTCGAGACGCTGTCGGGCCACGAAGACCTCCAGGCGATGCCGGGCAAGCTGCCGCGGGAGTGGCTTGCCTGAGAGGTCGAGGGCGCCGCGTGGCGCCGCCTTCCCGGTGCGGCTGGTGCGACAATGCGCGCCCCGCCGCCATGTCCCATTTCCTGCAGCAACTCTCCCTGTCCGCGCCGCACTTCACCCTGGTGCTGGCGGGCTTCCTGCTGGCGGCCTCCGGCCGCTGGCCCAAAGCGGTGAGCGATGCGCTGGCCATGTTCGTGTTCTCCGTGGCCGTGCCCGCGCTGCTGTTTCGCCTCATGAGCGACCCCTCCCGCCTGCCGCCGGTGCAGTGGCGGCTGCTGGCGGCGTTCTTCGGCGGCTGCCTGGTAACCTTCGCCCTGGGGCGG
Organism: Burkholderiales bacterium; assembly: GCA_036771335.1. GTDB lineage: Bacteria > Pseudomonadota > Gammaproteobacteria > Burkholderiales. The sequence goes on from DAIPHN010000037.1 coordinate 20,203, forward strand.
CTGGCGGGCGCGGTTCTGTTCCGCCTCGACGGTGTGCAGCAGTCGGTGTTCGCCCTGGGCGGCGTGTTCTCCAACAACGTGCTGCTGGGCATTCCGCTCGCCAAGGCGATGCTGGGCGAGGCTGCGCTGCCCTTCGTGGCGCTGGTGATCGTGTTCAACTCCCTCACGCTGTGGACGGTGGCCACGGTGTCGGTGGAATGGGCGCGCCACGGCGCGCTGTCCGCACGCGGCTTCCTACAGACCGCGCGCAAGGTGCTTACCACCCCGGTGATCGTGGGCGTGCTGGCGGGCGCGGCGGTGGGCGCCACGGGCATCCGCCTGCCGGCCATGGTGGACGAGCCGCTGCGGCTCACCGCCGAGGCCGCGGTGCCGCTGGCGCTGATCGTGGTGGGCATGGGGCTGGCGCAGCACGGCTGGCGCGCGGGCTGGCAGGTGGGCCTGGGCATCACCGCGCTGCAGCTGCTGGTGCAGCCGCTGGTGGTGCTGGGCGCGGCGCTGTTGCTGGGCCTGCCGCCCCTGGAGCGTCAGGCCGTGGTGCTGCTGGGCTCGCTGGCCGTGGGCGTGAACGTGGCCGTCATGGCGCACCAGTTCAACGTGCTGCAAGGCCCGGTGGCCTCCAGCATGGTGCTGTCCACGGCGCTGTCGGTCTGCACCACGCCCCTGGCCCTCGCGCTGGCGGCGCCCTGAGGTCGCGGGCGCGCCTCGACCCTCGTCCGCGGGCCGCCTACCGCCGCACGGCCTTCCAGTCCACCTCGAGTGGCGCGAACTGCCGGCCGGCGGGCACCATGGCCTCCCCGGCCGCGAACCGCTCCTCGCTGGCCGGGTGGGAGGACAGCAGCGCCGGCACGGCGCCGCCCTGAGCCGCGAGCTTGCGGAAGAACACCGCCATGCCGCGCGGGTCGATGTCCGCACGCACCAGCGCCTCCACACCGCGGGCGTCGGCATCGCGCTCCTGCTCCCGTGAAAAGCTCAACCGCGCCAGGTCCCGCGCCCAGGCGGCCGCCACCGAGCCGCCCGCCTCGCCCAGGGCCAGTTGCAGCGCCATGCCCAGGCCGGCGGCCTGCACCAGGCCGCGCAGGCCGTGGCGGCGCTCCACGTGCTGCACCTCGTGGGCCAGCACGCCAGCCACTTCCTCGGCCCGCTCGGCCTGCTCCAGCAGGCCGGTGTGCAGAACCACGAAGCCGCCGGGCATGGCGAAGGCGTTCACCGAGGCATCCCGGGCCACGTGGAACTCGTAGGGGTAGGGCGACCCGCGGGTGAGGCGCGCGCCGATCTCGCGGATCGCGGGCAGCGCCGGGTGGTCCTCCACCAGTTGCAGCGCGGCCTTCTGCTGGGCGGCGGCCGCCTTGCCCAGGGCGATCTCCGTCTCCACGGGGATGCGGGCCACCACCCAGTCCACCACCTGGCCGCTGAAGACGAGCAGCGCGCCGACCACCAGCAGCGGCAGCACCACCAGCACGGCGATGAGCGTGGCCGACAGCCGGCGCGTGCCACGCCCGGCAGCCGGTGCGGCGCGGCGAGCGGCCGGCAGGAAAGGCGCCAGGGCGGCGCGGGTGGCGGCGTCGCTCACCACCAGCGCCAGCGTGGCCCCGTGCTCGGTCCACTGCAGCGTAAGCGTGCCCGCGCCGTAGTCGCTGGCGCGCACCTCCAGGGCGCTCCACGCCACCGGCGCGGCGCTGCGCGTGCCGGGCAGCTGCAGGCCCTCGGCTGAGGCCTGCACCGCCACGGCGACACCGGCGGGCGCGAGGCCGGGGCCGTACAGCAGCCCCGTGCCCTCACCGCTCGTGGGAGCGCCCGTAGCGCTTGCAGGTTCAGTTTCGACTGGCA
>DAIPHN010000038.1:0-20843 GCA_036771335.1 Burkholderiales bacterium
GCACCCTTTGATCAGGAACAAACCTGTTTTCGGCGGGAGCCGCCGCAACTTGAGGGACCCGCGTGGGTGCTGGTTACTGCGCACGCGGTGACGAACGCGGCAGCGGAGAGCAACAGGAGCCCTTGCTGCTCGAGCAAGCCCGCCCTTACGCGCTGCGCACGCCCTTCACGCCCCCGGAGGCAGCGCGATGTGGATGGCCGCCGGGTCGGGCGGATCGAGATAGGGCAGGTCGGCCAGCAGCGGGGCGCGCAGCCGCGCTTTCAGGGTGGCGAGGTTTTCCTCGGCGGCCTGCATGGCCGGGTCGATGCGGTTGGCCACCCAGCCGGCGAAGGTGAGCCCGCGGGACAGGATCGCCTCCTGCGTGAGCAGGGCGTGATTGATACAGCCCAGCCGCATGCCCACGGTGAGTACCACGGGTAGTCCGAGGCGCACGGCCAGGTGGGCGAAGTCCTCGCGCCCGTTGAGCGGCACCAGTAATCCGCCCGCGCCTTCCACCACCACCGCATCCGCGCGCCGCGCCAGCGCCTGGAAGCGCTGCACCAGGAGGTCCAGGCTCACCTCCACCCCATGGCGGGCGGCGGCGATGTGGGGCGCGATCCACTCGTCGAAGAGATAGGGATTCACCTCCTCCAGGGGCGCGGGGACGTTGGCGGCGGCGAGCAGCGTCTGCACGTCGTCGTTCCAGCGCGGCTGCGGGGTGTCGCGGCAGCCCGCCGCCGCGGGCTTCATGCCGGCGGCGCGCAGCCCCAGGCGCCGGTAGGCGTGGATCAGCCCGGCGGCCACCAGGGTCTTGCCGATTTCCGTGTCGGTGCCGGTGACGAACAGGCCGCGGGCCACCTCAGGGCTCCAGCGCCGCGTCCAGGGCGCGCCGGGCGGCGCGCACCAGCAGCGCGAACTCGTCGGCAGTCATGACGTAGGGCGGCATGAAGTACACCGTGTCGCCCAGTGGGCGGATGAGGGCGCCCTCGGCCAGCGCGGCCTCGGCGTAGCGGCGCGCAAATCCGGGCGGTGCGCCGGCCACGTCGAAGGCCCAGATCATGCCGCTGCGGCGGAAGTGGCGCACGCGCCCGTCCTCGCGCAGCGGCGCGGTCAGCGCATCGAAGGCCTGTGCCCGGGCGTGGTTCGCCGCGATCACGTGGTCGTCTCGGAAGATGTCCAGCACCGCCAGGGCCGCGGCGCAGGCGAGCGGGTTGCCGGTGTAGGAGTGGGAGTGCAGGAAGGCGCGCGCCGTGTGGTCGTCGTAGAAGGCCTGATACACCGTGTCGGTGGCCAGCACCACCGACAGCGGCAGGAAGCCGCCGGTGATGCCCTTGGAGAGGCACAGCAGGTCGGGCCGCACGCCGGCCTGCTCGTGGGCGAACAGGGTGCCCGTGCGGCCGAAGCCCACGGCGATCTCGTCGGCGATGAAGTGCACCTCAAAGCGGTCGCACAGGGCGCGCACCCGCGCCAGGTAATCGGGGTGGTGCATGGCCATGCCGGCGGCGCACTGCACCAGCGGCTCCACGATGAGCGCCGCGGTGCTCGCCGCGTGGGCTTCAAGGTGCCGCTCCAGGGCCAGAGCTGCCCGCTGTGCCACGGCGGCGGCGTCCTCGCCGGGTGCGGCGCCGCGCCAGTCGGGGCTTGGCAGGGTGGCGGCGGCCCGCAGCAGCGGTTCGTAGGCGTCGCGAAACAGCGCCACGTCCGTCACGCCCAGGGCGCCCAGCGTTTCGCCGTGGTAGCCGCCCGCCAGGCACAGGAAGCGGTTCTTGCCGGGCCGGCCGCAATTGCGCCAGTAGTGGGCGCTCATCTTGAGGGCGATCTCCGTGGCCGAGGCGCCGTCGGAGGCGTAGAAGGCGTGCCCCAGGGCGCTGCCGGTGAGGGCGCCGAGCCGCTCGGAGAGCTGGACCACCGGCTCGTGGGTGAAGCCCGCCAGCAACACGTGCTCCAGCCGGTCGAGCTGCGCCTTTACGGCGTGGACGATGCGCGGCTCGCCGTGGCCGAACAGGTTGACCCACCAGGAGCTCACGGCGTCCAGGTAACGCCGCCCGCCCGCGTCGGTGAGCCAGCAGCCGCGCCCTTCCACCACCGGTACCAGCGGAAAGCGCTCGTGGGCCTTCATCTGTGTGCACGGGTGCCAGACGGCACGCAGGCTGCGCTCTACCAGGGCGGCGTTGGCGGCGGCGGGTTCGTGCTTCATGCCGCCAAGCGCTGCGCCGCCACGGCGGTGAGCGCCGTGCACAGCGCCTCGATGTCCTCGGGCGCGTGGGCCGCCGACAGGCTGATGCGCAGCCGCGAGGTGTCGGCCGGCACGGTGGGGGGGCGGATGCCCGGCACCCACAGGCCGCGGCTCCACAGCGCCTCCATGGCCGTCATGGCGTCGTCCGCCCGGCCGATGAGCAGCGCGTGCACAGCGCTGTCCGAGGGCAGCAGCCGCCAGGGCAGCCGGGCTGCGCAGTCGCGCAGCCGCTGGGCGTGGGCGCGCAGGCGCTCGCGCCGCCAGGGCTCGGCGGCGATGATGCGCAGGCTCTCGGACACGGCCGCCGCCAGCAGTGGCGGCGAAGCGGTGGTGAACACGTAGGTGCGGGCGCGCTGCGCCAGCCAGGCCATGGCCGGGCGCTCGCCGGCCACGAAGGCGCCGGCCACGCCGGCCGCCTTGCCCAGGGTGCCCAGGTACAGGATGCGCGGCGAGCGCACGCCCAGGTGCGCCAGGGTGCCCGCGCCGTGGGGCCCCAGCACGCCGAAGCCGTGGGCGTCGGCCAGCAGCAGCAGGGCGTCGTGGCGCTCGCACAGCGCCGCCAACCGCGCCACCGGGGCGAGGTGGCCGTCCATGCTGAACACCGCGTCCGATAGCACCAGCTTGCGAGGCGCGGGCGAGGCCGCCAGGGCGGCCTCCAGGGCGTCGGTGTCGGCGTGGGGATAGACGTGCACGGCGGCGCGCGACAGCCGCGCGCCGTCGATCAGGCAGGCGTGGTTGAGGGCGTCGGAAAACACCGCGTCGCCGCGCCCCACCAGGGCGGGCACGATGCCGGTATTGGCCATGTAGCCGCTGGAGAACAGCAGCGCCGCGGGCAGGCCGGTGAAGCGCGCCAGCTCGTGCTCGAGCCGTTCGTGAGCCTCGTGATGGCCGCTGATGAGGTGGGAAGCGCCGGCGCCCACGCCGTAGCGCCGCGCCGCCGTGGCCACCGCCTCGGCGATGCGCGGGTCCGCGGCCAGGCCGAGGTAGTCGTTGGAGGCGAAGGCGAGCAGTTGCTGCCCGTCCACGGTGAGCCGTGCGCCCTGGGGCCCGCTCACCACCCGGCGGCGGCGGCGCAAGCCGGCATGGTCGAGCGCGTCCAGCGCGGCGCTGAAGTCCATCCCCTGGACAGCCCCCTCGGGCATGACCGGCAAGCGCCTAGAGCGGCTGCATGCCCAGCCGGCGGAGCAGCGCCGTGTCGCGCGCCACGTCCGGGTTGCCGGTGGTGAGCAGCTTCTCGCCGTAGAAGATGGAGTTGGCCCCCGCCAGGAAGCACAGCGCCTGGCCCTCGTCGCTCATCTGCTGCCGCCCGGCCGACAGCCGCACGAACGTCTTCGGCATGGTGATGCGCGCCGCGGCGATGACGCGCACGAAGTCGAGGATGTCCACCGGCGCTTCGCCGTGCAGCGGCGTGCCCTCCACCTGCACCAGCGCGTTGATGGGCACGGACTCGGGATAGGGATCGAGGTTGGCGAGCTGGGCGATGAGGCCGGCGCGGTCACGGACCTCCTCGCCCATGCCCACGATGCCGCCGCAGCACACGTTCAGCCCGGCGTTGCGCACGCGCTCGAGCGTGTCGAGGCGGTCCTGGTATTCGCGGGTGCGGATCACGTCGCCGTAGAACTCGGGCGAGGTGTCGAGGTTGTGGTTGTAGTAGTCCAGGCCCGCCGCGCGCAACTGCTCGGCCTGGCCGTCCCTGAGCATGCCCAGGGTGGCGCAGGTTTCCAGGCCCAGCGCCTTCACGGCGCGCACCATCTCGAGCACCGGCTCCAGGTCTTTCTGCTTCGGGCCGCGCCAGGCCGCGCCCATGCAGAAGCGCGACGCGCCGGCCGCCTTGGCTGCCGTGGCCGCGGCCAGCACCGCGTCCAGCGCCATGAGGTCCTGATCCTCCACGCCGGTGCTGTGGCGCACCGACTGCGGGCAGTAACCGCAGTCCTCCGGGCAGCCGCCGGTCTTGATGGACAGCAGCGTGGAGAGCTGTACCCGGGCGGGGTCGTGGTGCTCGCGGTGGGCCGTCTGGGCGCGGAATAGCAGCTCCGGCAGGGGCAGGTCCAGCAGCGCCTGCACCTGCGCCACCGTCCAGCGCGGGTGGGCGGGCGCGGCGCGCTGGCCGAGCCGGTACACGGTGACGGGGGCATTCATGGGCGATCTCCGGAAGAGCCGCGCGGGCCGCGGCGGTCAAATTCGTATGATGATATGGCTTTACATCGGCCCGTGAACACCCCCGGGGGCTAGGGCACGACGGCCACGGCCTCCACTTCGATCCGCGCCCCGGCCTCCACCAGCGCGGCCACACCCACCAGGGTGGAGGCGGGCAGGTGGCCCTGCAGGTGGCGGTTGCGGATGGCGGCGATCACCTTGCGGTCGTCGGGTTGCAGGTTGACCACGTAGGTGGTGAGCTTCACCACATCGCCGAACCCGGCGCCCGCCGCCGCCAGGGCCGTGCCGAGGTTGGCGAACACCTTGTCGGTCTGGGCTGCCAGGTCGCCGGGAGCCACCAGCTTCGCGTCGGCATCCCAGGCGAGCTGGCCGCTCACGTGGATGGTGCGGCCGCCGGACACCACCGCCACCTGGGAGAAGGTGCCCAGGTTGGCGAGGCCGGGCGGGTTGAGGAACAGGGTATCGGGCTTGGCCATGACAGGCTCCTCGTTGATGTAGGCAGCCATCGTAAGCCCGCGCACGGCCATTGCCGCTGTCTGCCGCCGCCCGCAAACTGCGCGCCGAACTGGAGGGAGCACCATGCGAAAGAATGTCATCGACCTGTCCGGCCACACGGCCGTGGTAACCGGTGCGGCGCGCGGCATCGGGCTGGCCATTGCCCGCCGCCTGCTGGAAAGCGGCGCCAGCGTGTCGCTGTGGGACATGGACGCTGGCGCGCTCGCGCAGGCCGAACGGGCGCTCGCGCCGCTGGGCCGCGTGTCGGCGAGGTCGGTGGACATCACCGACGAGGCCGCGGTGGCCGCCGCGGCGCAGGCCACCGAGGCCGCGCTCGGCGCGGTGGACATCCTCGTGAACAACGCCGGCATCGGCGGGCCCATCGTCAAGACGTGGAACTACGACGTGGCCACCTTCCGCCGGGTGATGGACGTGAACGTGACCGGCAGCTTCCTGTGCTGCCGCGCCTTCGTGCCGGGGATGCGGGCGCGCAACTGGGGCCGGATCGTGAACATCGCCTCCATCGCCGGCAAGAACGGCACGCCGGATTTCTCCGCCTACGGCGCCTCTAAGGCGGCGCTCATCGCGCTCACCAAGGCGCTGGGCCGCGAGTGCGCCGATACCGAGGTGCTGGTGAATGCCGTCACGCCCTCGCCGGCGGACACCGACATCCTCCACCAGTTCACCCCGGATAAGGTGAAGTGGATGGTGGAGCAGGTGCCCAAGGGCCGTTTCGTGCGCCCGGAGGAAATCGCCGCCCTCACCGCCTGGCTGTGCTCGGACGAGTGTTCGTTCTCCACCGGCCAGCTGTTCGACGTGAGCGGCGGGCGCTCGGTTTACTGACGGGCGCCGAACCGTGTGGGGCGGCGGCTGTCTGTGACCTGTCATCCTGACCCCTCCGAGACCGCCCCGTGCGAACCCGTGCCCCGATGTTGGTCGTCGCCGCCGCCGCGGTGGCGCTGCTGCTGTCACCCGCCCTGCGCTCCGCGCCCGGGGCCGCGCCCGCCCCCGGGCAGGCCTGTGTGGCGCCGGCACGCTGGTTCTCGCTGCAGGAAAACGCCATCCGCGAAGAGGGTGCCGACGCGCTGCTTGCGCGCCTTGCCGTGCGCCCCGTGGTGCTGCTGGGCGAGGGCCACGACATTCCCGAGCACCACCGCTGGCAGTTGCACACCGTGGCGGCGCTGCACGCGCGCCAGCCGCGCATGGTGATGGCCTTCGAGATGTTCCCGCGCGGGGTGCAGCCGGTGCTCGACCGCTGGGTGCGCGGCGAGCTCTCCGAGGCGGAGCTGCTGCGGGCCACGGAGTGGCAGCGCAACTGGGGCTACGACGCGCAGATGTACCTGCCGCTTTTTCACTTCGCGCGCATGCACCGCATCCCCATGGTGGCGCTGAATGTGGACCGCGACTTCTCCCGCGCCGTGGGCGAGAAGGGCTACGACGCCCTGCCGCCGGAGTGGCGCGCCGAGGTGGGGCGTCCCGCGCCGCCCCAGCCGGCCTACGAGGAATTCCTGCTTGCGAGCTTTGCCCAGCACGGCGCGGGCGAGCGGGCGCGCCGCGACGACCCGGCCTTCCGCCGCTTTCTCGAGGCCCAGCAGGTGTGGGATCGCGCCATGGCCGAGCGCATCGCCACCGCCCGCGCCAGCGACCCCGCCGCGCTGGTGGTGGGCATCATGGGCACGGGCCACCTGATGAACGGCTGGGGCGTGCCGCACCAGTTGCGCGCCCTGGGTGTGCGCGACCCCGCCGTGCTGCTGCCTTGGGAGCCGGAGAACGACTGCCAGCGCCTGCGGCCCGGCTATGCCGATGCGGTGTTCGGGCTCGCCGCCCGCGAGGAGCCGGACGCCGCGCGTCCGCGCCTGGGCCTGTGGCTGGAGGCCGCCAGCGGCGGGGTGCAGATCCGCCGGATCGAGAAAGGCGGCCTGGGCGAGCAGGCGGGCCTGCGGGCGGGCGACCTGCTGGTGGAGATTGCCGGGCGCGCCCCGGTGGAGCCCGCCGACGTGAGCGAAGCGGTGCAGCGCCAGGCACCGGGCACCTGGCTGCCGCTGAAGGTGCGCCGCGATGGCCGTACGCTCGAGGTGATCGCCAGATTTCCGCCCGCGGCCCCGTGACGCGCACCGCGGGCGCCGCGCTGCTGCTGGCCCTGGCGGGCCGCGCCCACGCCGCCCCGGCGCGGCTGGACTTCGACCTCGCCCTCGACCCGCTGGCGCGCCGGCTCGAGGGTTCCGGTACGGTGACTGTGCCCGCAGGTGGCGCCACCACCGTGGTGCTGGCGCCGCGCTTCACCGCCCATGAACTGCGCCTCCACGGGCAGCCCCTCGCCGCCGAGGGCGCGGGCCGCTGGCGCCTGCCGGCCAGCGACCGGCCGCGGGTGGTGAGCGTGCGCTGGAGTGGCGCCCTGGCGGCCACCGACGGGGCGGCCAGCCACCGCGACACCCTCGGGCGCATCGAACCCGCTGCCGGGCCCGAGGGCAGCTTCCTGCCCGCTTCCAGCGGCTGGTATCCCGCGCCGGAGGGCTTGCTGGCGAGCCACCGCGTGCGCCTCAAGCTGCCGGCAGGGCAGCGCGGCCTGGTGGCCGGGCGGCTGCTGAACGAGCGCGACGACGCTTCGGGCTACGAGGCGGCGTTCGACTTCCCCCATCCCGGCGAGGGTATCGACCTGATGGCGGGCCCTTACACCGTGGCCGAGCGGCGCGTGCGCCTCGCCGACGGGCGGGAGGCGCGGCTGCGCACCTGGTTCCATCCGGCCATCGCCGGGTTGTCCGAGGGCTACCTGGAGTCCGTGGCACGCTATCTGGAGCGCTTCGAGGCGCGCATCGGCCCCTACGCCTTCACCGAGTTCAGCGTGGTGTCGAGCCCCACGCCCACGGGTTTCGGCATGCCCACCCTCACTTACCTGGGTGTGAACGTGCTCAAGCTGCCCTTCATCCGCGCCACCTCCCTGGGGCACGAAGTGCTGCACAACTGGTGGGGCAACGGCGTGTACCCCGACTGGGGGCGCGGCAACTGGTCGGAGGGCCTCACCACCTACCTGGCCGACCACGCCCTCCGCGAGGACGAGAGCCCGGCCGCCGCGGCGGAGATGCGCCTGGGCTGGCTGCGCGACTTCGCCGCCATGCCGCCCGCCCAGGACCAGCCCCTGGCCGCCTTCACCACCCGCACCCACGGCGCTTCGTCCATCGTGGGCTACGGCAAGTGCGCCATGCTGTTTCACATGCTGCGCGGCGAGATCGGCGAGGCGGCCTTCGAGCGGGCGCTGCGCAGCCTGTGGCGCGAGCAGCACTTTCGCACCGCGGGGTGGGACACGCTGCGCAGCCACTTCGAGCGCGCCAGCGGCCGCCATCTGGGGGGCTTTTTCGCCCAATGGCTGGAGCGGCCCGGCGCGCCCCGGGTGCAACTGGCCAGCGCCCGGCGCTCGCCCGACGGCCAGCGCGTCACCGTGGCGCTCACCCAGGAAGTGCCCGGCCACGCGCTGCGCGTGCCCCTGGGCATTGACACCGCCGGCGGCAGCGAACGGCGCTACGTGACGCTGCGCGGCCCGCGCCAGTCCTTCGATCTCCCCCTGCCGCCCGGAGCGCGCGCCGTCACCCTCGATCCCGACGCCGCCCTGTTCCGCCGCCTCGCCCCCGGCGAGGCGCCACCCATCCTGCGCGAAGTGATGCTCGATCCGCGCACCCGCGTGGTGGTTCTGGGAGAGGAATTCCGCGCTGCCGCCGCGGCCCTTGGCGCCGCGCTGCTGGAGGGCCCCGGCCGCGTTGCGGACCCGGCGGCCCTGGGTACCGCCGAACCCGCGCTGGTAGTGGGCGACGCGGCACGGGTGGCAGCCTTCGCCCGCGCCCGGGGGCTGCGCGAATCGCCCGGCGCCGCGCCCGCAGGCAGCAGCGCCCAGGTGTGGCTGGAGCGCGACGCCGGCGGCGCCACCCTGGCCCTGGTGGCGGCTTCCGACCCTTCCGCCGTCGCCGCGCTGGCGGGCCCGCTGCCCCACTACGGCAAGCAGAGCTGGCTGGTCTTCAGCGGCGCGCGTGCCGTGGCGCGGGGCGTGTGGCCCGGGCGGCCGCAGGCCGTTACGCTGGAGTAGCCGTGCCCGGGGTGCTTCGGCGCGCCCGGCTCACAATCCCCCACCCCAGCGGTGCTGGAAGGCGATGCCCGCCATGTCGAAATCGGTGCCGGTGCGGGCCAGCACGCCGGTGCTGGCGTAGAGTTTGATGGAGTTGCGCAGGTCCAGGGGGACGGTGAGAGTGAGCCCCCAGCGCGAGTTCTCGATGCGGTCGTCGCGGGCCACGCCGTCCACGCTGCTGCGCCCGCCGGCGTAGAAGGTGTAGTTGACCGCGCCCCACAGCCCGGGGCGGAAGTTGTAGACCAGGTGCGCCTGGGCCGAGTAAAGCGGTGCCTGGGTGCGGGTGCGGTTCACCTGGTAGTCGTGGTTGTCGGTGAACAGCGACACCGCCAGCGCGCCCTCCAGCACCCAGTTGCCCAGGGCGCGGGAGACGCCCAGCTCGGGCTTCACGGTCCAGCGGTTGGTACCCACGTTGACGATTTTCGCTGGGTCGTAGCTGCCCAGCGGCGCGGTGACCTGCAGGCTGCCGCCCACGATGGTCTCCTGCCGGTAGCCGCCGAATTCCTTGAAGGTGAGCGCCGGGGCGCCAAGGAAATTCATGGACAGCTTGAGGGACGGATCGCCGAAGCCGGTGCGCTCCACGCTGGCGGGCTGCTCCTCCAGCAGGCCCGACGCCGTGCCCGATGCCCAGGGCACGATCACGCTGACCAGCCCCGATTGCCCCCCCAGGTCGAGGGACCGGGAGTAGGCCGCGAACAGCGCGTTGACCTTCGCCGCGGCGTCCTTGGCGGGAACGGAAGGGTCGGGCAGCACGTCGCCGCTCGAGTAGGAATACCCCGCCACGGCGAAGTTGATGCCCACGGGGATGTTGGAATAGGCGCGCGGTTCCAGTTGTTGCCCATGGGCGCACGCCACGGCCAGCGCGCACGCGATGCCGGCCAGCGATGAGGCGATGGAATGGGGCACGGGGGAGATCAGGCGGTGCGCTGCCGCTCGGCGGTGAAGGGGTGGGTGACCATGCCACGCTCGCCACCCGGGAGGCGGCCGTGGCCATGACGTCGGCAAGCTATCACACGCTCCTGCGCGGCGAAACGCGCGTGCCGCCGCGCGCCCTACCGGGCGAGGAAGCTCACATGCGCCGCCACCACGCGCCACCCCGCCGGCATGCGTACCCAGGTCTGGCTCTGCCGGCCCACGCTCTCGGACGGCGGGCGATGGAACTCGATGTTGGCGGTGGCGAAGTCGCGCCCGTAAGTGGTGATGACGGTGCGCAGGATGGTGCGCGCCAGGCTGGCGGGCGAGCGCGCCCGGCGGAAGGCGGCCACCTCTGCGTGGCCGTAGAGGTTCTCGCCCACGCCGTAGCGCAGGGTGTGGGGGCTGTGCCAGAACAGCTCGTTCAGCACCGCCACGTCGTTGCTCACCAGGGCCCGTTCGTAGCGCTCGAAGGCTGCGGTCACCTCGGCGAGCACATGGGGAAGATTGATCTCCATCAGGCAAAGCCCTCCGCTGCTGGCGCCGACGCCACGGCGGCGTTTTCAAGGTGCGCGGCCACGCGCAGGCACAGATCTTCGCGCCAGGGCGCGGCGATGATCTGCACGCCCGACGGCGCCTGGCCCGACCCGGCCACCGGCGCCACCACCACGGGCAGCCCGGCGAAGGAAATGGGCTGCGTGAGCAGGCCCATGCTGGGCCGCAGCGGCAGCGCCATGCCGTTCAAGTCGATGCGCTCCTGGCCCAGCAGCGTGGCGGTCACCGGGGTGGCGGGCGCCAGCAGCACGTCGAAGCGCTCGAACAGCGCTTCGAGCTGGCCGCGGAACCAGGCGCGGAAGCGCTGGGCGCGCACGTACCAGGCGGCGGGCGTCAGGGCGCCGGCCAGGAAGCGGTCGCGGGAGTGGGGCTCGAAGCGGGCGTAGTGGGCGTGCACGGCGGCGCCGTGCAGCGCGCCGCCCGAGGCGGCGGGGGTGGGGAAGGCGGCGGCGCGCGCCAGCTCCGCCTGGGGCAGGTGCGCCACGGGCAGAGCTCCCAGCAGCGCCTCGGCCATGCGCACGGCGCGCGTACCGCCCTCGTCGGCCCACTGCTCGAAGTAGCCCCCCAGGCGCGCCACCCTGAGGCCTTGCACCCCCAGGGCCAGCTGCGCCCCGGCGGGCTGTGCGGCACGCGGGTCGCAGGCGGGGTCGCTGGCATCGCCGCCCTGCATGGCGTCGTAGCACGCCGCCAGGTCGGCCGTGCCGCGGGCGAAGCACCCCAGGTGATCCAGGGCGTGGACGAAGGCGAAGGTGCCGGTGCGCGGCAGCCGCCCGTAGGTGGGCTTGAGGCCGAATACGCCGCACAGCGCCGCCGGCACCCGAACCGAGCCGTTGGTGTCGGTGCCCAGGGCGAGGGGCACCATGCCGGCCGCCACTGCGGCGGCCGAGCCGCCGGAGGAGCCGCCCGCCGTGCGCGCCAGGTCGCGGGGATTGAAGGTGGCGCCGAAGTCGGTGTTCTCGGTGGTGCAGCCGTAAGCGTAGGCATCCATGTTGGTGGCGCCCACGGGGATGGCGCCGGCGGCGCGCAGCCGTTGCACCACCAGCGCGTCGGCCGCGGCAGGGGCGCGGCCGAGGTTCACCCGCGACCCGGCGGTGGTCACCTCGCCGCGCAGATCGAAGTTGTCCTTCACGGCGAAGGGCACGCCAGCAAGCGGCGGCAGGGGCTCGCCGCGGGCGCGGGCGGCGTCGAGGGCGGCGGCCTCGCGCAGCGCCTGCTCGCCGCGATGGCGCACGAAGGCGTTGACAGTGCCGTCGTGCCGGTTGATGCGCGCCAGCGCCTCGCCCACCGCCTCCACCGCCCGCAGGCGGCCCTCGCGCACCGCCGCGGCCAGGGCCAGGGCGCTCATGGATGGAACACCGGCGCGGGCTCGGCGTCCTCGGGCAGTTCGAAGCGCAGCAGCGGCGCGGCGATGGCCGCCGTGCGGGTGAACACCGCCACCGCCTGCTCCAGCTGGGCCGCGTCCAGCGCCATGCCCTGGGCTTTCGCGGCGGCCGCCACGTAGGCGCGAATATCCGCTTCTTCCATGATCACTCCCGCGCTCGCAGCGCGGCCTCCACGGCGTCGCAGCGCGCCGTCCAGCCGACGATGCCGCCCTGGGCGCGGATCATCTCCAGGGTGGCGCGCTTGAATTCGGGAAAGTAACTCTCGGTGGCGTCTTCCACCAGCAGGCATTCATAGCCGCGGTCGTTGGCCTCGCGCATGGTGGTCTGCACGCACACCTCGGTGGTGACGCCGGCGAAGACGAGGTGGGAGATGCCGCGATGGCGCAGCAGCTCGGGCAGGGCGGTGGCGTAGAAGGCGCCCTTGCCGGGCTTGTCGATGACGATCTCGCCGGGCAGAGGCGCCACGGCATCGATGATGGCCGCGCCTGGTTCTCCGGCCACGAGGATGCGCCCCATGGGTCCGGTGTCGCCGATGCGCAGGCTGGGCGCGCCGCGGTTGCGCTTGGCCGGCGGGCAGTCGGCCAGGTCCGGGCGGTGCGCCTCGCGGGTGTGGATGATCGTCAGACCCGCGGCGCGGCACACCTCCAGCAGGCGCCGCACCGTGGGCGCGATGCCGCCCAGGCGCGACACGTCGTTGCCCAGCGCGGCGCCGAAGCCGCCCGGTTCGATGAAGTCGCGCTGCATGTCGATCACCAGCAGCGCCGTGGAAGCCGGCTCGAAGGCGAAGGGGCCCGGCAGGGCGTCCACCACCGCGGGCGCGCTCATGCCGCCGCCTCGCGGGCATGGGCGTGGCCGGCCATGTGGCCGCCGATCACCGCGATGTCCGCCCCGGCCGGCGTGGTGTGGTGAACCATGCGCCCCTCGAACATCACCAGCAGCCGGTCGCAGAGCTCGAGCAGTTCGTCCAGGTCTTCGCTCACCAGCAGCACCGCTGCGCCGGCGTTGCGCGCCGCCATGATGCGGGCGTGGATTTCCGCCACTGCCGCCAGGTCGAGCCCGAACACCGGGTTGGCCACGATCAGCACCGACACCTCTCCCGACAGTTCGCGCGCCAGCACGGCGCGCTGCACGTTGCCGCCCGAGAGGGTGGCCATGGGCGCCTCCGGGCCGGCGGTCTTGACCTTGAACTCGGCGATCAGCCGCCGCGCCTGGGCCCGCAGCGCGCCGCGCCGCAGCCAGGGCCCGAAGGCGAGCGGCGCGCGGTCGAAGTTGCGCAGCGCCAGGTTGTCCGCCACGCCCAGGGCGCCTACGCAGGCGTTGCGCAGCGGCTCCTCGGGCAGGCTGAACACCCGGTGCCGCGCCATCTGCGCCCGGGTGGCGGCATAGGGCTCGCCGTTGACGCGGATCTCGCCGCCGGCCACGGCGCGCTGGCCGATGAGCGCCTCCACCAGTTCGCGCTGGCCGTTGCCGGACACGCCCGCCACGCCCAGGATCTCGCCGGCACGTACTTCGAATTCCACGCCGCTCACCGCTTCGAGGCCGGTGTCGTCGGCCACCGTGAGCCCGCGTACGCTCAGCCGTGCCGGGGCGTCGGCATGGGCCACGCGGGCGTGCCGCGCCGTCTGCGCCACCTCGCGGGAGCCCACCATCATCTCCGCCAGGGCGGCCGGGTCCAGGCCGCTTACCTCGCCTTCGCCGGCGAGCCGCCCGCGGCGCAGCACCGTCACGCGGTCGGCAAAGGCCATCACCTCGCGCAGCTTGTGGGTGATGAGCAGCACCGAGACCTCCCCGCGCCCCGCCATCTGGCGCAGCATGCCCAGCACCTCGTCGGCCTCCTGGGGCGTGAGCACCGAGGTGGGCTCGTCCAGCACCACGAAGCGCCGCCGCAGGTAGAGCTGCTTGAGGATCTCGCACTTCTGCTTCTCGCCGGCGGCCAGGGTGGACACGGGCGCATCCAGCGGCAGCGCGAAGGGCACCGTGTCCATGAAGGCGCGCAGCGCGTCGCGTTCGCGCCGCCAGTTCACCACCGCCGGCACGTGGTCGCGCGACATCACCAGGTTTTCCGCCACGCTCATGCTGGGCACCAGGGTGAAGTGCTGGTAGACCATGCCGATGCCCAGGGCGTGGGCGTCGTGGGGCGTGCGGATGTCGCGCTCGCGCCCGTCCACCGTCACCTGCCCGTCGTCGGCCCGCTGGTAGCCCACCAGGCACTTCACCAGTGTGCTCTTGCCGGCGCCGTTCTCCCCCAGCAGGGCATGGAACGCGCCCGCCTTCACCCGCAGGGTGACGTCGTCCAGGGCCGTGAAGGCGCCGAAGCGCTTGCTCATGTGCAGGCACTCGATGGCGAGCGCGCCGCTGTGGGGGGGCTGCGGGTGTGCCACGGAATCAGCCCAGGCGGAAGGCGTTCACGCCAGCGCCTCCAGCAGCCGCGCCGAGGGCGCCACGGCGCCGAACACGCCGCCTTGCATCTTGATCATCTTCAGCGCGGCGAGGTAGTTGCCGTGGTCGGTGGCGCCGGTGCAGTCCTCCAGCATGAGGCACTCGAAGCCGCGGTCGTTGGCCTCGCGCATGGTGGTGTGCACGCACACGTCGGTGGTGATGCCGGTGAGTACCAGGTTGCGGATGCCGCGGGTGCGCAGGATCAGCTCCAGGTCGGTGGCGCAGAAGGAACCCTTGCCGGGCTTGTCGATGACCGGCTCGCCGGGCAGGGGCGCGAGCTCGGGCACGATCTCCCAGCCGGGCTCGCCGCGCACCAGGATGCGGCCGCAGGGCCCCGGGTCGCCGATGCCCGCGCCAATGCGCCGCGAGCGCCAGCGCTTGTTCTCCGGCAGGTCCGACAGGTCCGGGCGATGGCCCTCGCGGGTGTGGATGATGGGGAAGCCGAGCGCCCGCATGCCCGCCAGCGTGGCGCGGATGGGCTCGATGGGCGCGCGCGTGAGCGACAGGTCGTAGCCCATCTTGTCCACGTAGCCGCCGACGCCGCAGAAGTCGGTCTGCATGTCGATGATCACCAGCGCGGTGTTGCCGGCGTGCAGCGCGCCGTCGAAGGGCCACGGGTAGGGGTCCGCGGCGACGAATCGCTCACCCATACTTGCGCGCCTCGTCCGCGGCGGGCTCGCCAGTGTATTCGCGGCTGGGCGCGGGAAAGCCGCAGCCGGTGCCGTCGGTGATCGCCACCTCGGCTTCCCAGGGCAGGTGGTAGCGGCCCGCCACCAGGTCGCGCATGTAGGTGTAGGGACAGTCGCGCGCGCCGCCCTTCACCGCCACGTAGCCGCGATGGCCGAACTGGTAGATGTTGTTCTCCACGCCCCATACGCGCCGCGCCTCGCGCACCAGGTCGGGCCGCAGCTCGCAGGTGATGATCTCGTCGGGGCGGTGACTGCCCTGCACGAGCGTCGTGCCGTCAAAGTTCACGAACATGCCCTCGCCCATGGAATCGAAGGTGCCGTCGCTGCCGCACATGCACACGCTGGCGGTGTAGATGAGGTTGCTGAAGGCGTTGGCCTGGTTGGTGACCTGCCAGGAGTGGCGGATGGGCGCGGTGTAGCCGGCGGTGCGAATCATGATGTCGGCACCCTTGTAGGCGCACTCGCGCGCCATCTCGGGGAACATGCCGTCGTGGCAGATGATGAGCGCGATGCGCGAGCCGTTCGGGCCGTCGCACACCGGGATGCCCAGGTTGCCCGGCTCCCAGGGTTCCACCGGCACCCAGGGGTGCAGCTTGCGGTAGTACAGGCGCAGCGCGCCGCGGTCGTCGAGGATGATGCCCACGTTGTAGGGGTTGCCCCCGGGGTTGTGCTCCATGATGGAGAAGCAGCCCCAGATGCGGTTGTCGATGCAGGCTTGGCGGAAGGCCGCCACCTCGGGGCCGTCCATGCGGCACAGGATGGCCGGGTCGGTGTCCATGGACAGGCCGTGCAGCGCGTATTCGGGGAACACCACCAGATCCATGGCCGGGTTGTTGCGCCGCGCCTTGGCCACCATCTCGCAGATGCGCCCGGTCTGCGCCGCCAGCTCCCCCGGGGTGCGCACCACCGGCAACTGCAGTTGCACCAGGCCCAGCACCACGCCGTTCGGCGACTTGTTGAGTCCGCCCAGTCCGCTCATGGAAAAACCTCCTTCATCGGGGTGAGTCGATCATCGGGTCACGCTCAGCTCGCCGGGCGCCCCGGCCAGGGTGCGGTTGGGCGAGCTGGTGAAGATCATGATGGCCAGGGTGAGCACATAGGGCGCGGCGTTGAACAGGTAGTAGCCGCCCGTGACGCCCACCGACTGCAACGCCGGGCCGATGGCGCCCGCCCCGCCGAACAGCAGCGCGGCCCAGAAACAGGCCAGCGGGCGCCAGCGCGCGAAGATCACCAGCGCCACGGCCATGAGGCCCTGGCCGCTGGACAGGCCCTCGTTCCAGCTGCCGGGGTAGTAGAGCGACAGGAAGGCGCCGCCCACGCCGGCGAGGAAACCGCCCGCCGCCGTGCACAGGGTGCGCACCGCGGCCACCGGATAGCCCATGGCGCGGGCGGCGTCGGCGCTGTCGCCCACCATGCGCACGATCAGGCCCCAGCGCGTGGCGCGAAATGCCCACGCCATGGCAATGGCCAGCGCGATGCCTGCCAGGAACAGCACGTTGATCTGCAGGGCGGCCTGGATTTGCGGCGAGGCCGACCAGTCGCCCAGGTGCAGCGCGGGCAGGGTAGGCGCCTTGGGCTGCACGTAGGGCTTGCCCAGGAAGAAGGCGAGCCCGGTGCCCAGCAGCATCAGGCCGATGCCCACGGCGATGTCGCTGACCCGCGCCAGGCTGCACACCAGGCCGTGCAGCAGCCCCAGGGCCATGCCGGCCAGCCCGGCCACCAGCACCCCGAGCCACGGATTGCCGGTGAGGAAGGACACCGCGTAGCCGCTCATGGCGCCCATCACCAGCACGCCCTCCAGGCCCAGGTTGATGCGCCCGCTGCGCTCGGTGAGGCACTCGCCCAGGCTCACGAACAGGAAGGGCGTGCTCACGCGGATGGCGCCGCCCAGCACCGCGATGGGCACGCCGTACCAGCCCAGGGCTTCGCTTTCCATCTCAGGCGCCCCGGGGCTGGAACAGGCGCGCGCGCCCGTAGAGCGTTTCCGCCGCCAGGATCGCCATGAAGGCGATGCCCTGCAGCACCAGCACGGTGGCATCGGGCAGGTCGAGACGTCGCTGCAGGATGCTGCCGCTGGCGTTGATGCCGCCCACCAGGATGGCCACGGGCACGATGGCGAGCGGGTTGTGGCGGGCGATGAAGGCCACCAGGATGCCGGCGTAGCCATAGCCGGCGATCAGCGAGGCGTTGGCGCTGCCGTGCACCGCCGCCACTTCCACCATGCCCGCCAGCCCGGCCGCGGCCCCGCCAACGGCGCAACTGCCAAGGATGAGCGCTCCCACCGGAAGCCCCGCGAGCCGCGCGGCGCGCGCGTTGCCGCCCACCACGCGCAGCGCGAAGCCAGCCACCGTGTGGCGGACCAGCACGTGGCAGGCCAGGCAGAAGACAACGCCGTAGACCAGGCCCCAGTGCACGTCCAGGCCCGGCAGGTTGCCCACCATGCTGGCCTCGTCAATGGGCATGGTGGAAGGTTTGTTCAGGCTGGCGGGATCGCGCAGAGGGCCTTCGACGAGGTGATTGAACAGCGCAATGGCGATGTAGGTGAGCAGCAGGCTGCCGATGGTCTCGTTGACACCGCGAAAGTGGCGCAGGCCGCCCGCCAGGGCGATCCACGCCGCGCCCGCCGCCATGGCGGCCACGGCCATGCACGCCTGCACCGCCAGCGGCGCCGCGCCCGAGCGCTGGTGGCCGCACACCGCCGCCGCCAGCCCTCCCAGCACCAGCGCGCCCTCGGCGCCGATGACGATCAGCCCCGCCCGGGCCGGAATGGCCACGCACAGCGCCGTGAGAATGAGCGGCGCGGCCCGCTGCAGGGTGTTCTGCCAGGCGAAGGCAGTGGAAAAAGCGCCCTTCCATATGAGCAGGTAGACCGCGAGCGGATCCTTGCCCAGGGCGAGCACGAACAGCCCGAAGAGCACCATGGAAAAGACCAGCGCCCCGAGGGGGATCAGCAACCCCTCGGCGGCGCGCCGCACGGTGTCGGAGGCAAAGGGAGCCCGCGTGCCGGCGTTCGCCGGCAGCGCGGCCACGGCTTCCACGAAAGACCCGTCAGACCTTGCCGATGACGCCGGCCACCAGCCAGTTCATCTGCTCGAGCACCACGTCGGTCTGCTTGTGCACGGTGCCCGCCGGTACCACCACCTTGCCGGTGTTGTCCTTGAGTTCGCCCTTGAAGATGGCGAAGTCGCCTTTCATCATCTGCGCCTTGATGGCATCGGCCTGCTTGCGCGCGCCCTCGCTCACCGCCTTGCCGTAGGGCGAAGGCTTGACGAAGCCGTCCTTCAGCCCGCCGCGCAGGAAGTTGTTGAGCGGCTTGCCCGCCATGGCGTCCTTCACGTGCGTGGTGTAGGGCGTGAGCCAGTTCCATTCCGCGCCGGTGAGGTAGCCCTTGGGCGCCAGGGCGGACTGGTCGGCGTGGTAGCCGCACACATGGATGCCGCGCCGCTCGCAGGTCTCCACCACCACCTTGGGGCTGTCCACGTGCATGGTGATCACGTCCACGCCCTGGTCGATGAGGCTGTTGGCGGCCTCGGCCTCCTTCACCGGCAGCAGCCAGTCGCCGGTGAAGATGACCTGCGTGGTGATGTCCGGCTTCACACTCTTGGCGCCCAGGGTGAAGGCGTTGATGTTGCGCAGCACCTGGGGAATGGGCTTGGCGGCGATGAAGCCGAGCTTCTTGCTCTTGGTGGCGTGGCCCGCGCACACGCCGTTGAGGTACTGGCACTCGTCGATGTAGCCGAAGTAGCTGGCGGTGTTCTTCGGGTGCTTGCCCTCGGTCCACAGGCCGCCGCAGTGGGCGAAGCGCACCTGCGGGTACTTCTCGGCCATCTTGAGCATGTGCGGGTCGAAATAGCCGAACGAGGTGGGAAACACCAGCTTGGCGCCGTCCTCCTCGATCATGGAAGCCATGACCTTCTGCACGTCGGTGGTTTCGGCCACCTTTTCCTGCTCGATCACCTTCACGCCCGGCATCTTCTTGATGGCGGCCGCGGCCTGGGCCTGGGCCTGGCTGTAGCCGTAGTCGTCCTTGGGACCCACGTAGATGACGCCCACCACGAAGTCGGCCGCGAAGGCGCGCGGCAGCCACAGGGGCGAGGCGGCGGTGGCGGCGGCGCCCGCGGCGAGGGTCTTCAGCGCCGTGCGGCGGGAACGGTTGTGCAGATCGTGGGACATGACGTTGGCACTCCAGGTTGGGTTCGCGAGGCGGACGGTGCGCGCCTCAGGAGACGCGGCGCGCACTTAAGCGCAACCCCCGTGCCAATGGCATGGCAGCGGCATTTCCTGAACTGAAAGAACACATCGCGCGGCGACGCGCACCCCGTGCATCCGGGGGTGCGCATCGAAACAGTGCGGTGCAAGTACCCCGGCGCCAAAACGGGGCGCGGCCCGTGTCGCGGCGGGGTTCGCCGTGGCCGCCAGCCCGTGCGTCCCGGCTCTGCTTGTGTGACCCGCCTTGCCGGACCTCCGCAAACCCCACCCTGAGCAGGATGGCCACAACCGACGCGGGTTTGAGTACCGGGACGTTTCCCACCGCTCACGCAACCACAACGGTCTGGACGCCCATGAACTCCGAGTCGAGCTCTGGTTCTCCGTCTTCGAGAAGCATTTCGAGCACCTCGCGAAGATTCGCGTTCAGTTCGTCGAGGCTGGCGCCTTGCGAGTGCGCGCCCGGGAAACCGGGCACATACCCGACGAACAGACCTGTCTGCGGGTCACGCTCAATTACAGTTGAATAGTTCCGCACAGGCACACCTCGTGTCGCACGATTGCAACGGCGAACTTAGTTCCGGCAGCCCCATGGAGCCGCAGGGCCGGAGACTGAGAGAAGCGTCGCGGCGCCATCGGCGCATAGGCGAAAGCGCACAGAGCGACAGGGTTGTTCCGCCACGGCCGCGCGAAGCCGTCCCGCGCGCCGTGGGCCTCGCCGCCGTGCCGCAGGATCGCGTGGATGTCTTTCGCCCGCGGTCTGCGATGCTGGCCCTGCTCGCCTTCAGCCTGGTGGTGCTCCTCCCCATTGTCTACACCCAGCCCGTGGTCGGGACCTTGTATCGCATTCGCTACGGCCTTTGGATGCTGCTGATGCTGCAGGGCGCCATGGGCTGGGCCCACATCTTCGGCACGCTGCAGAAGGCGGCCGAGCGCAACGCCGCCCGCAGCGCCGAAGCGTCTTTGGCGTCGGGTTCGGGTGCAGCCACCCGTCAGGCGGTGGCCAGCGTGGACGGAGCCTGAAGAAACGGCGGCGGGAACGGGCGGTCATGTTGTTCTACCTCGGGTGGGTAAATGCAAGGCGCAAGGCGGGCGGCGGGGTTGGCCCGGACGGGCTGCCCGGAACGCTGATTCAATCCATTGGGTGCCCTGGCGCCCTGTCAAGGCGGCCGGATTGACTTGTCGAAGCGCCGCGCGGTACAAGCCGCCTCTCGCGCCGGGGCTTGCCCGGCGGCATGCAACCGTTCAGAAGGGTAAGGAGCGTCTCATGGCGGGCACCTGGATCGAAATCAACGCCGCCGACGGCGGCAAGTTCAAGGCCTACAAGGCCGTGCCCAAATCGGGCAAGGGTCCGGGCATCGTGCTGTGCCAGGAGATCTTCGGCGTCAATGCCTACATCCGCGAGGTGGCCGACTACTACGCGGAGGAGGGCTACGTGGTGGTGGCGCCGGACCTGTTCTGGCGCATCCAGCCCGGCATCGAGCTGGGCTACACCGAGGCCGACTGGCAGAAGGCCTTTGAGCTGTTCGGCAAGTTCGACACTGATCGCGGCATGGCCGACATCACCGCCACGGTGGCGGCCCAGCGGGCCATGCCGGGAGTGGCCGGGAAGGTGGGCGCGCTGGGGATAAGCCAGGGCGGGCGGGTCGCCTTACAGGCGGCGGCGCGCTAGGGCGTGG
>DAIPHN010000039.1:0-1365 GCA_036771335.1 Burkholderiales bacterium
GGCGCCGCGCCGGCCCTGGCGGGCGGGGGGGCGGCCGGTCCGGCGGAAGCTGCGCCGGGCGCGGGAGCGGAGGGCTTGTCGGTTCGTTTTCGGAGCGTCATGGCCCGGGATTGTGCCCGCCTTCAGGCCGCGAATCGAGCGCCCGCGCCCTGTTGGACGGCGCGCCGCGGGGCCCGCTCAGTCGTTGTGCAGCCTGGCCTCGAAGCCGGCCGCCCGCAGCCGTTCGATGACTTGCCGCACATGCTCGAAACCGCGGGTCTCCAGAACGAAATCCACCTCGGTCTCCTGCAAGGGCAGGTTGGTGAAGGCGCGCTGGTGGTGCACTTCCTCGATGTTGGCGTTGGCCTCGGCCAGCGCGGCGGTCACCCGGGCCAGCGAACCGGGCAGGTCGCGCAGCGCCACGGTGAGCCGCGTGAGCCGGCCGGTGCGCACCATGCCGCGCTGGATCACGTCGGCGAGGGTGAGGGGGTCGATATTGCCGCCGCAGATCACCAGACCCACGCGGCGCCCGGCGAAGCGCTCGCGGTGGCGCAGCAGGGCGGCGAGCCCGGCGGCGCCCGCGCCCTCGGCCACGGTCTTCTCGATCTCCAGCAGCAGCAGGATGGCGCCCTCAATGTCGCCCTCGTCCACCAGCAGCACCCGCTCCACCAGGCGCCGCACCACTTCCAGGGTGAGGCGGCCGGGTTCCTTCACGGCAATGCCGTCGGCCAGGGTGGAGGTGCCGAACACCGGCGCACGCCCCTCCAGGGCGCAGGCCATGGAGGGAAACCGCTCCGCCTCCACGCCCACCACGGCAATCCCGGGCGAAATCGCCTTGGCCGCCGTTGCGATGCCCGAAATCAGCCCGCCGCCACCGATGGGCACCACCAGCACCTCCAGGTCGGGCTGGGCGGCGAGCATCTCCAGGGCGATGGTGCCCTGCCCTGCCATCACGAGAGGGTCGTCGTAGGGGTGCACCAGCGTGAGACCACGGCTTTGCATCACCGCCATGGCCTGGGCCTTGGCTTCGTCGAAGCCATCGCCGGCCAGGATCACCTCGGCGCCATGGCCGCGGGTGCGCTCCACCTTCACGTGAGGCGTAGTGCGCGGCATGACGATGACGGCGGGAATTCCCAGGCGGCGGGCGTGATAGGCCACACCCTGGGCATGGTTGCCCGCCGACACGGCGATCACACCGGCGGCGCGCTGGGTGGCATTCAGGGAAGCAAGCTTGTTGAGCGCGCCGCGCTCCTTGAAGGAGGCGGTGAACTGGTGGTTTTCGAACTTGAGCCAGACCTGCGCGCCCGTCACCTCGGACAGGGTGCGCGAGGGCAGGCAGGGCGTGGCCACCACGTGGCCGTCGAGCACAGCGGCGGCGGCCTGCAC
>DAIPHN010000039.1:1465-20756 GCA_036771335.1 Burkholderiales bacterium
AACAAAAAACCCGCGCGAGCGCGGGTTCGGAAGCTACGGCGAGGCAGGCAGCCCGGAAGATCAGACTTCCTGGATGTTGGACGCCTGTTTTCCCTTGGGGCCCACGGTCACTTCGAAGCTGACACGCTGGCCTTCCTTGAGGGTCTTGAAGCCGTTCATCTTGATTGCCGAGAAGTGCGCGAACACATCCTCGCTCTTGTCGTCCGGCGTAATGAAGCCGAACCCCTTGGCGTCGTTGAACCACTTGACGGTACCGGTGGCCATGAGTGTGTCTCCTAGGTTTGTCTGTCTTCGGCGGGCTGCCATCCGCATCCATGTCCGGGAGCTTGGAGCGTGCATGGCACTCAAGTACCGCCGACCACATGACCCCGTAACACGACGGCATCATACCCCCGCGCGACCGAAAATCCACCCTCCCCTGCGTCACGGGCGCGCCGCCCCATGGGCTGGGAGCAATCCGCGGGCAGCCAGGTTGCGCATCAGCGCGCCTGCGCCGAAGGTCCACGGCGCGATGCGGTGGGCGAAGTCCACCCGGTTCACCAGGGTTCCCAAGCGTGGCGCGCGGATGGCCACCCGATCACCCGCCCGATGGGTGAAGCCGCGCCCCGGCTCGCCGCGGTCCTGCGTTGGCGCGAAGGCGGTGCCGAGGAACAGCATCAGGCCGTCGGGATACTGGTGGTGCGCCCCCATGGCGTGGCACACCAGTTCCAGAGGGTCGCGGCTGATGTGGCGCAACGTGTACTCGCCGCTCAGAACGAACCCGTCCTCGCCGAGCACCTCCACCCCGATGCGGGTGTCGCGCAGCGCCTCTAGGGGAAAATCCCGGTCCAGCAGTCGTATGAAGGGACCGATGGCGCAGCTGCCATTGTTGTCCTTGGCACGCCCCAGCAGCAGGGCGCTGCGGCCCTCCCAGTCGCGCAGGTTCACGTCATTGCCCAGGGTGGCGCCGCGCACCTGTCCGGCGCTGTCCACGGCCAGTACCAGTTCGGGCTCGGGATTGTTCCAGGAGGAGGTGTCGAGGATGCCGATGTCCGCGCCCGTGCCCACGGCGGAAAGCGGCTGGGCCTTGTTGAATACCTCCGCATCCGGTCCGATGCCCACTTCCAGATACTGCGACCACAGGCCGCGCTCGCCCAGCACGGCCTTCACCCGGGCGGCTTCGGGAGAACCCGGCTTCACGCTGGACAGGGCCGCCCCCAGTTCCTGGTCCAGACGGGCGCGAATTTCCTCGGCCTGGGATGCATCACCCCGAGCGTGCTCCTCGATGACGCGCTCCAGCATGCTTGCCACAAAGGTGACCCCGCAGGCCCGTACAGCCTGCAGGTCGCAGGGCGCCAGCAGCCAGGGCCGGGAAAGGTCGCGGCGGCGCTCCTCGCTGTTGGCAAGCACCGCCCGCAGCGCCCCCACGGGTCGGGCGACGCCGCGCTTGACGGCCTCGCGCAGCAGTGCAGCGGGCTCCGGGCGATCGAGCAGCTCCGCCACCGTGGGCGCGACCGGACTCAGGTCGAACACCTCGCCGCCCTGCACCGTCACGGGCGAGGGGCCCGGCACCGGCCCGGGGAGCCACGCGCGGCCCAGCAGTGCCGCATCCTGGGCATCATCGGGCAGGACGGCGTCTTCGCGCAGGAATGCTTCCATGGGAGCTGTTTCCGGGGTAGCGGGTACTCAGCGCGCCATCACCGGTTGCAAGCGGAAGGCGTAGTCGATACGGCATTCGGGCACGCACAGCACCGCCCAGCGCCGCTGCTGCTCGAACTCGGGAAACCACACCTCGAATTCGTGGCCGAGGTTGTTTTCGGCCCGAAGACGCAGCATGGCGCGCGGTGCAATGGGCTCCAGCTCGCGGTAATTGACCAACTGCGCGGCGAGCCAGGCATGCCGCTGCGCCAGGGCCTGCGGACCCACGGTCTCCAGTTCGAGGGCGATGAAGTACTTGGCGCCCGGCTGGTCTTCCGAGGCCGCAGGCGACCAGGCCGGAATCATTGGCCGCACCTTGAAGCTGGCCGGATAACGCCACTGCCATCCCGGCCCGGGCACCAGTTGCTGGCCCATGGGACTGCATTCGATGCCAGCCCATTCCGACAGGGGCGCCGGCAGCGCCAGCACCGCGTTGGACGGCGGCGACTCGCAGGACATTACCTCCACCGCGGTGTGGGCAGAATCATCGTGGCCCGCGTGGGCACCCGCCTCGCCCGTCCACATACAGGTGGCGGCAAGCACGGCGAGCAGGCGATGGGCGGTCACGATGGCGTTCTCCGGGCTGGCAACGGGGACCACGATTATAGGCAGCCGCCCGGCGCTGCCCAGGAAGCCGCCCGGCGGGCAGGCGATTCCTTGCTAGTCTTGCGGCCATGTTCGACCAACCCGTCGCCTTCCTCGACCTGGAAACCACTGGCGCCACGGCACACGCCGACCGCATCACCGAGATCGGCATCGTCTGCGCCGGGCCGGGGCTCACGGCGGTGGAGGAGTGGTCCACGCTGGTGAACCCGGGCCTGCGCATTCCCCCCGCCATCGAGGCCCTCACCGGGATCAACAATGCCATGGTGGCCGATGCGCCCCCCTTTGCAGTGCTGGCGGCGCAACTGCTGGAGCGCCTGGAGGACCGCCTCCTGGTGGCCCATAACGCGCCCTTCGATTATGGCTTCCTGCGCAACGAATTCGAGCGCGCGGGTATCACCTTCCGCAGCCGCGTACTGTGCACCGTGCGCCTGTCGCGCCGGCTGTTCCCCGCGGAGCGACGCCACAACCTGGACAGCATCATCGCGCGCCATGGCATCCACTGCCCC
This sequence comes from Burkholderiales bacterium, assembly GCA_036771335.1. Taxonomy (GTDB): domain Bacteria; phylum Pseudomonadota; class Gammaproteobacteria; order Burkholderiales. Next base: position 4,255 of record DAIPHN010000039.1, read on the forward strand.
ATCCGCCATCGCGCCCTGGCAGACGCACGGGCGCTGCACCACTTCGCCGAAGCGCTGCGCGTGGCGCCCGGCGAGGCCGCGGTGACCCAGACGGTAAACGACCTGCTGCGCACCCCGAATCTGCCGCCGGGCCTGGATGCCCTGGCTGTCGAGCGCATTCCCGAGGCGCCGGGCGTCTACACCTTCCGCGGCGAGGGCGGCATCGCGCTATACGTGGGCAAGAGCGTCCATTTGCGCAGCCGGGTGTTGTCGCACTTCACCTCGGGGCGCAGGGTGGCAAAGGACATGCGCATCGCCCAGGAGGTGCGCGATGTTCAGTGGCAGGAGACCGGCGGCGAACTCGGCGCCCTGCTCACCGAGGCGCGCCTGGTGAAACGCCTGGCGCCGGTGTACAACCGCCTTCTGCGGCGCAATGACGATCTCTGCACGCTCTACTGGAACGCCCTGTCCACCGCGGCGCCTGCGCTGGTGAGCGCGGGGCAGATCGATTTCGGCGCCACCCGCGACCTGTACGGGCTGTTCCGCTCGCGCACTCAGGCGCTGCGCGCCCTGCGCGAGATCGCCGATGCCCATGGTCTGTGCCTGCGGCTGCTGGGCCTGGAAAAGGGCGGCCGGGGGCCCTGCTTTGCCCGCCAGCTGCGCAAGTGCCGGGGCGCGTGCTGCGGCGAGGAAACGCCCGTGGCCCACGGCCTGAGGCTCGCCCACGCGCTGTACCGGCTGCGCCTGGAGTCGTGGCCTTTCTCCGGACCCGTGGGGGTACGCGAGACGGCGCCCTCGGGCCGCACCTGGGTGCACGTGCTCGATCGCTGGTGCTACCTGGGCAGCGCCGATAGCGAAGCCGACCTGCACGAGACGCTCGAAGCGCGCCGCGAGCGCCCTGCCTTCGACCTGGACACCTGGCAGATCCTGGTGAAGTGGCTGGGTCCGCGGCGCCGTGAACTCGACCTTGTGGCGCTGCCGGCTGCCGCCGCCGCGTAAGCCCGCTACACCCCGTCGAGAAAACGCGCCACCAGCTGGCCGAACAGCTCCGGCTGCTCCAGATTGGAGAGATGCGCCGCCGAGGGAATCACCGCCAACTGCGCGCCCGGGATGGCAAGCTGGATGGCCCGCGCCGCCTCCACGGGCGTCCCCGCATCCTGATCGCCGCCGATCACCAGCGTGGGTACGGCGATGGCGCTCAGCCGGGAGGTGAGATCCAGGGCGCGGATCGCAGCGCCGCAGCCCAGGTAGCCCGCCGGCGGCGTGGCTCTAATCATGCGCGCGACGGCAGCGATCACCTCGGGGCAGCGGGTGCGAAACCCGGCGGTAAACCACCGCTCCAGGGTGGGCTGCACCATCGGCTCCATGCCCATGGCGGCCACGGTGTCCATGCGCTGCTGCCACACAGGCTGCGCCTCGGGCGGAATGCGGCTGGTGGTGTTGCACAGCACCAGCCGCTCGAGCCTGCCGGGATGCAGCAGCGCGTGGGTCATGGCGATCATGCCGCCCATGGACAGGCCCACGAAGGCGCAGCGCTCGATGCCGAGGGCATTGAGCAGGCCGTCCAGATCAGCCGCCAGATCCTCGATCCTCCAGACGCCCGGCGGCGGGTCGCTGCGGCCGTGGCCGCGGGTGTCAAAGCGCAGCACCCGGTAGCGGCCGCGCAGGGCCGCCGCCTGCGCGTCCCACATGTGCAGGTCGCAGGCCAGCGAGTGGCTCATCGCCAGCCATGGCCCCTCCCCCTCGACGGTGTAGTGGATGCGAACACCGTTGGCAATGACGTTCATGGAAACCCCAGGTCGCGGAACAGCCGTATGGTTTGCGGCAAAAACCGAGTATAAAAGCCAACGTCACGGCGTAACCCCGGGAGGATGCTCACATGGCGCAGCACGCAATGCACGTGGTGTTCGGAACCGGGCCGATGGGTCTCGCGGTAATGCGCGAGTTGCGCCGCCGCGGCCTGCCGGTGCGCCTGGTGAACCGCAGCGGCAAGGTGCCGTTCGAAAAGGATGCACAGACGCAGGTGGCCGGCGGCGATGCGGCCGACCCTCGCCTCACGCGCGAGGCCTGCGAGGAAGCGGCGGTGGTGTATCACTGCGTGGGCCTGCCCTACTCCCGCTGGCGCGAGTTGCCTGCCATCGCCCGCGGCATTGCCGAGGGTGCCGCTCACGCGGGCGCAACGCTGGTGTATGGCGACAACGTTTATGCATGGGGCCACGTGAGAGGCCCCATCCGCGAGGGTCTGCCCGAAACGGCGGACACCGTGAAGGGCCGCATTCGCGCCGAGGTGGCGGAGCTGCTGCGCGACGCCCACGCGGCGGGCAGGGTGCGCGTGGCCATCGGGCGGGGCTCGGACTTCTTCGGCCCCGGCGTTACCGATGCCTCCATGCTGGGCAGCCGCGTGTTCGGCCGTCTGCTGGCCGGCAAGTCCGCCCAGGTGGTGGGCAACCCCGACCGCCTGCACAGCTTCACCTTCATCGATGACTTCGCCCTCGCACTCGTCACGCTGGGAGAGCGCTCCGGGGCGGCGGGCGGAACCTGGATTGTCCCCACCGCGCCGGCCCGCTCCACCCGCAACATCGTGGCGCTGATCGCCGGCCTGGCGGGCACCGGCGGGTCGCTGTCGGTGGCGCCGCGCTGGCTGCTGCGGCTGGCCGGCCTGTTCGACGAGCAGTTGCGCGAGTTGCGAGAAATGCTTTACGAGTTCGAGGACGACTTCGTGCTCGACAGCTCCCGGTTCGAAACTGCCTTCGGCCAAAGGCCCACGCCGCTGGAGGACGCGCTGCGCCGTACGGTGGCGTGGTCCCGCAAGCCCTGACCATCCGCTGCGGCGCGCGCCGCCGCGCGCGTGACCGTGCCATGACAAGCGCCGCAGACTCGCGGAGTCGTTGTAACCGGCGCCGTCGCGGTGGGCAGATGCGCCGGTACCACTGGGGGGGATAAAGAGCCATGCGGTTGATCCAGTTTCTGGATCGGGATGGATCACGACGGGTGGCACTGTCGGATGACGGCGCCACGGTCCGGGTGCTCGACGGGCCGGTACGCGTGCGCGACCTCGCGCTCGAGGCGGCGCACACGGGCCGTCCTCTGGCGGATCTGGCGGCATCCCGGGCGGGCACGGGCACAGAGCAGTGGGCCCACCTGATCGCGCAGCGGCGCCTGCTGCCCCCCATCGATCACCCTGATCCAGCCCACTGTCTGGTCACCGGGACGGGGCTGTCTCACCTGGGAAGCGCGGCGGCGCGCGACGCCATGCACGCGAAGATCCAGGCGGACGACACCGCCCTCACCGACTCCATGAAGATGTTCAAGTGGGGCGTGGAGGGCGGCAAACCTTCACCCGACGCCATCGGGCGCGCGCCGGAATGGTTCTACAAGGGCGACGGCCGCTGGGTGGTGCCCCCGGAGCAACCGCTCGAACTCCCGGCCTACGCCGAGGATGGCGGCGAAGAAGTGGAAGTGGCCGGGTTGTACGTCATCGACCATGACGGTACGCCCTTGCGGGTGGGGTTCGCGCTCGCCAACGAGTACTCGGACCATGCGATCGAACGCCAGAACTACCTCTACCTCGCACACAGCAAGCTGCGCCCGAGCAGCTTCGGGCCCGAACTGCTGCTGGGTGAACTGCCCCGCGACCTGCGGGGCCGCGCGCGTCTGCTGCGCGGCGAACAGGTGGTCTGGGAGTCCGAGTGGCTGTCCGGCGAGGAAAACATGTGCCACTCGGTTGGCAATCTCGAGCACCACCACTTCCGCTACCGGCACTTCCGCCATGCGGGCGACGTGCACGTGCACTTCCTCGGCGCGGCGACGGGCAGTTTCATACAGCAGGTGCCCACCCGCCCGGGCGATGTGTTCGAGCTCTCCGCGGACGGCTTTGGCCGGCCGCTGCGCAATCCGCTGGGTCCCGCCCTGGAGCCCTCGCGACGGGTGCGGGTGAAGGCGATCTAGTTTCCGTAACGGGCTACGTCGCGGCCTCCAGGCTCTTCTTGCAGGTCTCGCCCCGGGACGAGCAGTCCTGCGCCACTCCGCGGCTGTCCAATTCCAGGCTCATTCCGCAAAGGATAGGCGACCTGGGCTCCCAGCCGGCGGTGTCGGTGTTGCAGGGCAACAGATACGCAGCGTTGGTCTTCCGCTGGCGATTTGTCCTTCAGAGCGTTTCCTTGATCAGCCGGCCGTGGGACGGCTGCACTGGACGGGCATTCATGCCATAGAGCTTTCCGAATACGCTCACCTGGCCGCGGGAGATGGGCACCGGGGTCTTCAGCACGACCCATTGCACGCCCTCCGTGCATGGCGGCGTGGTGAGCGATCCCATGTACGTGAAGTAGCTGCGGTTCCTCGGCAGCAGGGCCTGCAAATCAACCTTGACACCGGTGATCTCCTCGTCACGCCCGGGCTCCAGGGGAAGGTGGTTCCACAGAGCCTGGATCACGGGATGCTCGGGTCCGTGCACGAACATCACCGCCAGCACCACCATCCTGCCGTCCTTGGACTTGTGGACGAAGTGCGCTGACATCTCGTAGGCCTTGCCAGCGATACGCTCCTCGCTGGGCTTGTGGAAATGGAACTGCAGCAGCTCATAGCTGCGCGTGCCCAGCGTCATGAGGTTTCCCGGCGGCACGGTCACCTGCACCGTGCGGCCGTTGTCCACAATGCGCAGCGAGAAGGGCCTGTAGTCGAACTTCAACCCGTCGATCTGCACCCGGACGCTGTCCCTGATGTCGATGGGCGACTGGCGCTGCCCCTGGCTGCATAGCTGGAACTCCGGATCGAGCTTGTGCCAGGACGAAGGGCCGTCCTGCTTGCCTTCGTAACTCCAGCGCACCTTCGTTCCAGGAGCGCGCGGCCCGGGCTTGTCCGCCCGCGGCGGCGTATCCGCGACTTTCGCGGCCTTGTCCCCGGTTGTGCCCGGTTCCGCCGAAGCGGCGCGCTGCTCGCTCCTCGCGGGATTGGCCGCGATCGATGGTCCTGGGGAACCGTCGCCCGCGTTGGTCTTGCCTTCGCGGGCCGCCTTCTCGGCGGGGGGCGACGCATCCGCCCTCTCTGGCGGGCCGGCTGGCGCGGGCTTGGCAGGTGGTCGCGCACGCGTGTCCTCCCCGGGCCGCGCAGCAGGCTCGGCAGCGCCGGCTGGCGCGGCACCGCGCGGCGACGCCGCCGCAGCGGCGCCGGCCGTGACCCGCGGCGCTGCCGCTGCTCCCGCCCCCGGCGATTCGCTGCCCGCTGGCTTCGCACATGCCAGCTCCAGCATGCGTGCCCGCGGCGAGTCGGGTACCACCGGCTGGGACAACTCCACGCCCTCCACGTTGGCGCGCAGAATCTCGAGCCCATCCTCGGTGAAGAACACGCGCGCCAGCGGCAGCGACGTGCGGCGGACGCAGTGATAGCCCATCAGGGTCCGGACGCTTCGGTACGCCGCGTCCCCGCTACCCAGGCTCTGGTCGCGCGGGTGCACCACCTTGTCCCACGCGCGAACCACGTCACCCTCGCGAACCACACTGCCCGCATCGAACTGCATCATCTGTGCACCGGGCGAGGCGATGTCAACCCACTGGGCCGCCACGGCGGTGGCGCTCCATAGCCCCAGCATCGCGCTGGCAGAAAAACGCATGGCAAAGCTCCGCAACTGGACCATGGAACTGATTATCGGCACTGGCGACCAAGGGTTGAGCGGTGACCTGGCGGCCTTTGGCCATTGAAATCAGCGCGTTGAGCTGCGAGCCCCGGCTGGCTACAATGTTCGAAGGTGGCTGCCGACGGCAGCCTTTCGTTTCTTCAGGGGTCAATTTCGCCATGGACGACAAGCTCCTCAACAACGTCAACGTCGTGTCCCAGGACGTGCTCGCCACGCCCACGGAAATCAAGCGCCGCGTGCCGCTCACCGAGCGCGCCGAACGCACGGTTCTGGCGGGACGCCAAGTGGTCGAGAGCATCCTCGATCGCCGCGACCCCCGCCTGATGGTCGTCGTGGGGCCGTGCTCCATCCACGACCCCGTGGCCGCGCTCGACTACGCCCGCCGCCTCAAGGCGTTGTCCGACGAGATCGCCGACACCATCGCCGTGGTGATGCGCGTGTACTTCGAGAAGCCACGCACCACCACGGGCTGGAAGGGACTGATCAACGACCCGCACATGAACGACTCCTTCGACATCGAGCACGGTCTGCAACTGGCCCGCAAGGTGCTGCTCGACATCAATGAACTGGGGCTGCCTGCGGGCACCGAGGCGCTCGATCCCATCAGCCCGCAGTATCTCGGCGACCTCGTGGCGTGGAGCGCCATCGGGGCGCGCACCACCGAGTCGCAGACCCACCGCGAGATGGCCAGCGGGCTATCCACCCCCGTGGGATTCAAGAACGGTACCGACGGCGGCCTTCAGGTGGCCATCAACGCCCTGTTGTCGGTATCCAACCCGCACAGCTTCCTGGGCATCAACACCGAAGGCAAGGTGGTCATCGTGCGCACCCGCGGCAACGGCTACGGGCACATCGTCCTGCGCGGCGGTGCCAAGGGCCCGAACTACGACTCCGTCACCGTGACGCTGGTGGAGAAGGAATTGTCGCGGCACTCGCTGCCTGCCAACATCGTGGTGGATTGCTCCCACGCCAATTCCAACAAGGACCCCTCGTTGCAGCCGCTGGTGCTGCAGGACGTGGTCTCGCAGATCGTGGAAGGCAACCGATCCATCGTGGGAGCCATGCTCGAAAGCCATATCCACGCCGGCAGCCAGTCGATTCCCTCGGACCTCTCGCGGCTTGCCTATGGGGTCTCCGTCACCGATGGCTGTATCGACTGGGATAGCACGGCGCGGGCCCTGCGCGAAGCGCGCGCCCGGCTCAAGGAAGTTCTGCCGGCGCGTGTCGCGCACAAGCCCGCGGCGCAGGTGCGACCGCTGCGCGCGTGACAGGACTCGCACGCCCCTGCCAGGCGGCCCCGCCCCACATTCCATGGCTGACGCGCCCGAGAAGGACGATCTTGCTGCCTTCCTCGCCGAGGTGGCCGACACACGCCCCCTGAAGGGCCGCCCGCGCATTGCACACCCACCCGCCGCACCGGCGCCCATTCCCCGCCAGAGCCTGCGCGCCGAGCGGCAGGCGCTGGCCGACACCCTGAGCGACACGCCGCCCCCCGATCTCGAGCTGGAGACCGGCGAGGCGCTCTCCTATCGCCGCAACGGCATCGGCACCGACGCGTTACGGCGGCTGCGGCGCGGCCAGTGGACCATCCAGGATCACCTCGACCTGCACGGGCTGGTGGTGACCGAGGCGCGCGCCCTGCTGGCCGCCTTCCTGGCCCAGGCAGTGCGCCGCGGCCTGCGCTGCGTGCGCATCGTCCACGGCAAGGGCTACCGGTCCGACCGCGGCGAGCCCGTGCTCAAGGCCAAGGTGGCCGGCTGGCTGGCGCAGCGCGACGAGGTGCTCGCCTATGTGCAGGCCCGCGACCAGGACGGCGGCGGCGGGGCCGTCCTCGTGCTGTTGCGCGCAACCAGAGGCAACGCGGGCGAGCGATAACGACGCGGGCTGCCGCAGCCATCATCAGAGAGCGAAAGCGGCGGGCGCCGCTGCCAGCGTCTCGACCAGCGCAAGCCCCGGGTCGTCGAGTTTCTCCTGGGGCGCGGGCGGGAAGCGCTGTCCCTCTGTAGTGCTGGCGGCACACACGCAGAGAGCAATGTCGCGGTGGCGCCCCGTCTTCCGGGAACCGACAAGGCGTCAGGGGCAGTCATCTGCGCGCTGCCGAGGCGCATGCACGCGCAAGTGCACCTAGGCTCGGTCAACAGGTAACGGCCCGCACTACTGCGGCCGCACCGGGCGCACTGGCCTGCTGTACGAGGTCCGTTGACGGCCGAAGGGCAGATCAGCGCCGTCCCGGCCGCGCAGGCACCTCCAGGACCCGCTCGCCGGCGATCACCCACACGCGATCCCCTGCAGCCGGGTCTACCACCGCCGTGCCCGTGAAGGCGCCGAAGGCCGGCAGCACCGCCGCGGCCTCCCCGAACCAGAAGCACGGCAACCGCAGCCTTTCATTGGCCCGGCCCATTAGTCGCAGTGCCGGATGAATGTGTCCTGCCAGCACATAGCCGCCCACCCTGGGGCCAGGCTCGTGGCACAGCAGCCAGGGCCCGGCAGAATACGGCTCGCTCTCTACCCGCACGCCCAGCGACTCGGGCGGGTCGCCGGCCCGGGCATCGTGGTTACCACGCACCAGCAACAGCTCCAGCTCGAGCTGCCTCCTGCGCCAGGCGGCCAGAGCCTCCAGCGTGGCGGGCACCCGCCCCTGACGGCTGTGCAGAAAGTCTCCGAGGAAAGCAATGCGCGAGGCCCCGCAGCGCGCCACCGCCGCATCCAGTCGCGCGAGCGTCTCTGCGGTGGTACCTCCGGGAACGGGAACGCCCTGGGCACGAAAGCTCGCCGCCTTGCCGAAGTGCGCGTCGGCCACCAGCAGCAGTCGGCCCGCCGGCCAAAACACGGCGCGCTCAGGCAACAGCTGCAGGGCCTCGCCCGCCACCTCGATGAAGAGGCCATCCCCGGCGGCTGCATCCGCAGCGGGCATGCTCATGATGGTCCCTGCGGCCGGCGTGGCGGACTCCTTCCTGGCCTTCCGCGCCACGCAACGCGCTCGGGCGAAGAACAGGTTGTCGAGGCGCGGGTCCCGGCGCGGCGTCGCCCGCGGGGCGCGTCACCCCTGACCGCGATGCTCAGCTCGCCCGCCGCGCCGGCAAGCTTTCCCCCTGGCGCAGCCCGGGCGCCTGTGGCGCCATGCACGCGCCCGCGGAAACCGTCCGGATACAAGTACTTCATGCCTCGGAACCTAGCACGCGCACCCATGGCTCTCAACGCACCCGCCGGGCTCCGGTTGTGACCGTGGTCCTGATTGACGGAAAATGGCCCTTTGAAAGAGGAAACGCCGATGAGCGGACCCACCACCCTGGAGTACCTGATCCTGCAAAGCGCGCTGCTGGGGGCCGAGGCTGCCCTGCGGGCGGCGCGTGGCATCGGCGATGCCCGCGACCAGGCAGTTCGGGATGCCTCGCAGCGGGCCGCGCAATCGCTGCGCATGCGCGAGGAGGCGCGAGCGGCCCTTCATCACCTGGCGACCCGCGCCCGCCAGCTCGAAGCGGCCCTCCAACGCCTGAACGCGCTGGCCGCTTTGCATGCCCTCGGCGGCGCCGACGCCATGGTGGCCATTCCGGCGCGCCCCGCGAGCGGCACCCAGGAAGCTCTGACCGCCTACGCTGCGAGCCTGGAGCATGCCCTCGATGAAGCCAGGGCAAGGCTCTCCGAAGCAGCGAGGCGCATGAACCAGGCCGGGGCCGGGGCTGGGTCTGCCACCGCCGAAAGCCTCGAACGGGCGGCGAACCCCCGCTCCCTTGATGAACTGCTGGACGCCTATCTGGCGGCAGGTCGCTCGGCCCGGGACGATGCGCGCCTCGCGGCGCGCCGCGCGCGCATCGCACGCCTGCTGGCGCCGCTCGCCGCAGGTGAATCGGCGGAGGCGCTGCCTGCGGACATGGGCACGCTGCTCGCCGAGCTTGCCCAACCCGGAGAAGAACAGCGTGCCCAGGCCGTGGAACTGGAGCTGCAGCGGCTGGTGGCGCGGGAGCGCGCCCGCCGCGAGGCTGAGGCCCTCGCCCAGGGTCGGGCACGCGATCTGCTGGCGCGCCTCGACGGGCTCACCGGAGAGGACGCGGAAGTGGACGCCATGCGCCAGTCCCTCGAACTGGCAGCCGCGGGGCTGTTCGAGCTCACCGAGCAGCACGAAGCGCGCGCCCGCAGCCTGGCCGAAGCCCGCCACGCCGCCCAGGCCGAGGCCGTGCGCAAGGCCGCTGCCACCGTGCTGGAAGGTACTCTCGCCGACCTTGGCTTCGTGGTGGAGCCCATCTCCCACACCCTGTTCATGGAGGGCGGCGTGGCGCACTTCAGCCGTCCCGAGTGGGGAGAGTACGCCGTCCGGCTGCGCACCTCGCCCGCCGACGCCACGCTCAACTTCAACGTGGTGCGCGAGGCCAGCGCCACTACCGCCGCCGCCGCCTCGGCCCGGCTGCGCGACCTGCGCGCCGAGCAGACCTGGTGCGAGCACATCCCCCGGCTTGCGCAGGCTCTGGAAGCGCGCGGCATCCGCCTCAAGACCAGGCGCCTGCTGGGTGCGGGCGAAGCCCCGGTCCAGGTGGTACCGGCCGGCTCCCTGTCCGGCCTGGCGCAGCCGGGCGCCGATGCCCACGCCGCCCGGCCTGCCCCTGCTGCCCGGGAAGCCCAGTGAGCATCTCCATCCCGCGATGGCTGTGCGACCTGGAGCGCCTGCTTCCAATCCGTTCTCAGTTCATGCTGTCGGGCAACGTGCGCGACCTCGCGATACTCGAGGCTGCTGGCAAGCCGGTGCTGGTGCCGCTGGTGCGCGCACTCTGGGAACGCCTCGGCGCGCGGGGCTATCGCTTCGCGCTGGTGCACGACATGGTGGACGGCGTGCGCGTCTACCCCGACCAGGAAAGTCTCCGTGCCGAGGCCGCCCAGTGGCTGCAACTGCCGCGCGGCGACGGCGCCGCGCCCATGGGCCTGGAGGCGCTTGCCCAGCTCGCTGCACGAGTCGCCGCACTGCGCGATGCGCGTTGCGCACTGGTGCTCGACTATGCCTCGCGCATCGCGCGCGCTCCCGCGAGCCTCGACGCAGCCGAGCACCGGTTCTTCGTGGCGATGGAAAAGCTCGCCGCCAGCGCCGCTCCCGTGGTGCCCAAGGACAGCGCCGCCGCCGACCGTTCGCCACGCTTCAACCCCATCATCTGGCTCGCCAACCGCAACCAGGACCTGCCCTCGTGGCTCACCCTTGACAGCGAGCGTATCGAAACCATCGTCGTTCCCGAGCCGGACTACGAGGCGCGCCGCGCCGCCGGCGCGCTACTGGGGCCTCTCTTCGCCGACTTCGACGCCGCCCCCCCCGCGGCCCGGGCGCGTTTCGCGGTCGCCCTCGCCGCCGCCACCGCCCGCATGACCCTCACGGCGCTCGCCGACATCGCCCAGCTCGCGAGCGGCGCGGGACTTGGCATCGGCCGGGTGGACGACGCCGTGCGCAGCTTCAAGGTGGGCGCGACCGAGAATCCCTGGAAACAGCCCTACCTGCGCCAGCGCATCGCCGGCGCCGCGGCCACCATCGAGCGCCGCATCAAGGGCCAGCGCCATGCGGTGGTCAAGACCATCGACATTCTGATGCGCTCGGTGATGGGCCTCACGGGCGCGCACGCCCGCTCCGGCGGCAACCGTCCGCGAGGCGTGCTGTTCTTCGCCGGACCCACCGGCGTGGGCAAGACCGAGCTGGCCAAGACCCTCACTGAAGTCGTGTTCGGCGACGAGCGCGCCTACGTGCGCTTCGACATGAGCGAATTTGCCGCCGAGCATTCGGCCGCGCGGCTGCTGGGCGCCCCGCCGGGCTACGTGGGTTTTGACGCCGGCGGCGAGCTCACCAACGCGCTGCGCGCCCGGCCCTTCTCGGTGGTGCTGTTCGACGAGATTGAAAAGGCGCACCCGCGAATTCTCGACAAGTTCCTTCAGATCCTCGAGGACGGCAGGCTCACGGACGGCCGCGGACAGACCGCCCACTTCTCCGAGGCCATCATCGTGTTCACCTCCAACCTTGGCATCACCGTGGAGGACGAGCACGGCCGCCGGGTGCAGAACGTCAAACCGGGCGACCCCTACGAGGAAGTGGAGGCGCGTGTGCGCGATGCCATCGGCGAGCACTTCAAGTTCCGTCTGATGCGACCGGAGATCCTCAATCGCATCGGCGACAACATCGTGGTGTTCGATTTCATCCGCCCGGTGGTGGCCCAGAGCATCTTCGAGGGCATGTTGGCCAATGTGCTGGCGCGCGCCCGCGCCGAGCACGCCATCCACATCGAATTCGACGACGCCGTTCGCGAAACCTTGCGCGACCTGTGCACCGCGGATCTCTCCCACGGCGGGCGTGGTGTCGGCAACCAGCTTGAGTCGGTGTTCGTGAACCCGCTCGCCCGCGCCCTGTTCGCCCGCCCCCCCGGGGCGCCGCGCACAGTGCGCGTCACCCATCTGGCGCAGGTGGACCGGGTGTGGACGCTGCAGCTCGCGTGACCAGCATCGCCCTCAACAAGGCGCACTTTCCCGTGACAGTGCTCGGACCGGGACGGCGCGTAGGTCTCTGGACGCAGGGCTGCAGCATCGGCTGCAAGGGCTGCATCTCCCAGGACACCTGGGCTACGGACGAGTCGCGGCACGTGCCCATCGAGGCGCTGGTGGCATGGTGCCGCGCCGCCTGCGAAGACCGCCTCGACGGCATCACCATCTCCGGGGGCGAGCCCTTCGATCAACCCGGGGCGCTGCGGGCACTGCTGCAGGCCCTGCGGGCCTGGCGAGCCGGGCTCGACGAGCCCTTCGACATCCTCTGCTACAGCGGCCACCCACTGCGCCGCCTGGAGAGCCGCCATGGGGATATCCTCGCGCTGCTCGACGCACTGGTTCCCGAGCCCTTCGTGGAATCGCTGCCCCTGGGCGGCGTCTGGCGCGGCTCGTCCAACCAGCCGCTCGTGCCACTGTCCGCGCTTGGGCGGGCGCGCTACGGCCCCCACCTGCACGCACCGGCCGCCGCCAAGCGCCTGCAAGTGTCGGTGGAACCGGAGCGCATCTGGTATATCGGCATTCCCGATCGCGACGACATGGCACGGGTGGAGCGCACCTGCGCCGAGCGTGGGCTGGTGTTCGTGCGCCGGTCCTGGCGATGAGCAACTCAGCCGAGCTCATCAAGCGCTGCCCCGCCTGCGGCGAGGAATCACCCCCTTCGGAGCTACGCTGCGCCTGCGGCACCCTGCTCGCCCACGTGGACCTCACCGCGCCCGGCGGCGCACAGCGGCCCACTGTCGAGGCAACCCTGCCGGCGGCCGAGACCGCTTCCGTGCTGTGCCCGCATCCGGACTGCACGCAGCCAAACGCGCCGGGGGCACGCTGCTGCCTGTACTGCAATCGACCCCTGGGCAACGCGCCGGCGGCCCGCATCCACTGGCCCTGGGGCGAGTCCACCCCCATTGGCGAAGAGCTGATCGTGGGCCGCGTTCAGGGTGCGGATGCCTCGCTCGTCGAGCGCCTTGGCAAGGAGTTCGACAACGTGTCGCGCCGCCATGCCGTGCTGCGCGCCGGCGAGGGCGGCATCACGGTGGAGGACCTGGGCTCATCCAACGGCACGTTCGTGAACGAGATTCGCTTGCGACCCCACCAGCCGGTCAGGCTGCACGATGGTGCGTGCGTACGCTTCGCCGCCGACCTCGTGGCCACGGTGCGCATTGAACATGACTGAGGCCGACACCGATCACGGCGCCCACGCGCTCAACGCGGAAGTGGTGGCCGTGACCTGCCGCAGCCGTGGACGGCGGCACAACGAAGATTCCGTTTCTGCCGGCCCGTGGCTGGGGCCTGAAGACGTGGTCCGGCCCGCGGTGCTGCGCCCTGGCGTCGGCGCCCGGCGCGCTGCCGCCTTCATCCCGGGCCTGGAAACCCTCCATGCTTGCCCGGCCCGCGCCGCGCTGAACGCCGTGGGAGCTAGGCTCCGCGCGGTCCGAGCGGCTGGCGCTGCGGACAACATGTCGGCGCCGGTGTTCGAGCGCACATGAGCGATCTCACCCGCCGGGACGAGGCTGCAGGCCTGGCGTCCACCCGCCTCGACCCGCGTGTGGATACCACCCGGCTCGACGGCGCCACGAGGCTGGATGGCGCCACGCGGACCACTGCGTCCGGGGCGGTGCGCTCCGTGTTCAACCTGCCGGGCGCGCTGGCCGATCGCTGGCGGATCGTCGCGCCGATCCCGGCAGGCGGCGCGGAAGCCGAGCTGTTCGTCGTCGCCCGGCAGGACGACGGTTTCGAGGCGGTCGCGAAGATCTACCGCCCCGGCCTCAAGCCCCGCTCGGCCGCGCTGGAGCGCATCGAGGCATCGCTGCGCGAGCACGTGGTGCAGTTGTTCGAGCGCGGCGAGTACGACGGCCTCGCCAACGAGGTGATGGAGTATTGCCGCCATGGCTAGCTGCGTGCGCTGATGGCTGGCTGCCGGGACGACACCGTCCGGGTCGAGGCGCTGCTCGCCGAACTTGCGCCCGCGCTCGACAGATTGCACCGCGCAGGCCTGATCCACCGCGATCTCAAGCCCGAGAACGTGCTGGTACGCGCCACCGCGCCGCTCGATCTGGTACTCGCGGACTTTGGCCTCGCCTCGGTGGCCGAGGGCACGCACCACTTCACCACCACCAGCCGCACCGTGCGCTATGCCGCGCCGGAGGCCATGACGGGGGTGATCTCCGCCAAGGCGGACTGCTGGTCGCTGGGAATGATCCTTCTGGAAGCCCTCACCGGGCGGCATCCCTTCAACAGCCTCTCAGAGGCGGTGGTGAATCACCAGCTCGTCACGCGTTCAGTCGACGTGAGCGCCGTGGCTGATCCGGCCTGGCGCGCGCTGTTGCGCGGCCTGTTGCTGCGCGATCCGGCACACCGCTGGGGTACGGAGGAAGTACACCGCTGGCTCACCCGCGATCCGGGTTTCGACCGCACCCGCGCGCCAGCCGAGGAAGCCTCGGCCGCTCCGCTCGCCCACCCTTACCAGATCGAGGGCACGCAGTGCTACACGGCCGAGGAACTGGGCGCGGCGCTGGTGCGCCACTGGGCACACGGAGTACGCGACCTGGCGCGCGGCTTCGTGGCCAACTGGCTGCGCGCCGACCTGCGCGACCTGAACCTGGCGCGCTTCGTCCACGACCTCGCCGACGACACCCGCCTCACTCCCGACCTTCGCCTGTTGCGCTTCGCCTATCGCGTGGCGCCTTCGCTGCCGGCGGCCTGGAAGGGCATCAGCCTGGGCGACGACTCCCTGACCGCCGCCTGCCATCGCGCCCTGGACGGAGACGCTGTCCGGGCGCGCTGGATCGCCGAGGTGGTGACCCTGAACATCAGCGCGCAACTGCCCGAGCGCCATCCTGATCGCGCCAGGCTGTTGGCCCGTTTCGCTCGCTGGCAGGGCCGCGCGCGCGCTTTCAGGGCGGCCGCCGGCGCACTGCTCGAAGCCGAGCGCGCGGCGCCGCACCCGGCGGAAGGTACAGCCCATGTAGCCGACTTCGACGACCTCATGTACGGCAGCCACCGGGCCTCCGCGTCGGACATGCCCATGCCCCATGCGGCGCTGCTGGCCATCGATCTGGCGCCGCAGGCCATCGAGCGGCTGCGCCTCGAGATGACGGCGCTCGCGCTTGAAATCGGTGCCGACTGCGAGTGGTTCTCCGCGCTGGGAAACATCGCGGAGCTCGCCCCCGAAGCGCTGGTGGCGGTGCATGCCGCCAGCGACCAAGCCCGCGCTTTCGCGCGGCGCCAGGCCGAGGCACGTGCCCGCACCGCGGCCGCCGACAGCGAGACATCGCACCGCCTGCAGCGCGAGCTCGATGCCATCGTGCACGAGTCGTGGATGAACACCCACGACCGCCGCCTTCGCGAATCCGCGCGCGACCGGCTGCGGCTGCTGGTGGAGCGCTTCGCCGAGCTGCATACCCGGGTCCACGACGCAGCGCACGCCAGGCCTGCCTTCGATGCCGTTCGCCTGCGCGTACGAAAGGCCCGGCCCTACATGCACACCGTGGCCGGATGCATTGACCGGCTCGACTACCTGGACCGGCTGCGCGCAGCCACCGTCTCCAACGCGGCCCCTATCGGATTCGCCGCTGCGGTTGTGCTGGTGATGGTGCGCCTGCCTTTGGTGGTCTTCTGCACGGCGGCCTCCCTGGGCGTGGCCATTGGCTGGTATCACTGGGAGCGCTTCCGCGCCGTGGATGGGCTGGTGCGCGCAGTGGACCGTCTGCCCGCCTTGCCGAAGGCAAGCGGCGGTGACAATGGCTGAGTACCGGAGCATGGATGCGACGGCTCCCGCCACGGTGCTGATCGTCGAGGACGAACCCGCCATCGCCGAGGCCCTGGCGGTGGCCCTCCAGCGCGAGGGCTACCGCTGTCACCGGGCCGCCCTGGGCCGCGAGGCCCGCGCGCTGTTTCGCGACCACGCGCCCGACCTGGTGCTGCTCGACGTGGGCCTGCCCGACGCCAGCGGGTTCGACCTGTGCCGCGAATGGCTCGTGTCGGAGAACGTTCCCATTGTGTTCCTCACCGCGCGCAACGAAGAGATCGACCGGGTGCTGGGTCTCGAGCTGGGCGCCGACGACTATGTTGTCAAGCCCTTCAGCCTGCGGGAAGTGGTGGCGCGGGTGCGCGCCATCCTGCGCCGCGCCGCCCGCGCGCGGCAGCGCGCCGCGGGTGAGATCGAGCCACGGCTGGAGGCGCCATTGTTTCGCATCGACGAGGCGCGCGTGCGCATCGACTACTGCGGCACGCGGCTCGACCTGACGCGCTACGAGTTCGGCCTGTTGCGCGCGCTGCTCGCCCACCCCGAGCGCGTGTTCTCCCGCGCCGAGCTGATGGACCGCGTGTGGACCGACGCCCTCGACACCGGCGAGCGCACCGTGGACGCCCACGTGAAGATGCTGCGCGC
>DAIPHN010000040.1:0-20092 GCA_036771335.1 Burkholderiales bacterium
CCCGGAAGCCTCAAGGCAGCAGCACCGTGGAACCGGTGGTCTTGCGGCCCTCCAGGTCCACGTGCGCCTTCGCGGCATCGGCCAGGCCGAGGGTCTGGCGCACCTCGATCTTCACCTTGCCCGATTTCACCACCTCGAACAGTTCGTTCGCCATGGCCACCAGATCGGCGCGCTTGGCGGTGTAGGTCACGAGCGTGGGCCGGGTGATGAACAGCGACCCCTTCTGGGCCAGCAGCCCCAGGTCGAAGGGCGGCACCGGGCCCGAGCCATTGCCGAAAACTGCCAGCATGCCCAGCGGCTGCAGGCAGTCCAGCGAGCCCATGAAAGTGTCCTTGCCCACGGAGTCGTACACCACGGGCACCTTGGCCCCGCCGGTGATCTCCTTCACGCGCTCGGCGAAGTTCTCGCGGGTGTACACGATGGTGTGATCGCAGCCGTGTTCCCTGGCGAGCGCGGCCTTCTCGTCGGAGCCCACGGTGCCGATCACCGTGCACCCCAGCGCCTTGAGCCACTGGCAGGCGATCAGGCCCACACCGCCGGCGGCGGCGTGGAACAGCACCGTCTGGCCGGACTGCACGCGGTAGGTGCGGCGGATCAGGTACTGCACCGTGAGGCCCTTGAGCATCATGGCCGCGGCCTGCTGGTCGGTGATGCCCTCGGGCACCTTCACCAGCCGGTCGGCGGGAATGAGGCGCACCTGGGAATAGCTGCCAGGCGGGCCGCCCGCGTAGGCCACGCGGTCGCCGGGGGCGAGGAAGTCCACGCCCGCACCCACGGCCTCCACCACGCCCGCGCCCTCGAGCCCGATGCCGCTGGGCAGCGGCAGGGGATAGAGCCCGGTACGGTGATAGGTGTCGATGAAATTCACGCCGATGGCCGTGTGGCGCACCCGCGCCTGGCCAGCGGCCGGTTCACCCACCTGCACGTCCTCGTACACCAGCACCTCGGGGCCACCGGTGGTGTGGAATCTCACTGCCTTGGGCATTGGTTTCTCCTGGCTTGGCGGCGATTGCGCCGCCGTTGTGGTGGCGCGATCAGCGGATGAAGCGCTCGACATAGTCGGAGCCCAGGCCCACGGCCTGGTAGTGGCGCCGGCACATGTCGATCTTGGTGTGCACGTCCTCGTAGCCCACGGTGTTGCCCTGCTCGTCCACATACACCATGGCGCCGTTGACGTTGAAGAAGGTGATCATCTCGGTGACGGGCGGATCCACCACCAGGGTGTGCACCTCGCCGGGCGGCTCGTAGACGAAGCCGCCCTCCTCGGCCACCCAGTCGTGCTCCAGGTAGCGCCAGCGGCCCTTGAGCACCAGGCCGGTCACCATGGAGGGATGGCGGTGGCG
Source organism: Burkholderiales bacterium (assembly GCA_036771335.1). Lineage (GTDB taxonomy): Bacteria > Pseudomonadota > Gammaproteobacteria > Burkholderiales. Next base: position 1,344 of record DAIPHN010000040.1, read on the forward strand.
CGAAAGCACGCCGGTCTTGGTGACGCGCAGCAGGTTCCACCACTGGCCGGTAACGCGATTGAGCAGCAGCGGCCTGAACCACACGCTGGGCGCCTGCGGCACCCACACCCGCTCGTCGGCGGGGATCGCCATTTCCACAATCTCGGGCAGCATCCCGGGTGCGCTGAGATGACTTGAGGCTGCCGGGGCATTCATGGTGCTGTGTCTCCCTTAATGACAGCGGCGCGCCCCTGGAGACGCGCCGCGATGGTAAAGCCGTCCGGAGCCGGCACGGCGAAGATCAGCCGTGCTGGCGGATGAAGCCGCGGATGCGGGGGTAGATCTTCTCGCGGTAGCGGCGGCCGCTGAAGATGCCGTAGTGACCCACGCCTTCCACGAGGAAGTGGTCGCGGCGCGCCGCCGGGATGCCGCGGCACAGGCCGTGGGCGGCCTCGGTCTGGCCCACGCCCGAGATGTCGTCCAGTTCGCCCTCGATGGTGAACAGCGCGGTCTTGCGGATGGCCTCGGGGCGCACCCGCTGGCCGCGCACGTCCCAGGTGCCGTTGGGCAGGGCGTGCTCCTTGAACACCACCCGCAGCGTCTCGAGGTAATACTCGGCGGCCATGTCGAGCACGGCGTTGTATTCGTCGTAGAAGCGGCGGTGCGCCTCGGCGCTCTCGCCATCGCCCACCACCAGGTGGTTGAAGAAGTCGCGGTGCGCTTCCACGTGCCGGTGGGCGTTCATGGCGATGAAGCTGGCGTGCTGCAAGAAGCCCGGATACACGCGCCGCCCGAAACCGGGATAACGCGCCGGCACGCGCTGGATCACGCGGCTCTCGAACCAGGAAAGCGGCCGGCCGGTGGCGAAGTTGTTCACCACCGTCGGGCTGCGCCGCGTGTCGATGGGGCCGCCCATCATGACCATGGTGCGCGGCGCCACGGCGTCGCCGGCATCGGCCATGAGCGACACCGCCGCCAGCACCGGCACGGTGGGCTGGCACACGGAGATGACGTGCACCTCGGGGCCTAGCAGCCGGATGAACTCCTGCACGTAGTGCACGTAGTCATCCAGGTGGAAGGGCCCTTCGTGCGCCGGCACCAGCCGGGCATCCAGCCAGTCGGTGATGTACACCTCGTGCTCGGGCATCATGGCGCGCACCGTGTCGCGCAGCAGCGTGGAGTGGTGGCCCGACAGCGGCGCCACGATCAGCACCGGCGGATCGGTGCGCTTCACGCCCTCGCGGCGGAAATGCAGCAGGTGGCAGAAGGGTTTTCGCAACACCTTTTCCACGTGCACCGGGACCGGCTTGCCGGCCACCGTGGTGGTGGGCAGGCCCCAGTCGGGTTTTTCGTAGCGGCGCACCAGCCGCGTGACCAGTTCGTTGGCCGCCGCCATGCTGCGCGACACGGGCAGATACGCCCAGGGGCTGTGGGGGTGACTGAACAACGCCTGGCTCGCCGAGGCGGCGGTGGCGAAGGGGGCAAGCATGGTGTGCTGCAACTCATGCAGTGCGTAGAGCATGGACCTGAAACCTCCGCGCTGCGCCCGGCGCCTCCTCCGGGCACGCAAATAATTGTTATGGAGTCACTTTTTGCTCTTGTGAATGGCACTGTAAAGACCGCGCCCGGGTAGCGTCAAGGTGCTGCGGCGCATCAGCGACGGCCCGGCCCGCTACCCAGCCAAGAGCGGTTCGCTCATCAAGGCCACCTGTTCGCGCAGCGCCAGCACGTGGTCTTGCCAGAAGCGCGCCCCCGCGAACCACGGAAAGCTCGCGGGAAAGGCGGGATCGTCCCAGCGCCGCGCCAGCCACGCGGCGTAGTGCATCAGCCGCAAGGTGCGCAGCGCCTCCACCAGATACAGCTCGGCGCGATCGAAGGCGCGCAACATCTCGTAGCCCTCCAGCACCACGCCAAGCTGGCGCGCCTGGCTGGCGGCATCGCCGGAGAGCAGCATCCACAGGTCCTGCACCGCCGGGCCGCTGCGCGCATCATCCAGGTCCACGAAATGCGGCCCCTCGTCGGTCCACAGCACGTTGCCAGCGTGGCAATCGCCGTGCAGTCGGATGAAGGCCACGGATCCGGCGCGATCGAAGCAGGCCTGGGCCGCCTCCAGCGCCTGCCCGGCCACGGCGCGATAGGCAGGCTCGAGCTCCGGCGGCACCGTGCCCGCTTGCAACAACCAGTCCATGGAATCGCGCCCCAGGCCCTGCACGCCGAGGCGCTCACGCGCCTGGAATCGGTCGCGCGCGCCCACAGCGTGCAGGCGCGCGAGAAAGGTGCCCATGCGCCGCAGCACGTCGTCGCGGTCCAGTTCGGGCGCACGCCCGCCGCGTTTGGGATAGAGCGCGAAGCGAAAACCGCCGTGGTGGTGGAGCGTCTGTCCGTTCGGCCCCGCCAGCGGCGCCACCACCGGCACCTCGGCCTCGTCGAGATCGCGGGCGAAGGCATGCTCCTCCAGGATGGCCGCATCGCTCCAGCGCGCCGGCCGGTAGAACTTGGCCACCACCGGCGCCGCCTCGTCCAGGCCCACCTGGTAGACGCGGTTTTCGTAGCTGTTGAGGGCCAGCAGCCGGCCATCGCAGCGCGGCCCGGTGGACTCCACCGCATCCAGTATCAGGTCGGGCGTGAGGCGTTCGAAGGGGTGGGGACCCGCGGGGGCGTTGCCGTGCATCGCAGCATTCTACGGGGCCGGCGGGCGATCACCTGGAGAAGCCGCGGCAGGTTGCCCAGCAGCCCTGGCGGGTCGAATGGGGTGGCGGGTGCTGCCAGGGGTGGGTCACCGCGACGCCGGCGCGGACATGGCTCCAGGGGCGGCATCGCCGCGCGGCGCTCGCATTCCGCGAGTGCGCCTGCGTGCTAGATTCGACGCTCATTTCCCGTCACGGACCTGCCCCATGCCCGCCCTGCGCGCGTTGCTCGCCGCCGCCCTGCTGCCCCTCCTGATGCACGCCGCCGCCGCGCGCGCCGACGAAGCCGCCTGCGCGGCCGGCACGGTGAGCGCCGAGGCCATGATCCCCTCCGACACGGCAGGTATCTCGCTGTACGTGCGCCACAGGCGCTCCGCCTGCGCCACCGGGCGGCCGGCGCGCGCGCTGCTGTACGTGCACGGCGCCACCTACCCCGCCGAGACCGCCTTCGACCTGCCCCTGGGCGGGCAGTCGTGGATGGAATACATCGCCGCCCGAGGCTGGGACGTGTGGCTGGTGGACCTGCGCGGCTACGGGCGCAGCACCCGCCCGCCCGAAATGGACCAGCCCGCTGCCGACAACGGCCCCATCGTCACCACCGAGGTGGCCATCCGCGACGTGGCTGCCGCCGTGGAACACGTGCGCCGCCAAACGGGCCTGGAGCGCATCTCGCTGCTGGGCTGGTCCTGGGGCACCACCATCATGGGCGGCTATGCCGCGGCCCATCCGCAGCACGTGGACCGTCTGGTGCTGTACGCCCCCGTGTGGCTGCGCACCACGCCCAGCGCTCTGGCGGGCACGGGCGCGCTGCCCGCCTACCGCACCGTCACCCGCGAAGCCGCGCGCACCCGCTGGCTGGCCGGCGTGCCCGAGGCCCACAGGGCGGGCCTGATCCCCGAGGGCTGGTTCGAGCAGTGGGCCGACGCCACCTGGGCCACGGACCCCCAGTCCGCCACCACCGGCCTGCTGCGCGCCCCCAACGGCGTGATCCGCGACCTGCGGGAATACTGGTTGGCCGACAAGCCCGCCTACGACCCCGCCCGCATCACCGCCCCCACCCTGCTGCTCGTGGCCGAATGGGACCAGGACACCCCGCCCTACATGGCCCAGGCGGTGTTCGCGAAGCTCACCTCCGCACCCTGGCGCCGCCTGGTCATGATCGGCGAAGGCACCCACACGGTGGTGATGGAGCGCAACCGCCGGCAACTGTTCCGCGAAGTGCAGCTGTTCCTGGACGAAGCGGCGCCGGGGCCCTGAAGGGGCCGGCGGGGGCGCGGCCCCGGGCAGCGGCTGGGCAATCGAGAGTTGTTTCCCCCGTTCCGTTGCCCAAGGCCACTGAAGGCTCCTTTATGGCCTTGGTGGCACGTCCGGTACTCGATTCACCAGAAAAAACGCTCCCACCACAACGCAAATCAGGAAAAGCCCTCCCAGCAACGAGGCAAGCGGCTGCCATTTACCTCCCAGGGTCACTTCCAACTTCCCAAGGGTCACGATTTTCAGGATGGCTTTCCCGAATGGGTAGCAGATGACGTCAGCGATGACGTCACCGATGACGTAGAGGATCGCTTCGACCATTAAGGAATGAGGAATGTCCGAAGGAGGTGCGTTGAACGCGGTCTCATGATGCATGCAGGGCAGGTCGAGGCAACCCATGCGTCAGATGAGCTTCAGTGATGCGGAATGCGCCGGCAAGCGCACCCGCCGCGATCAGCTCCTCGCCGAAAGGGATCAGGTGGTACCGTGGAAGTCTCTGCTGAGCCTGATCGATCCCTGCTACCCGGTAGCCGGTCTGGGCCGCCACCCCTACCCGCTGGAGACGATGCTTCGCGTTCACCTGCTGCAGAACTGGTACTCGCTGAGCGATCCGGGGATGGAGGAAGACCTCTGCGATAACACCCCGACACGCAGCTTCGCCAAGCTCTCGCTGAGCGGCCGGATCTCCGACGAGACCACCATCCTGAACTTCCGCCACTTGATCGAGGCCAACGAACTGGCGGTGGAGATCCTGCGGCGGGTCAATGCCTACCTGGGACGCAAGGGCGATGAGTGGTACTTCGGGATGAAGGCGCACATCGGGGTGGATGCCAACTCGGGCCTTGTGCACACGGTATTCACCACCCCGGCCAACGAATCGGACGCGGCACAAACCGGCGAGCTGCTGCACGGCAAGGAGGGAGTGGTGCACAGCGACGCGGGCTATCTCGGAGCCCAGGAGCACGTTGCCGGCCGAGACAAGGCGAAGCTGCGCTGGGAGATCTCGCGCCGGCCAGGCACGGTGCACACGCTCGAGGCCCTTGGCGAGAGCGCACTGGTCAGGCATGAGCGGCGCAAGGCGAGCATTCGGGCAAAAGTGGAGCACCCGTTCCAGGTGATCAAGCGCCAGGTCGGTCTTACGATGGTACGCCTCAAGGGGCTGGCGAAGAACACGGCGCACCGGGTCACGTTGTTCGCGCTGTCGAACCTGTGGATGGCGCGAGAGCGATTGCTGGCGATGACAGGAGCGATGCGTGCGCAGAAGGTCGAAACAGCGCGAAGCCCCTGCACTTCGCGGAATTCTCAGCGCCCGCGGGTCCATCAGCGGGAGATTATCGCGCATCGTGAAATCGAGTCGCCTTCACAAGGGCCTCAACGGGCGTTGATCAGACTTTCTTTACGGAATACATGTCGGTAAAGAAGCGTGGGCTTGGGGACGCGCGTTGTCCTAATCCCATTTGCATGCATTTCTTCAAACTCTTTCCGCGGCGAAAAAAATTCAGCACGACTCTGGGGCGATCAGCCCCCAGATTCTCGACGAGCGGCTGCAGGCATTCAATGATTGTCCGCTGACGGCCACTATCCATTACGCTGTAATCATTCAGCGTCACGATGTTGTGACGTGACTCGAAGCGAATTCGCTCGTCTGGCCATCTGAGTAATTCGGTTCGTGCGTTCGACGCGAGCTGTTCGCCTAGTTCATGCTCGTTTTTTCCTGCTAGAAGAGAAGATTGCGACAGGATCAGTGTGAGGAGAGTGGCGAAGCATGTTTTCGCAAATCGGGCGACGAACGACGATTGGGGGGAAAGAAGATCAGGATTGTGATGTTTCAAAATTGTCCGCATTCGTCTGATCCGCCAGTAAGGCTTGCAAACCGCGCTTCCGCGGCGCCAACTATTTGGCGACAGCGACAACTGCTACCTTGCCAAGGATGACCCAGGAGAGGAACGTAACAAAGACGATGACGACCGCAAACAGGCCAGCATCGGCATTCGCGACCGCCGGCGCCTCGGCACGGTTGAGTCGAGCCGCGCCTGGCAGGTGGTGGCCAAGCTGGATCGAGAAACCGTGCTTAACAGCGCCAGCGAGTGGCTCGCAGCCTCCCACGGGTCGCGCACTTTGTCGCTGCCCTGAATGTTGGGCATTGCGCTGACGCCGCCCGAAAATGCAATGGTGTCGGTGAACTGCCGGTTGAAGGCCCCGCCACTTTAGTGGCGCAACAGGTTGACCCCGCCCGGCGCGGGCAGCGGCCCGGCAGGCTGCACCGCGGGGTGCAGCTCCACGGTCGAGACGCGGCAGTCGCGCAGCAGGTCGCTGATGGAGGCCTGCACGGCGGCCACGTCGTCGGTGCGGGCCAAGGACCAGGCGTGGGCATGGCAGGCCTCGGGCTCCAGGGGCGAGAACAGGTCCACGCGCACGCTGCCGTCATCGCGCGCGCTTATCTCCGCCCACGGCTCGCCGTAGGCGCCGCGCAACTGACGGATCGCGGACGAGGCGAACAGGTTGAAGCGCAGTTCGCCAGCGTGAAAGGCGGCTTCGGCCAGGGCGGTGAACCAGGGTCGCGGGGCGCGCGGCAGGGGCAGCAGCGACAGGCCCTCCTCACCCAGTTGCTGCGCCAGTTCCTGGGACACTGCCATGCCCCAGCGGCCCACGGGGCCGGCGGTCTCCAGGAAAGTGGGCAGGGCGGCGGGCGTGATGGAGGCGCCCGCCAGCAGGCGCAGGTGCACGCGCTCCTCGGCGCTGTCCACGGCGATGGCGGCGGGCGGCAGCAGGTCGGCACCAGCGGCGGCGTCGAGGCTTCGCACGGTGCGAAACAGCAGGCCCGGCGCCACGACCGCAGCCGCCTCAGGCGCAGCCAGGGCGTTGGACAGGCCGAAGGATTCCACCGGACCCAGGGCACCAGCGTCCTTCAGAATCTGGGTGAGGGCCGCCACGTCCGGCACCACGCCGCCAAGGTGCAGGGGCGCCCGGCCGGCGGTGACCAGCAGCACCGGCAGCAGGAACAGGCGTGCCAGCAGCGGCGCCTCGTCGCCCTGGCCGCCAGTGCCGTTGATGGCCGCGTCCACGGCGGCGGCCAGGGCGCGGGCCGGGGGGCCTGGCGGCGCCCCCGCCAGGGCGAGGGACACGGCTTCGCTATCGCCGCGCAGCAGCAGGCGCGTGACGGCCCGGGCCGCCGCGGCGAGGGCCGCCCGCCGGTCGCCCGCCCCGGCGGGATCGGCCAGCGCCCGGACGGCCTCCCGGAGCGGATGGTCGGCCGGAAAGGGCGGGGCGGGGCGGGGATCGGGCAGGCGGAACATGGCGGGGCGGCGGGTGGGACGGGGCCACACATTATCCGCAGCCCGCGCACGCCGGCAAAGGGCGCCGTGGCGCGCTGCGTTCCCCGTATGATCGAGCGAAGCGGACGTGGCGGCGCGCCGCGTCCGCTCCTGGCACCCCCCGTGAACTTCCTGGCTCATCTCTATCTCTCGCCGCCGTCGCCCGACGCGTGGCTGGGCAGCCTGCTGGGCGACTTCGTGAAGGGGCCGGTGGAGGCCGCCGGCTACCCGCCAGGAGTTGCCGACGCCATCCGGCTGCACCGCGCCGTGGACCGCTTCACCGACGGGCACGCCGCCGTGCTGGCGGCCAAGGCGCGCTTCGCACCGGGCGCGCGGCGCTTCGCGGGCGTGGCGCTGGACGTGGCCTTCGACCACTTTCTCGCCCGCGACTGGCAGCGGCATCACGCCCTGCCCCTGGAACACTTCGCGCAGGCGGTGTATGCCGCGCTGCAAGACGCGCCGCCGCCCTTGCCCGAGCGGTTCGAGCGCATGCTGCCGTGGATGGTGTCTCAGGACTGGCTGGTGTCCTACCGCGAGCCCCAGGGCGCGCTACGGGCGCTGCAGCGCTTGAGTCAGCGCCTGGCCAACGGCACGGGGCTGCTGGCGGCCGCGGCCGAACTGCAGTCGCGCTATCGCGAGGTCGAGGCCGACTTCGCGGCTTTCTTTCCGGCGCTGCGGGGCGCCTTTCCCATGGCCGGGGCGCACCCCATCGCCTAGAATCCGCCCCGGCATCAGGCGAGTGCTTCGCAGCCCGCGCTCAAACGCCCATCGCGCAAACGGAGAACAACGTGCAACGACAAGACCAGAACAAATCCGGTGTCATCTGGGTGGCGGCGGGCTTCATTTTTCTGGTGGTGGTGGCCCTGGTGCTGATGGGTGACGAGACCGCGGCCCCGCCGGAAGCGGCCACGCCTGCCGCGGCGCCCGCCACGGCCTCGTTTGCTGCCACGGATGCCCCCGCCGGGCAGGCGCGAGCCCCGGGCGCCGACCCCCCCGCCGAAATTCGCGCCGCCCTGGAGGCGTCGAAACCCGCCACGGGCAGTCTGGTGAGCCGGGTGTACTTCGCCTCCGGGTCATCGGCCCTGGACGAGGACGGCCGGGCCAGCGTGCAGCGGGCCGCTAGGACCCTGTCGGCCGGGCTTGCGGCCCGCGTTGCCCTGTCGGGCTACGTGGATGCCTCCGGCAATGCCGCAACCAATTCCGAACTGGCCAAGCATCGTGCCTTGGCGGTACGCGAGGCGCTGCTGGCAGCGGGCGTGCCCGCCGAGGCAGTGGAACTTCGCAAACCGCAGCAGATCACCGCCGAGGGCAGTCCCGACGAGGCGCGCCGCGTGGATCTGCTGCTGCAGCGATAACCCGGCAAAAGGCCGCAGCCATGGCACAACCCCGCCACATCCTCGCCATGGGGGGCGCATTCCTCGCCGACCCCGACAACAACCTCGCGCTCGAGCGCTACTTCCGCGATCTCACCGGCAAGGCCGCGCCCAAGGTGCTGTTCGTGCCCACCGCCAGCGGCGACAACGAGCCCTATCAGTTGCGCTTTTTCCAGGCCTTCACCCGGCTGGGCTGCCAGCCGCAGGTGCTGCCGTTCTTCAAGCGCACACCCCGGGACCTGGAAGCCTTCGTGCTGGACCACGACGCCATCGCCGTGGGCGGCGGCAACACGCGCACCATGCTCGCCATCTGGCGGGAGTGGGGCCTGGACGCCATCCTGCGCAAGGCGCACCAGTCGGGCGTCGTGCTGGGCGGCTCCAGCGCGGGCTCCATCTGCTGGTTCGAGGACGGCATCACCGACTCCATCGCCGGGCCGCTCACGCGGCTGCCCTGCCTGGGCTTCGTGGCGGGCAGCAACTGCCCCCACTACGACAGCGAGAAGGACCGCCGGCCCGTCTTCCAGGCGATGGTCGCGTCCGGGGAAGTGAAGGACGGTTTCGCCGCCGACGACGGCACGGGGCTGCACTTCATGGACGGCGCCTTCGCGGCAGCGGTGGCCAGCCGGCCCAAGTCCATGGCGTGGCGGGTGCGCCGGGAGGGCAGCGCAGCAGTGGAAGAGCCCATCGAACCGCGCCGGCTGGCCGCGGAATGAACCACTGGGTCATGCTGGTGGGCGCCATCTTCTTCGAGGTGGCCGGCACCTCCTGCTTGAAGCTCTCCTAGGGCTTCACCCGGCCGCTTCCCTCGGCGCTGAGCTTCGTGTTCTACGGCGTGGCCTTCACCCTGCTCACCCTGGCGCTGAAGAAGCTCGACGTGAGCGTGGCCTACGCCGTGTGGTCAGCCGTGGGCACGGCGGTGATCGCCGGCATCGGCATCATCTGGTTCAAGGAACCACTCACGGCTCTCAAGGTGGTGAGCCTGCTGCTGATCGTGGCCGGGGTCGTGGGCCTCAACCTGCGCAGCACATCGCACTGAAGCCGCGCCAGATCACTCCCCTTGTTCCGGCGAGGGAGCGAACGAGTAGGCCGCCGCACTCCGAGGATCGAAAAGGCGCAGCATCTCCGGGCTGAGGGTTTCCGGTTCCACCACGCTGGTGATGGTCAAATCCGGCCTTTCATCCAGGTCGATGATGCGAATGTCTTCGCGCTCGCCTCCGCCTTGCTGGATCAGAACCCTTGGCCGGAGAGAGTCGTTGCCGGGCGCCACCACCAGGGCGCAGCCGCCGTCGGAGAGATTGACAAAGGTTCCCGGCGGATAGATGCCCAGCATCTTCACGAAGGCCGCGACAATTCGCGGGTCGAGTTTCTGTTCCTGATCGCGCCACAGCCTCCTCAGCGCCTCGTCGGGCCCGAGCGGCTCGACTTGCGGCGACTCGGGCGAGCGCAGGTAATCGTAGGTGTCCACCACTGCGACGATCCGGGCCACCAGGCCGATCTGCTCCGCCCGCTTGCCGGCGGGATAGCCGCTGCCATCGAGCCGTTCATGGTGGTCTTCGACGGCCTCGATGACGGCTTCCGAGAACGCTTCGCTGAGCCGCAGGGCTTCAATGCCGCGCCGGCAATGCTCGCGATACAGCATCTCCTCCGGCTTCTTGCGGGAGGACTGTTGGATAACCCACTGGGGAATCATGGTCTTGCCCACGTCGTGGGCCAGAGCAGCCTGGGCGACGTGGGCGATGACCTTCCCGGAGAGCTGAAGCTTCTTCGCCAGGAACACCGCAAGCATCATGCAGTTCAGGCTGTGGCGCTGGTCGCTCTCGGTGGACTGGGTTATCAGGTAGAGCACCTGGTTAGACTCGCCGACGCCCCTGGCGATGTCCTCGGAGAGCTCCCGCAGGAGCATACCGCCGAGCTTCGGACTGTCGCGCAACTTGATGAAGGCCTCGCGCACCTGCGCTGCTGACTTGAGCCAGTGCCGCTCGGCCCTTGCGAGGTGGTCTCGCGCCACTCGGACCGCATGGGCCACCGGCGGCGCCTGCGGCGCCGCAGAATGTGCTGGCGGTCGCGCCGCGGGCACCTTGACGGGTTGGTTCCGGCTCTTGGCGGGAATCCACGACAGGTTCTGCTTGCCGAGCGCGAGCACCCTGCGCAGCTGCGATTCGTCCGAAATCAGGAACCGGCTGAGAGGAAAATCGTGCGCCGTCCATGCCAGGTTGATGCAGATGTAGGTGCCCACCACTGGCTGGGCATCGCCGAGCGGGACCGGCCGGCTGGAATCAGACATTTCGGGAGACCATATGCGGATATCGCTGTAGCCAGACTCGCGTCAGGCGGGCAGGGCGGGTTGCAGAAACCCCGGAGCCGCTCTGAAAGGTACGAGTCCCGCGCGCCGCATGCAACCCTTTGTGCCCGAAGCTTGCGCCGTCACAGCAGTTCCACCGCCTGCCCTACGCGCAGGCCGAGCATCTTGGCCGCGCTGCCGCCGGGCAGCGCCACTTCCACCAGGCCGATGCTGTTCACGTACCAGAAACCCTGACCAGGCGCCGCTTCCGCGAACACGCGCGCGTGGCCAAACTCCATTCGCCGGATGCGAAGCCTCCGCTCGGTGGACAGCGCAGAGCCGCGTAACCCCGTGAAGGCGTTGCCGTAGTGATCAACGTAGATGATGCGCGCCAGATCCTCGGCCGGCAGCAGCACATCCGGCCCGGGCGCAGGCTGCACCGTTTCATTGGGGAACTCGCCGGTGGCCACGGCCGCGGCCACCGGCGCGAACACATCGCGCCCGTGAAAACTCGGCGAGGCGTCGTCAGGCCACCTGGCGATGCGCCATGCCACCTTGAGGGTGCCGCGCGCCCAGACCACCGACATCAACCCGTTGTCGGGGCCGATGTAGGTGCGCCCGTCCACCCGCGCCACGATGCCGCCGCGCGCCGTGCCCACGCCCGGGTCCACCACCGCCAGGAACACATGGCCACGGTGCTGCCGCTGCGCCAGGGCCGCCAGCAGGTGGGCCGAGGACTGTACGTCGAAACAGGGCGCCTCGTGCAGCAGTGTGATGATGCGCACGCCCGGGGCATAGCGGTCGAGCACAGCCTCGACCTGCCCCACGTACAGGTCGGAGGCGCCAAAATCGGTGAACAGGAACAGGGCCAATCAATCCTCCGCGCGGCGGGTGGGACGGTGGTTCACAGCAGCCCATCCTTCGCCAAGGCGGTGACCAGGTCAGCGGTGACTCTGGCCAGGCCGCCGGCAAGGCGCCCGGAGGGCGCGAGCCCCGAAGCCGCCGACCAGGCCAGGCCGCCACCGGCTGCGCGGAATACCTGGGTTTCGATCACCGCCACGTCGTACTGGCGAATTGTGGGAGGCTCGTAGTACCCAGACCAGGCCCCGGGATACCAGCGGTCCGGGCTGGCCGAGGCGGGCACGCGCTCCGGCGTGACGGGCACGGGGTTCTGGTCCACCCGGGTGCGAGTGTCGCGCTCCACCAGCCGCGTCACCGCCAGCGCGTCAGCGCCGCTGCGCTCGAGCAGCTTCGCCAGCGGCCCGCGGGATTGGGGCCCCGGGTCGGGAAGCAGAGTGCGGATGGCCACCGCCTCGGCACCCTTGGCGCCAAGCGCCTGCACGAAGGCGTCCTTGAAGATGCGCCGGTTGGTCTGGGCGCTGACCCCCGGCACCAGCAGTTTTCTCACGGCGCTGGAGGCAGTGGGATCGCGCCAGGTGCTGATGACCGCGGCGCCGGCGCTGGCAGCCACCAGAAAGACGGCGGCGAGCACGAGCACCCGGGGCGCACTCATGGCTGCGCAGCGGGCGGGTCAGCCTCGCGCCGCGCCGGGGGCTGGTACCACTGATCGGAGGCAACGACCTTGGGGGTGGCCGGGTCGGCCACGTAGCGGGGCGACATGATCTGCACGCCGTACTCGTTGAACACGTCCTGAATGGCGGCGTGCAGCAGGCTCATGGCCTCGGCGCGCAGCCTCGGCGCCTCGGGGCCAGCGTAGGCCACGAGCTTGTACTCCACATACCAGTCGTTCAGGGCGGTCTGCACCACGTAGGGCGCGGGGTCGGGCAGGATGCCGCGAGCGCGCCGCGCTGCCTCCAGGAGCAGGGCATGCACCTGGCGCCAGGGCGTGTCGTAGCCGATGGTGACGGCGGTGTGCAGGATCAGGCCTGGCCCGCCCGCCACCCGCGAAAAATTGCGCGTGGTGTTGGACAGCACCAGCGCGTTGGGCAGCACGATCTCCTCACCCAGTCCGGAGCGCACCCGGGTGGCGAACATCCCCAGCTCGGTGACAGTGCCCTCGGTGTCGCCGATGCGCACGAATTCGCCCGTGCGCAGGGTGCGCGAGTACATCAGGATCAGCCCGCTGGCGGCCTGGCCCACCAGGCCCGAGGCGCCGATGGAGACCATCAGCCCCACCAGCACGGACAATCCCTTGAAGGCCTCCGAGTCCGCCCCGGGCAGGTAGGGATAGGCCATGGCAAGGGCGAACAGCCACACCACCAGCTTGGCGAGCCGGCGGGTGGGTTGCGCCGTTTCCGCGTCCAGCCAGCCCAGCCGGATTTCCCCTCCGGCGACCCGGTCGAAAAAGGCGCCCAGCGCCGCCACCACCCAACGCGCGATGAGCACGATTACGGCCACGGTCACCAGCCCCGGCAGCGCCCCCACGATGGCGAGCCCGGTGTCCTGCAATACGCCGAGCAGATAGCCGCTGAGCCGCTCGCCCCAGGGACGGCTCCAGCCGAAGCGGCCCAGCACGAAGGTGAGCCAAAGGTAGGTGCCAAACAGCCCCACGGCCCAGGCCAGCAGCGACACCAGTCTCAGCACCGCCGAGCGCACCGAGGCGGCGTGCAGCGCAGTGACGCCCGATACCGTGAGGCGCCCAGCCTGGCGCGCTGCCGCCTCTGAGAGCCGCTGCCCGAGCCTGCGGGTGACCTTGACGAGCAGACGCAGCAGCAGCAGCCAGAGCGCGGTTGCTCCCGCCGACAGACCTGCCGCCCGCGCCAGCGCCACCGGGCTGGCGGATTCGCGTGCCGCGTCCACGGCGGCCTGCAGGCGCTGGCGCGCCAGCTCGGCGGCGTTCTGGGGCGTCTCGCCCAGCACGGTGTCCACGTCCCCGGGGGTGATGGCGAACAACGACTTGCCGTCGATCTCCAGGAACCGCCCCTCGGGCGCCTCGCGCACGCTCACGCGTGCCGGGCCGGATTGCCGCAGGGCCGCCTCGATGCGCGCGGCGGCGCCGAGCACCCGGTCAGCCGGCGTGTAGCCGAGGGCGGTCACACGCAGGGTGGCGATCTCTCGGTTGTAGAACACGAGCGTGGCAGGCTCCGGCGGCGCGCTGGTGGCCCCAGCGCCCCCGCACAGCAGCAGCGCCAGCAGCGCGGCGGCCCAGCGTGCGCCCATCAGCCGCGGCCCCGGTAGGCTGGCACCCCGGTGTCGGGCACCCACACCCCTGCCGGCGGACGACCGGTCTGCCAGAACACGTCGATGGGCATGCCGCCGCGCGGATACCAGTAGCCGCCCAGCCGAAGCCAGCGCGGCGCCAGCAGCTTTACCAGGCGCTGCGCGATCTGCACCGCGCAAGACTCGTGGAACACGCCCGCGTTGCGGAAGCTCCCCAGGTAGAGCTTGAGCGACTTGCTTTCTACCAGCCACCGCGCAGGCACGTAGTCGATCACCAGGTGGGCGAAGTCGGGCTGCCCCGTGACCGGGCAGAGCGAGGTGAACTCCGGGGCAGTGAAGCGCACCAGGTAGGGATGCGCGGAAGCAGGCGCGGGGATGCGCTCGATCTGCGCCGCTTCGGGCGCACCGGGCGTTTCGACGGCGCGGCCGAGTTGCGTCAGCGCGGGCGGGGAACGGCGGGTGGGCATGAGCTGACTCGGGGTGAACCAGCCCCGATTCTGCCTTCGGCAGCGTCCCTTGTCTCCCCCGGGGGAAAGCGCAGCCTCGCGGCGATCAACCCGGCGGGTCCGGCCGCTGCCAGGCAACGCGCCCCCCGGCGAACACCTGCTGGACGGAACGGTCGTCCGCACAGATCATGAGCACCCCCAGCAACTCGCTGGCGTCGCGGGCCCGCGCGCTGCGCAGAGCGAGCAGCGGAGTGGCCCGGGGATCGAGCACCGCCACGTCGGCGTCCAGCCCGGCGGCGAGGTTGCCCGTGCGCCCGCCCAGGTCCAGGGCCTGCGCCGCTCCGGCGGTGGCGAGCCACAGCAAATGCGCGGGCGTGAGCGTGGCGCCGCGCAACCGCGCCACCTGGTAGGCCGCGCCCATGGTGGACAGCAGCGACAAGGTGGTGCCCGCGCCCACGTCGCTTCCGAGCCCGACGGGCACCCCGGCGGCGCGCGCGGCCACCGCGTCGAACAGCCCGCTGCCGAGAAACAGGTTGGAGGTGGGGCAGTGCGCCAGCGCGCTGCCGGAACCGGCCAGGCGGGCGCGCTCCCGGTCCGAAAGGTGGATGCCATGGCCGAACAGCGCCCGCGGCCCCAGCAGGCCGAAGCGATCGAAGGCGTCGGTGTAATCGCGCGTGCCGGGAAACAGCCGGGCGATCAGCGCCAGTTCGTCCTGGTCCTCGGCCAGGTGGGATTGCAGCCAGGTGCCGGGATGACGGCGCCATAGGTCAGCAGCCGCCTCGAGCTGTGCCGGCGAACTGGTGCCGAGGAAGCGCACGGTCACCGCGCAGCCGAAGCGGCCGCGGCCGTGCCAGCGGCCAATGAGTGCCTCGGTGTCCGCGCAGCCGCCGCGGGCGTCGTCGGTAAGGCCCGGCGGCGCGTTGCGGTCCATGAGGCTCTTGCCGGCGATGAGCTGCAGGCCGCTGCCCTGGGCGGCCTCGAACAGAGCATCCACCGAGTGGGCATGGACGCTGCCGTACACCGCCGCGGTGGTGGTGCCGTTGCGCGCCAGTTCGGCGACGAAGTGCCGGGCCAACTCGTGCGCCACGGCAGGATCGGCCAGTTCGCGCTCGGCCGGGAAGGTATACCGCTCCAGCCAGGGCAGCAGGCCGTGGCCCATGGCGCCCATGACACCGAGCTGCGGGTAGTGCACGTGGCAGTCGATCAGGCCTGGCAACATGACACGGTGACCCAGCGGCGTGTCGGGCACACCCGCCGGCAGCAGCGTGTGCGCCGCCGGTCCGAAGGCCTCGATGCGCCCGTGGCGCACCACCAGCCGGGCGTCGGATTCCCAGCCCAGCGCCTCGCCGGGGGCCGCGAGGAAGGGATCGCGCCGCAGAAAGGCCGCCTGGCCACGCAGGGCGAAGGGCTCGGGCGTAATCATGTACACGCGGCGCATCGGGCAACGCACGGCCGCCGGACGGATTGCCGGCGGCAGACCCGCCGACCGCCAGGCGAGCGGCTGAATGCGGCCCGGACCACCGCCCCTAGGGCTCCAGGGGGTCGAGGAAACGACCGCGCATTTCGGCCACGTGCGCAGGCACGGGCCGCCGGGAACGCTGTGCAATCGCCAACTCGGCCTGCACCGACCACGCACCGTGCACGCCGGCATCCTCCTGCAGGACCCAGTCGTCGATTTCCTCCATGGGCACGCGCAGCTCGTCCGGCACGGGTCCATCTTGGGCAAGAGGCCGGCTCACCAGGCGCACGCGCAGCTGATTGCCCTGGACGCCGCCCAGCTCAGCCCAGACGCGCTCCACCTCGCCGTTGTCGGTCTTGAATGCGAGCTTCACCAATACCTTGTCACGGTGGCGGGAGTGCAGCGCCAGCATGCGCTCCACCGACTGGCGCGCGCGTGCCCGGGCTTCGAGCAGCAGCGGGTCTTCCGGGTCGAGCCAC
The DNA here is from genome assembly GCA_036771335.1 of Burkholderiales bacterium. Taxonomy (GTDB): domain Bacteria; phylum Pseudomonadota; class Gammaproteobacteria; order Burkholderiales. The sequence continues at coordinate 17,736 of DAIPHN010000040.1, forward strand.
TGTCCCTCCTCCGGCGTGGCGAAAGCGGCGGCCGCCTCGGAGGCCAGCTGCGGATTGCGCCACATGGCAAGGGCGAGCCCCGCGCTCAGGGCGCTCAGGGCGCCGAACAGCCAGGCAGGCCATGGGGCCGCAGCGCGCGTGCCGAGCGCTGCGAACAAGGCAAACAGACCGGCAATCGCCCACATGAGGACAATGCTCTGGCGTGGGGTGACTCGCATGGTGTACCACTCCCGGGTCGAAAGAAGAAAAGCGCGCTCTGAAACCCCTGCGGCGCCCGAGGGCAGGGCGGGCCTGGAGGGCCCCGTGAATGCCGCCCGTAAGCCGCTTCGGCGCCAGCACGACCCCGCTCACGCTGGCCGCCTTAGAACCCCACGTCTCTGCGCCCCGGCATTCCACAGGCCCGCACCCTCCTGCCCCGGCGTGCATCCTCAATCCGCCGCCTCGCCCCGCTCACGGGCGCGCTTCAGCTCCCGCGGCGCGTAGGACGAAGCGGCGGCGCCCTCGGTGGCCATGACCTTGAGGTACAGGGCCTCCAGCTCGGGGGCGGCTTGGCGCAGCGCGCGCTCGGCCTGGGGCAGGTGCAGCAGCGCGCGCAGGGCGTGCAGCCACCGCACCCAGCCGGGCACCCAGATGCGGCTGCGCCGCCGGCCCATACCCTCGACGATGCGCTGCGCGGCCTGCCGGGGGGGCATGGCGCGGCGCATGGGCGCCGGCACGGTCTGGCGCAGGCGCACGAACCCGGGGTGCTGCTCGCCGTCCTCCATCAGCCGCGTACGCACCCAGGAGGCGTGGATCACGCCCACGTCCACGCCATGCGCGGCCAGCTCGATGCGCCAGGCGTTGGCCATGGCCTCCACCGCCGCCTTGGACGCGGCGTACGCCGACATCATGGGCGGGTGGGCGAAGCTGGCCACCGAGGCGGTGAGGCAGACATAGCCGCGCGCCGCCTTCACCGCCGGCAGCGCGGCGCGCACGGTGTGAAAGCTGCCCATCACGTTGACCTCGATGCACCGCCGCCAGGCCGCGGGGTCGGTGTAGGCGAGCGGTCCGAAGGCAGCCATGCCGGCGTTGGCCCACACCACGTCCAGCCGCCCGTGCCGCTCCAGAGCGGCCTGCACCGCAGCCTCGCAAGCGGCAAGCGACGCGATATCGCAGGGGATGGCCAGAGGCCGCGGGCCGCCCTCGCGGGCCAGGGCCTCGGCCAGGGTCGCGAGGCCGGGTGCATCCTGATCCACGAGCACGGCAGACGCGCCGCGGCGCTGCAGTTCCGCGGCACCCGCCGCGCCAATGCCGGAGGCCGCCCCGGTGACGAGCACCACCTTGCCGCGCAGATCGCTGATGGCACTGCCCACGCGCCTCACCCGGCCGGTTTCGCGGCCGTGGGGCTCGACCCCGACTCGGGGGCGGCGTCAGGGCCGGATAATGCGTTGGTGATGAGCGCCATGGGTCGTCGAAGGAAGTTCAGGGTAGCGGCACGCCCGCGTCGAGGCTGGACGCGTGCAACGAGCATAAACGCCGGGGCGCCGTGCGTCACGGCCTCCCGGGGCCAGGCGGCGCTCCCATGGCCACGGTCACGGGAGCTGGCGGATGAACAGCGTGCTTCGGGTTCTGGGCGGAGTGCTTCGCCTGCGGCGCCTGCCCTGGGTGTCCTGCGGCGCAGCGCTCGCGTTCGCGGCCGCAGGAGCCGCGCGGGGCGACATTCAGCCGCTGTGGATGCTGCCGCTGGCCTTGCTGACCATCTGGGGTGGCGCGACGTGACGCAGACCCGCCATGCGGTGCTGCGCAACTACCCGGTGATCGGATACCTGCGTTTCCTGCTTGAGCTCATCCGGCCCGAGATCCGCCAGTACTTGATCGAAGGCGACAACGAGGCCGTGCCCTTCTCGCGCCAGCAACGCTCGCTCGCCCAACAGCGGTCCAAGGCGGAGGCCGGCGAGCCCCGCTTCGGCACGCCGCTCGATGCGCGCGCCGTGGGCCACGAGTGGGTCAATCACGCCGTGGCCCCCGCCCAATGGCCATCGCACGACTTCCGCGTGACCATCGGTGCGGGCGGCAGCTCGTGCACGCAACCCTATGCGGCCAGCGTGTTCAACATCTCGAGCATGATCTTCGGCGCCCTGTCGGCCAGCGCCATCGTGGCGCTCAATGCCGGGGTCCGGCGCGGCGCCGCCAGAGTTCACCGACCACGTGGGCGCGCCGCTGCAGGAGGACTTGCCGCTGGTGCACAACACGCTCGTCGGACTCAACCTGCGCAACCGCATCCGCCTGGGCTGCGCGGGCAAGGTGATCGGCGCCTTCGCCATGGCGCTGGGCGCCGATTGGTGCAACTCGGCGCGCGGCTTCATGTTCGCGCTGGG
>DAIPHN010000041.1:0-20003 GCA_036771335.1 Burkholderiales bacterium
ATACGGGGCATTGTCGACTGCTCCCACATTCGCAACCGCCCGTGGAACGCATTTTCCAGCCCATCTTGCCAGCCGCGAGCGACGAGGGCGCCCCGCCGAACCGTGTGCAACTGGTGAGGCCGGCCTACTTACGGGACCACTTCGATGTCCCGTGGGATCAGTCCGAGCAAAAGCGAAGTGGATTCATGATCGGATTCACGCCACCACATTTGTAACCAGGCTCCACCGCATTGATCCACTCCATACACCCGAAAGCTTGGCCAACCATAAAGGCGACGCGGCTGCGTCCTTGATAGCCCAGTCGATCCAGCACCGCCTAACGGACGGCGACCACTCGTACCAGCGTTCCTTCGCTCACGCGCCGACCGTACCTTTCGAGGGTGGTGGGAAGCAGAGCGTTCCGCCCGTCTCTCATGAAGCCCTTTGAACTCGCTGAATCAAGCGCTTCATCGACACGCCAAGGCTCGGGCTTAGCGCAGTCGCACGTTATCCAATGTCCGAGCGCATCCGCATTGGCAAACGCGTCCGGGGCTGCGGACGCCGGCATGCACACCAAGGTAGCCGCGACGAGGAATCCGCGGACAGTAGCGCTCATGCTCAGGCCCGAAACCGTTGAGCAGCCGCCAGCTACAGCGTACCAAGCCCTGAGTTTCCGGTTGGCCGCATCGCCAGGCTCCCAGGCACTGTTCCGTAACGGAATGGGACTGCGGCAAAAGAAGGTTGGTCATGGGTTTCCGAATGTCCCTAGACTGGGATAGATTGTCGTCGAATTGACGACGATGCTTTCCGTTATCCTTTCCAGACGCTAGGTACTGGGTCCATTGGCGGTTGCACAAACCCTTACAGCGTTGCGGGATGGGTCGAGCCATTCCACATTCACATCGTCGCTGATCCGCTCCTCATTGATGGCGTCTCTTTTGGCCTTTTGAGGCATCCCAACTAGTGCTATCAACGCGTCGTAGGTCATCTTGCCCCAGCGTTCCAACTCCCTTGCTACCACCTCATAGGCGTGTCCGTGCCTCATGTTCGCTGCCGTGACGCCGAACCCCGCCCCGAATCGAGCGCTAGCGGGCGAAGCTCACCAGCGATCCAACGGCGACGCCGTCGGGCGGGGGGCTGCGCTTGCATGTCAGGCGCAGCGCCAGCAGAGGTGGAGGCAAGAAGGGGGACGAGCAGCAGCACCAAATTAAAGACGGCGTTCAAGGTTGCGCGCGAGGCTGAACGTGCTGAGTCGGGAGAAACCGCCGTCAGCGGGAGGAGGGGGAGCAAAGGGCATAGCTTCTAGGCCCGGCCCTCGAATAGCGGGATAGCGGAGTTATCAGGCCAGGGCGGCAAATCGCCCGAAAGTCGTGCAAGGCGGGTCAAACACTGAACTCGTTCGCAGGTACCCATGCCGACCCCCTGTTTTCCAAATCGGAAGCGCGCCATTGTCAGCCCCGAACCCCCACGGGAACCACGCTCTGACGCCCGCCCCGCCTGAACCCTGCCTACCGCCTGAACCAAGGCGGCGGGAACGCTCCCTCGTGGCACCGCAGCATCCGCGCCAACGATGCGCACGTCAACTAGGCCACCCCGCAAGGTCCAGCACCACGAGCGCCGATCCAGCGCGACCTCGATACCGCCTCGGTAAGAGGCTTTGGCACTCCTTCGACAGCAGCAGAGCAATTCCCCGGTTCGGCCCGGAATCGGGGCTGCGGCATCGCTCGTATGGGTGATGGCCCCTTTCCTTGGTGCGACCAATTCTCGCGTGCCCGATTGCAGCCGCCACGCCTTCCCGTCGCGGAGGATTCCCCGGGCAGCGTTGCGCCCGGGAATGCCCGACACCCCGCCGCCCGGGTGCATGAAGGCGCCGTAAGCGTACAGCCCGCGCACGGACGGCAGTCTGCGAAGCCCGGCACGGGCCGCTGGAAGAAGAGCGGGTCGGGGGCAGCTTCGCGTTGGAAGATGCGGTCCTGGGGCGCGTTGGCGATGCGCTCCAGGTCCCTCGGCTCGAGCAGGCGCTCGGCGACGATGCCGCCGGAGAACCCGGGCAGGTGTTCCTCACTGGTGTCGAGGATGGCCTTGCGGAAGGCCGAGCGCTCGCCTTAGTCCCGCTGGGCGTTGCGCCGGTCATAGGGGATGCGGCCGCCCGTGCCCCGCGTGCTACATTTCTGCACTCCTATCGCGACCCGGAGCCGTGATGAATGCCCCCGCCCTCAAGCCCGTCTTCCAATGGCAGGATCCCCTGCTCCTCGACGACCAGCTGACCGACGAAGAGCGCATGGTGCGCGACAGCGCGCGCGCCTACTGCCAAGACAAACTCATGCCGCGCATTCTTGAGGCCAATCGCCACGAGAAGTTCGACCGCGGCATCCTGCACGAAATGGGCGCCCTGGGCCTGCTGGGCTCCACCCTGGAGGGCTATGGCTGCGCGGGTGTGAACCACGTGTGCTACGGGCTGATCGCCCGCGAGATCGAGCGCGTGGATTCGAGCTATCGATCGGCCATGAGCGTGCAGTCCTCGCTGGTGATGTATCCCATCCATGCCTTCGGCTCCGAGGCGCAGCGGCAGCGCTGGCTGCCGGGGCTTGCGAAAGGGGAGCTCGTGGGCTGCTTCGGCTTGACCGAGCCCAACCACGGCTCCGACCCGGGCAGCATGATCACCCGCGCCACCAGGGTGGACGGCGGCTTCCTGCTAAAGGGCGCGAAGATGTGGATTACCAACGCGCCCATCGCCGACGTGGCGGTGGTGTGGGCGAAAAACGACGCTGGCGTGATCCGCGGCTATATCCTGGAGCGTGGCATGAAGGGCCTGTCCGCGCCGAAGATCGAGGGCAAGTTCAGCCTGCGCGCCTCCACCACCGGCGAGCTGGTGATGGATGACGTGTTCGTACCGGCGGATAACGAACTGCCGGGCGTGCAGGGCCTGAAGGGGCCGTTCTCTTGCCTGAACAAGGCGCGCTACGGCATCGCCTGGGGCGCCATGGGCGCGGCGGAGTTCTGCTGGCACGCCGCGCGCGAGTACACCCTCGACCGGGCCCAGTTTGGCCGGCCCCTGGCCGCCAACCAGCTCATCCAGCTGAAACTCGCGGACATGCAGACCGAGATCGCCACCGCGCTGCAGGCGGTGCTGCGGGTGGGCCGGTTGATGGACGAGGGACGCGCCTCGCCCGAGATGGTGTCGCTCATCAAGCGCAACTCCTGCGGCAAGGCCCTGGCCATCGCCCGCACGGCGCGCGACATGCACGGCGGCAACGGCATTTCCGACGAGTACCACGTGATCCGCCACGTGATGAACCTGGAGGCGGTGAACACCTACGAGGGTACCCACGACGTGCATGCCCTCATCCTGGGGCGCGCGCAGACGGGCATACAAGCCTTCTCCGCCTGATGTCGGGCGCGCTGTCGCACCTGCGGGTGCTGGACCTCTCGCGAGTGCTGGCGGGGCCCTGGTGCGGACAGTTGTTCGCCGATCTGGGCGCCGACGTGATCAAGGTGGAGCGCCCCGGGACGGGAGACGACACGCGCACCTGGGGTCCGCCCTGGATGCACACGGCGGACGGCGGCAGCAGCGGCGAGTCGGCCTATTTCATGGCCGCCAACCGCAACAAGCGCTCCATCACCGTGGACGTGAGCCGGCCCGAGGGCCAAGCCATCGTGCGCGCCCTGGCGACCGACAGCGACGTGCTGCTGGAGAACTACAAGGTGGGTGGGCTGCGCCAGTACGGCCTGGACTACGACAGCATGAGTGCGCTCAATCCCCGCCTGGTGTACTGCTCCATCACCGGCTTCGGCCAGACCGGGCCCTACGCCCCGCGCGCCGGTTACGACTTCATCATCCAGGGCATGGGCGGCCTGATGAGCATCACCGGCGAGCACGATGCCCTGCCCGGCGGCGGGCCGCAGAAGGTGGGTGTGGCGGTGGCCGACCTGATGACCGGCATGTACGCCGCCGTGGCCGTACTCGCGGCCATCGCCGAGCGCGAACGCAGCGGCCAGGGGCAGCACGTGGATATGGCGCTGCTGGACACGCAGGTGGCCATGACGGCCAACATGGCCATGAACTACCTCGCTACGGGCAAGCCGCCTGGGCGCGCGGGCAACGCCCACCCCAACATCGTGCCCTACCAGACCTTCGAGGCGGCCGATGGCCACGTGATCGTGGCCGTGGGTAATGACGGGCAATTCCGCAAGCTGTGCCAGGTGGCGGGCTGCGAGGCGCTGGCCGACGACCCGCGCTTCGCCACCAATCCGGCGCGGGTGAAGTACCGCGAGACGCTCGTGCCTCTGCTGGCGGAGCGCATCCGCCAGCAGCCCGCGCGCCACTGGGCCGATGCGCTGGAGTCGGTGGGCGTGCCCTGCGGCCCCATTAACGACATCGGTCAGGCCTTGGCCGATCCCCAGGTGCAGGCCCGCGGCATGCGCGTGGACCTGCCCCACCCCACCGCCGGAACTGTGCCCCTGGTGGCCAGCCCCATGCGCCTGTCGCGCACGCCGCCACAATACCACCGCGCGCCGCCCACCCTGGGGCAGCACACCGATGAAGTGTTGAGCGAACGTCTGGGCTACGACGCAGCGCGTATCGCGGCGCTGCGTGCGGCGGGCATCATCTGACGCCGCCGCGCGCCAGCGCTTCCTCCGCTGCGCTCAGACGCAGCGTCCGCCGTCCACCTCAAGGCAGGTGCCGGTGATGAACTCCGCCTCGTCCGAGGCGAACCACAGCACGGCGCTGGCCACGTCGCTGGGGCGGCTGAGCCGGCCCAGGGGAATGGTGCTCAGGAAACGGGCGCGGTTTTCCGGAGTGTCGGGCACGCCCATGAAGTCGCCCAGCATGCCAGTCTCGCCCATCACCGGATTCACCACGCACACACGGATTCGCTCCGGCGCCAGTTCCACCGCCATGGACCGGCTAGTGGTGATGGCGGCACCCTTGGATCCGTTGTACCAGGTGAGGCCCGGGCGCGGGCGAACGCCCGCGGTGGAGCAGACATTCACGAACACGCCGCCGCCCTGCGCGCGCAAGGGGGCCACGCAGTGCTTGGCGCAGAGGTAAAGGCTCTTGACGTTCACTGCATAGATGCGGTCAAACTGCTCCTCCGGCACGTTGAGCATGGGCTGGTTGCGGTGGGTGTAGCCAGCGTTGTTCACCACGATGTTCAAGCCGCCAAAGGCTTCCTGCGTTCCCTTCACCAGCGCGGCCCAGTCGGAGTCCTTTGACACATCCGCGTGGATGAACCGCCCATGCCCGCCAGCGGCGGCGATTTCGTTGGCCACCCGCTCGCCGCCCGCGTCGTTGATGTCGGCCACCACCACCTGGCCGCCTTCCTGGGCGAAGCGCTTGGCGATACCCTCGCCGAAGCCAGAGCCGGCGCCAGTGACGATGGCAACCTTGCTGGTGAATCTCACGGGAATTCTCCTTGCGTTGGAACCGCCATCGGGCGGCGAAAACAAAACCGGGAGCCTTGGGCTCCCGGGGGGGTCATGAGGCCGCCGTCGGCGCCGCTAGCGGCACACCGTGGCGGTGGCAGGCGGATCGAGGGTCTTGTCTCCCACCGTGGAGAGCTGCACGCCATGGCGCACCGCCGTGATCTCCGCGAGGATGGCAACAGCGATCTCCGGCGGCGTCTTGCTGCCTATACGAAGCCCCACTGGCCCATGGAGACGGGCAAGCTCCTCGGCGGACAGATCGAACTGCGAGAGGCGCTCGCGACGCTTCTGGGTGTTGAGGCGAGAGCCCAGTGCGCCTACGTAGAAGGCCGGAGACTTGAGCGCCTCGATGAGGGCCAGATCATCGAGCTTTGGATCGTGGGTCACGGCCACCACCGCGGAGTGGCTGTCGAGCTGCAGGGTAACCACCACGTCATCGGGCATGCCGCGATCGAGACGGGCGGCGGGGACATCCCAGGTAAGCGCGTATTCCTCACGTGGGTCGCAGACGATCACTTCATAGTCAAGCGCCTGAGCCATCTGCGCCACATATCTGGAGAGCTGCCCGGCGCCGATCACCAGCAGACGCCAGCGCGGGCCATGGATGGTGACCAGGCGCTCACCATCGAAAGAAAGGGTATCCCTGCGCGTGGCCGGATCGAGCATGGCCCGGCCGCTGCGCATGTCCAGGCTACGCGCCACCAGTTCGTGCCGGTCGATGGCCGTGAGCACGCCGGTGATGGTGGCGACGTCACGCACGGGCTCGAGCACCAGTTGCAGGCGTCCGCCGCACGGCAGGCCGAAGCGCTGGGCGTCCTCCTTGCTGATGCCGTAGATGGTGGTTTCAGGTTTGTCCACAGCCAGCGAGCGGGAGCGGACCTTGTCGATGAGGTCGTCTTCCACACAACCGCCAGAGACCGATCCCGCCACCAGGCCGTCGCCGCGTACCGCCAGCATGGCGCCTGGCGGCCTGGGCGAGGAGCCCCAGGTTTCAGTGACGGTGGCAAGTACAACGCCTTGCCCTTCGCGCAGCCACTGTTCGGCACTGCGCAGCACCTGCAGATCGACGCTGTCCATGATGGGAATCCGCCACGAAGAAGAGGGCCTGCCGCGCCCTAGAGAGAGCAGAGCATGCCGCAAAAAGAATCCGGCCTCAACGCCTCGCCACGAGTGGCGAAGCGATGAGGCCGGAAGTTACAGCCTTATAGGACTGAAGCTCAGACGCTCTTCGGCTTCATGGTCATGCGCGGATCAGCCGCAGCCTTGATGTTCTCGGGAGAGAACGGCATGCGACGCACGCGGATGCCCGTGGCGGCGAAGATGGCGTTACCGATGGCAGCCTGAACCACGGCCGTGGCGGGCTCGCCCAGACCGCCCGGGGGCTGGTCCTTAGCGGCAGGGAGCCAATGCACGTTGATGGCCTTGGGTGCCTCGTTGTTACGAACCAGACGATACATGTCAAAGTTGGTCTGTTCGACGCCACCGTTCTTCACGGTGATTTCGCCGAACATGCACGCGGACTGGCCGAAGATGGTGCAGGACTCGATCTGAGCCAGCGCCTGATCGGGGTGGATCAGGGGACCAGCATCGACCACGTAGGTAACCTTATCCACGCTCACGTCGTAGTTCTTGGACACAGTGACTTCGGCTACGCAAGACATGACCGTGTTGTAACCTTCCATGCAGGCCACACCCTGACCACGCCCCTCGGGCAGCTTCGCACCCCAGCCAGCCTTGCCCTTGACCTCTTCCAGTACCTTCTTCAGGCGCGGGCCCACGGAGGTACCGGCGGAGAGACCGGACCATGCGTGCTTCTCGGCTTCCATTTGAAGGTTCGCGATGCGGAAGTCGATGGGGTCCTTGCCCAGGGCGTTGGCGAGCTCGTCCATGAAGCCCTCAACCACGTAGCAGTTGAGGTTGTGGGACACGCCACGCCAGTAACCCACGGTGATGCCCGTGTCGTGCATCTGGTAGGTCAGCTTGTGGTTGGCGAACTTGTAGGGGAAATTGTCGATCGCCTCAACAGCGAACGGATCAATCCCGTCCTTCACAATGCTCGGGAACAGACGCGAGGAGATGGACGGGCTGGTGCCGTGGTACCGATAGGCAACCAGATCACCCTTCGGGCCGATGGCCGCCTGCACCTTGTAGATGCCAGCCGGACGATACGAGTCATGCGTCAAGTCGTCTTCACGGCTCCACACCATCTTAACCGGGGCGCCCACGGCCTTGGAAATCTCAGCCGCATCGATGGTGTAGTCCACTTCCACGCGGCGGCCGAAGCCACCACCCAGGAAGGTGGTGACCACCTCCACCTGTTCGGGCTTGAGGCCCGTAGCGCCGGCCACCACGAAGGGGACCAGTTGCTGGAACTGGGTGGGGGTGATGATCACGGCCTTGTCGGCACGCACGTCGGCCACGGTGTTCATGGGCTCGAGGGGCGAGTGCGACAGGAACGGCAGCTCGTAAGCGGCCTCGTAGACCTTCACACCCGACTGGCGCAGGGCGCCGTCGGCGTCGCCACCTTCACGGAACACGGCACCCGCCTGGTTGGAGGCTTCACGCAGCCCGCCCCAGACCTTGCGCATGTCGTTGTTGGCGTTGGGGCCTTCGTCCCAGGTGATCTCTAGGAGATCCTTGGCCTTCTTGGCTTGCCAGTAGGAATCGGCCACCACGGCCACACCACGGCTGTACTGCACCACCGCCTTCACGCCGGGCATGTTCTTGGCGCGGGTGTCATCGAAGCTGGCGACCTTGCCGCCCATCATGGGGGGCATGGCAACCGCGGCATACAGCATGCCGGGCACCTTGACGTCGATACCGAAGGTGGCCGTGCCGGCAACCTTGGCGGGGGTGTCGAGGCGCTTCTGGGCCTTGTTGCCGACCTGCTTGAACTCGGCCACGGGCTTCAGGGGCACATCCTTCGGGACTTCCATCTTGGCAGCGGCTTCGGCCACCTGACCGTAGGTCAGGCGCTTGCCGCCAGGGCCGGTGATGGCCCCGCCAGCAGCCTTGCACTGGGCCGGATCCACGCCCCACTGCTTGGCAGCAGCACCCACCAGCATCATGCGGGCGGAGGCGCCGGCCTTGCGGAGCTTTTCCCACGCGTCCCGAACGGCGGTGGATCCGCCAGTGAGCTGCCCACCGAGCAGGCTGTTGATGTAGACCTCGGCGGGGGGGGCGAACTCCACCTTCACCTTGTTTACATCCACCTCGAGTTCTTCGGCCACGAGCAGCGTCATGGACGTGTACACGTCCTGACCCATCTCGGAGCGGGCGCACATGATGGTGATGGCGTTGTCGGTGCCGATCTTGACCCACGCGTTGGGCGAGTGGGTCGCACCCTGGGCCTCGGCGACTTTCGATCCGAGGGGCAGGTACATGCCGAGAGTGAGGCCGCCACCAACGGCGGCGGAGGCCTTCAGGAAATCGCGGCGAGCGGGTTTGGTGATTTGTTCCATGTTCGGTGTTCTCCGGTTACGCCATCTTCGCGGCTTCTTTGACAGCCGCGCGGATTCGAACGTAGGTGCCACAACGGCAGAGGTTGCCCGCCATCCAGCCATCGATGTCGGCGTCGGAGGGACGCTTGTTTTGAGCGATGAGGGCAGCGGCTTGCATCATCTGGCCGGGCTGGCAGTACCCGCACTGGGGCACGTCCACAGCCGTCCAGGCCTTCTTGACCGGGTGGTTCGCAGCCAGGCCTTCGATGGTGGTGATGCGCTGGCCAGCCACCGAGCCGATGGGCGTCTGGCAGGACCGCACGGCATTGCCATTGAAATGCACGGTGCACGCACCGCAAAGGGCCTTGCCGCAACCGAACTTGGTCCCGGTCTTGCCCAGGGTGTCACGCAGAACCCAGAGAAGCGGGGTGTCGGGTGCAACATCGACACTTTCGGCTTTCCCGTTGAGGTTGAAGGAAATCAGCATTTTTGAGACTCCCCCTATTTCTGTAAGGTACGAGTTGGGTGGTTGAACTACGCCGTCCTACGACTGCAAGACGGCGGGAAGCTACACGAAGGCTTACGCCCTTTCAACACTTTCCGAAGGGGGCGAAGGCGTTGAATCTTTTTATGTTTTTACCGATATAGCGATCCTCCATGTTGCATCACAGCAAAACATTGGAGTAAATGAGATAAAACGTTGTTAATTAATGTTTTCTGTTGGTTTGCGGCGCACCGTAGCGACCTATACAGCCCTTCTTGGACAAAAACAGTTACGTCCAGCCAAGAGGGTGTGCCAACACATCCACCCCCCATTCCCGGCCACGGGCGCCAAGCCAGGCCAGGTCCGGATGAACAAATGTTCATCGATGGGTGTGCTTGCGCAGTTCCAGCTTGGCAATCTGATTGCGGTGCACCTCATCGGGACCATCCGCCAGACGCAGGGTGCGGTTCCAGGCGTACATCCAGGCCAGCGGGAACACGTCCGACACACCGCCGCCGCCGTGAGCCTGGATGGCCCAGTCGATGACCCGCTGCGCCATGTTGGGCGCGATCACCTTGATCATGGCGATTTCCGCCATGGCCGCCTTGTTGCCCACCGTGTCCATCATGTAGGCTGCCTTGAGGGTGAGCAGCCGCGATTGCTCGATGAGAATGCGCGACTCGGCGATGCGCTCGTGCCAGACGCTCTGCTCGGCCACGGGCTTGCCGAATGCCACCCGGGACTGAAGGCGCTTGCACATGAGTTCCAGCGCCCGCTCGGCCTGGCCGATGATGCGCATGCAGTGGTGGATACGGCCCGGGCCGAGACGGCCCTGAGCGATCTCGAAACCGCGCCCCTCGCCCAGCAGCATGTTCGACGCCGGTACGCGCACGTTTTTCAGCGACACCTCCATGTGCCCATGGGGCGCGTCGTCGTAGCCGAATACAGCCAGCGGCCGCTCCACGGTGACGCCCGGGGTATCCGCCGGGACCAGAATCATGGACTGCTGCTTGTGACGGTCGGCGTTGTCCGGGTCCGTCTTGCCCATCAGGATGTAGATGCGGCAGCGCGGGTCGCCAGCGCCCGACGACCACCACTTCCGGCCGTTGATGACGTACTCGTCGCGCTGGCGCTCAATACGGCACTGGATGTTGGTGGCATCGGAGGACGCCACCTCGGGCTCGGTCATGAGGAACGCGGAGCGGATTTCCCCGGCCAGCAGCGGCTCCAACCACCGCTTCTGCTGCTCCGGGGTGCCGTAGCGCAGCAGCACCTCCATGTTGCCCGTGTCCGGGGCCGAGCAGTTGAATACCTCGGGCGCCCAGGAGATACGCCCCATGATCTCGCACAGCGGCGCGTACTCCAGGTTGCTGAGCGTGCCGCCGTGGGCCGCCGGCCGCCACAAGTTCCACAGCCCCTCGGCCCTAGCCCTCTGCTTGAGTTCTTCGATCAGGCGCGTGGGCACCCAGGCGTTGCCCTTGCGGCGGTTCTCCGCCACCTCCTGCTCGAAGCGGTGCTCCGCGGGCATCACGTGCTGCGCCATGAAGCCCGACACGCGGGCCTGCAGTTCCTTCACCTTGGCGGAATGCTCGAATTCCATGTTCGTCTCCCCTTTGAATGTGGATGTAGCGCGCCGCATGGCGGACGTGTTCAGGTCTCGAAACTGCGGCCCTCGTAGGCGGCGATGGCCTTGCGCAGAAAGCCTGGCACCGGGGCCGATGCCCGCACCCCCGGGTCGGCGTTCACGTACACCAGCGCGCCGTCCACCAGCAGCGTCTCGCCACGAAAGATCCCCAGCGCGAAGCGGATGCTCGATCGGCCGATGGCCTCCACCCGCACGCACAGGTCAAGCAGTTCGTCGTAGTGCGCCGGTGCGTGGTACTCCACCGTGGCTTTGCGCACGAACAGATCGCTGCCGTGCTCGACCAGACCCTCCGGGTAGGGGCAGCCAATGGCGCGCCAGTACTCGGTGATGCCGATGTCAAAATAGAGCAGATAATTGCCATTGAAGACGATACCCTGGCGGTCCACCTCGGCCCAGCGGACGCGCAGCGGGTGCACCAGACGGAAACCGGCATGCTCCACGTCAGGGGAAGGCGTAGGCATCCATGGCCAGCACGCCATGGGCGAAACTCGCGTGAATGCGGCGTCCGGGCGCCTGGCTGCCGCCAGCGCCCCAGGCCACCATCAGCGGCAGGAAATGTTCGTCGGTGGGATGATTGCGCCGGGCTTGGGGGGCGCGGCCGCGAAAATCCAGCAGCGCGGCGGCATCGCCTGACTCAACCGTGGCCGCCAGCCAGTCGGAGAACGCCTGCGCATAGGGCTCGGGCGCGTCCAGCAGCCCGTGGCCGTGCCAGCCGGACAGGTCGTGGGTGGCGCTGCCCGAGCCGATCACCAGCACGCCTTCAAAGCCCAACCCGGACAGGGCGGCACCGAGGGCCAGGTGATGGGCGGGCCCGAGGGCGGGCTGAAGCGACAGTTGCACCACGGGCACGTCGGCCGCAGGCCACGCGAGCATCAGCGGCACCCAGGCGCCATGGTCCAGGCCGCGATGGTAATCGGCGACCGCCTGGATGCCCGCATGCCCGAGCAGCTCCATCACGCGGCCCGCCAGCACGGCATCGCCCGGCACCGGGTAGCGCAGGCGATAGAGCGCGTCGGTAAACCCCGCGAAGTCGTGCATCGTCTGAGGCGCCACGGAGACGGTGAGCGCTGGCCGATTGGTCTCCCAATGGGCCGACACCACCAGGATCGCCCGCGGACGCGGCAGCGTCGCCGCGAGCCCGGACAGGAAGTGCCTCGCGGGGTGGTCGTCAAGCACGAGGCTGGGCGCCCCGTGGGACAGGAACAGCGCGGGCAGCGGATCGCTCATGGGTGGGCGCGTATGCTCAGACATAGCGCCGCGTCAACCACTCGGCGACCAGGCAGGGCTTCGGCGCACCCTGCCGTTCCACGATGACACTCCAGGTCATCTGCACGCCTCCATCAAGATCATCCACGGCCGCGAGCGTGAAGCGGCCGCGCAGCAGCGACCCAATCGGCACTGGATCGCTGAAGCGCACCCGGTTCAGGCCGTAGTTGATGCCCATGCGCGAGGCGCCAAAGTCGATGGACTCGTTGATGAACTTCGACAACAGGGACAGGGTGAGAAACCCGTGGGCGATGGTGTTGCCGAAAGGAGCCTGCGCGCGGGCGCGCTCCGGATCCACGTGGATCCACTGGTGATCGTCGGTGGCCGCCGCGAAGGCGTCCACGCGCGCCTGGGTCACCTCCATCCAGTCGGTCACCACCACCTCCGCGCCGATGTGGGCGCGCAGCGAGGCCGGATCGTGCAGGGAAATAGGGGACACGGGGACGATGCGGAGAAACAGACCCGAACAGAGGAAACTCCAAGGGTGCATTATACGGATCGCCCGACCGATGACCGACCCGTCACACCCGCCGTCGCGTGAGCGACGCATCGCGCACCTTGACATGGATGCTTTCTACGCGTCCGTGGAACTGCTGCGCCGCCCCGAGTTGCGCGGCCTGCCCGTGGCCATCGGCGGCCGCGGCGACCCCCCCCGGCGCGGCGGGGTGGCCCCCGCCCCCAACGAGGCGCGGGCTTTCGGCATTCGCTCGGGTATGGCACTGCGGCGGGCTGCCGAACTGTGCCCGGGATGCATATTCCTGCCAGTTGATTTCGAAGAATACCGGCGCCTGTCCCGGCGCTTCAAGGCCGCCGTAGCCGCGATCGCTCCCACCATGGAGGACCGCGGGATCGACGAGGTCTATCTTGACCTCACGCAACTGCCCCGGGCCACAGAGCCGCTCGCCTGCGCCCTCAAGGCGGCGGTGCGCGAGGCCACCGGGCTCGGCTGCTCCATCGCGGTAGCGCCCAACAAGCTGCTGGCCAAGATCGGCTCGGACCTTGACAAGCCCGACGGTCTCACGCTGCTTTGCGAGGCGGATATCCCGTCGCGCATCTGGCCTCTGCCGGTAAGGCGCATCAACGGCATCGGACCCAAGGCCGAGGCGCGCCTCGAGGCGCTCGGCCTGCGCACCATCGGCGAGCTGGCGGCGGCGCCGCGCGACTGGCTGGTGGAGCACATGGGCCGCAGCTACGGCGCCTGGCTGCATGAGGCCGCCAACGGGCGCGACGAACGCCCCGTGACCACCCACAGCGAGCCCAAGTCGCGCAGCCGCGAGACCACCTTCGATCGCGACCTGCATCCGCGGCAGGACCGTGCGGCATTACGCGCCGCGCTGGAGCAGTTGTGCGAGCAGCTCTCGCGGGACCTCGCCTCCCGCGGGTATCTCGGGCGGACCGTGGGGGTAAAGCTGCGCTTCGACGACTTCAGCAGCCTTACCCGGGATGTGACCCTGGCCGCGCCCGTGAACGACGCCGATTCCATCAAGCGGGCGGTGCGCGGCTGCCTGGCGCGCACCGCGCTGCCGCGGCGCCTGCGCCTGCTGGGCGTGCGGATGACGAACCTGTCGGCGCTGCCGCCGGGCCTCGCGGCTGCGCCACCGCCCCAAGACACGTTGCCCCTGTTCGGACCGCCAGGCTAAGCCCCAGGCAAGTCTTGCACCTCTTCGGGGCATGGCTTCCGCCGTAGCGTACCCCCCTGCTAGGCTGCGCGGCGCGCCGGATTCCAGGCGCAAAACATTCAGATCAAGGGGCTGACTGCTCTCGGAGGATGCAGATGGAAACGCTGAAGACTGGCGCCGACGCGCTGTTCGTGTTGCTTGGTGCCATCATGGTACTCGCCATGCATTCCGGGTTCGCGTTTCTCGAACTCGGCACGGTGCGGCAGAAAAACCAGGTCAACGCCCTGGTGAAGATCCTGGTGGATTTCTCCATGTCCACCATCGCCTACTTCTTCATCGGTTACGGCATCGCCTACGGCGCCCACTTCCTGAGCGGGGCCCCGGCGCTGGTGGAAAAGAGCGGCTACGAACTGGTGAAATTCTTTTTCCTGCTGACCTTCGCCGCCGCCATACCCGCCATCGTCTCCGGCGGCATCGCCGAGCGCGCACGCTTCAACCCGCAACTCGCAGCCACGTTCCTGGTGGTGGGCTTCGTCTACCCGTTTTTCGAGGGCATAGCCTGGAATGGCGCATATGGGGTGCAGGCCTGGATCGAGTCAATCACGGGCGCGGCATTCCACGATTTCGCCGGCTCTGTGGTGGTGCACGCCGTAGGCGGCTGGATCGGGCTGGCGGCGGTGCTGCTGCTCGGGCCGCGCCGCGGCCGCTACACCGGCGAAGGAGGCGTGGCCTCCCATCCGCCCTCCAGCATCCCCTTCCTCGCGCTGGGCGCCTGGATCCTGACGGTGGGCTGGTTTGGCTTCAACGTCATGAGCGCCCAGAGCCTGGAGAAGATGAGCGGCCTGGTGGCCCTCAACTCCCTCATGGCCATGGTGGGCGGCACCCTGGCCGCCACGCTGCTGGGCCGCAACGATCCCGGCTTCGTGCACAACGGCCCGCTGGCCGGGCTGGTGGCCATTTGCGCGGGTTCGGACGTGATGCACCCCGTGGGTGCGCTGGTGGTGGGATCGGTGGCGGGCGCGCTGTTCGTGGTTTCCTTCCCGCTGGCCCAGAACCGCTGGAAGATCGACGACGTGCTGGGGGTATGGCCGCTGCACGGTCTGTGCGGCGCCTGGGGCGGCATAGCCTGCGGGGTATTCGGCGCCGAGGCCCTGGGTGGACTGGGCGGGGTTTCCCTGGGCGCCCAGTTGATCGGCACGGGCCTCGGCGTAGCCGTGGCGCTGGCGGGCGGGTTCGCCGTCTACGGCGCTCTCAAGGCCAGCGTCGGCCTGCGCCTGGATCCCGAACAGGAATTCGAGGGCGCCGATCTCGCCATCCACCGCATCGGCGCCACGCCGGACCGGGAGCCCTCCGCCTGGTGAATGCCGCGGCTCAGGGCTTGAGACTGTGATAGTAGGCGGCCAGGTCCGCCAGATCCTGGTCGCTCAGCGCCGCCACGTTGGGCGTCATCATGCTGGCGTAGGAGCCCTTGCGCTCGCCGTTGCGGTAGGCCTTGAGGGCGTTGAGCAGATACAACTCGTTCTGCCCGGCCAGGTTGGGATAAAAGGGGATCTGCGCCTTGCCGTCCGCGCCATGGCAGATGGAGCAGGCTGCGGACTTGCTCTTGCCGGCTTCGGGGTCTCCGGCGGCCACGGCAGTGGCGGGGACGGCGGCGATTGCGGCCAGGCAGGTGGCGAGAATGGTGTTGCGCATGAAAGCTCTCCCTGAGGGGGTTGGGTTTTCAGAGATGGGGCGGCGGACCTTAAGGGTCCACCTGCAGGACCGCCATCATGCCCGCATCGGCGTGCTCGGCGAAATGGCAGTGGTACAGGGTGCGGCCGCTGTAGCCGGTGAAATGAATGCCGATGCGCATGGTCTCGCCAATGCGCACGTTGTGCATGTCGCGCCGCTCCACGTGCGCCGGGGCGCGGCCGTCGAGCTCGAGGATTTCGTAGTGCCAGGTGTGCAGGTGGAAGGCGTGGTCCATGTAGTCGGCGTTGCGCACGTTCCAGATCTCGCGGGCGCCAACCCGGGTGCGGATGTCCACCCGGGCCGGATCGAGAAAGCGGCCGCACAGGTTGAACAGGCCGAGAACGATGTCGCGCTCGGTGTCGGGCGGGGCGGCGCCGAAGCGCGGTACCCGGGCCAGCCGCCCGGGGATGCTAACCGGCGTGGGCACGGGCGGCGGCAGGATGCGCAACAGCGGGCGCGAACCGGTAAATTGCATTTCGCGTCGTGGCACGGGGTGGTACCACAAGTCCACCGGAGCGGGGTTGTCCAGCACGATCAGCGCCTCGGCGCGGGCGCCCGGCACCAGTTGCAACTCCTGCAATTCCCGTGGCGACTCCAGGGTGCGGCCATCGAAGGCGACCACCGTCATGGGCGCCTCGTTGGACAGGCGCAGCTTCCAGTAGCGTGAATTCGAGGCATTGAGGAAGCGCGCCCGCAACAGCGTGCGATTGGCCTGCAGCACCGGCTGCTCCATACCGTTCACCAGCAGCCACTGCCCTTCGCGCCCCGCCGACACTTCGGTGGGGCGCACCCGGGGGATGCGCCTGCCCTCAACCGTGAGGTCCTTGAGCACCAGCACGCGGTCGTCGCACACCAGTTCACGCTCGAAGGCCTCGTCACCCTCCACCAGCAGGGGGCCCGCCAGGCCGCGGAACAGCGGCTCGGCGCTGGCACCGTGGATATGCGGGTGATACCACTGCAAGCCCGCGTTGCCGGCGGGAATAGCGAACTCGTAGGTGAACGACTCGCCCGGCGGCACCTGCAACCACACGTTGTCGCCGCGCCCCGACGGAGACACCCACAGGCCGTGAAAGTGCAGGTTGGTGGCCACAGGCAACCGGTTGATCAGCGAGAGGCGCAGCGTCTCTCCCTCACGTACGCGGATCAGCGGGCCCGGGTAGCTGCCGTTGTAGGTCCAGGCCTCCACGGTGCGGCTATTGATGCGCACCGGGCGCGCCTCGGCCACCAGCCGTCCCTCGGCAAGGCCCGGCTCGCTCCGATCGAGCGGCAGTTCCGGTAGCGCCGGGACAGCCTGATCCGGCTCCAGGGCTGCCTGAAGGGCGGCCTCGGGCAGCGGCAGCAGCAAGGCGCTGGCACCTTGCAGGAATCGACGGCGGGAAATCGGGGTCATGACGAAAGCGCGCCGGCGCCCGGGTTCAGTAGCGGCCCGGCTCCAGGCTGAAGGCGAGCACGTCGGCGTCCGCGATCACACCAGCGTGAACCAACGCCTGGATCACCTCGCGCCGACGCGTGATGACGCTTTGCAGGCGTTCCGCGCGCAGCCGCGCCACTTCACCGGCCGTGTAAGGCTGGAACCCCAGTACGAGCTGCTCGCGGCTGTATTCCTCCAGCATCCAGTTCATCATGGCCGCGAGCCGCTCGTCGCTCAGCATCGCCTGGGCAACATTGGGCACCTGGATCAGGAAGGCGCGGCCCTCGGGCGTGTGGGTGAACAGGCCCACGCGGTCCTTCAGGCGCGGCACCTCGGCCACCGAATGACCCAGGTGACCGTGGCAGCCCTGACAGTTGCGCGCGTAGTCCTCGGCCGCGCCGCGCACCTTCGGCAGCACAGTGCGCTGCGCGCGCACCAGCACATCGGGCACCTCGTCGGGACCGACGGTTTCGACCCCCGCAGCGGCGGGGGCCAACGAAATGGCCAGCGCGAGGCTGGCCACGAGGCCCTTCATGAGGACCGGCTCAAGCTTCAAACCTGTCCCACGATGGCTGCGCTGGAACAGTGGTAAATCATGGAACTGCCGCCAAAGCACCAGATAATGTCGTTGTTGAGCTGCGGGCGGTAGGTGGGCATTTCGCCGGCTGTACCGAGGCAATTGCACTGCGCGCAGGAATCCTTGCCGCAGCAGTCGCGATAGGCGATGAGGTACATCTTGCCGTCGTCGGGATTGAGGCACGAGCCCACCCAGGAAGTGGGCGACGGCGACGACCCCGGCGGACAGGTGGCCGGACCACCGCCGCAGCAGGAACACAGATAACCATCCGACGAGCAATAGCGCCAGTAGTTGCACGCCTTGGGGTCGGTGGTCTGGGCCTCCACGCGCTTTGCCCAGGCCACGCCGGGATCCTCCGCCGCCTGGGCCTTGCGGGCCACGGGCAACACCGGCAACACCGAGGCGCCCACCAGCGCGGCACCGAAGGAAGCCAGGAAATTGCGGCGCGACACCTGCTGCGCCGTGCGGCGGGAGAGCCTTTCGAACAGCTTATCCACGATCTCTAGTGCCCCGAACATGGCTACTTGCCTCCTCTGGTTGCGCTGCTGCCGGCCCGCTGGCCGGCGTCACTCCGATTCGTCCCGGCCGGGGCTCCCGGCCTCAGGCGGTTTCCTGGGTTGCCGCGTCGTGCTTTACGTAGCCGCGCGCCTTCAGGTAGGCCTGGATGCTGCCATAGCCGGTTTCCCTGGCGATGGCGAGGCTCTCCAGGTGCTCGCGGCTGTTCACCAGTCCCTTCGCGCGGATCACGCCGTCCTCGTCGATCAGGATCGCGTAGGGCAGCTTGCCCACCTTGAAGGTCATGCCCACGTGGGGCGAATTGACATAGGCGACGCCCTCGAGCTGATGGCTGGCAATCATGGCGCGCTGCTCGGCCGGATCGCCGTCGCCCACCAGCACCACGTCAAGCTTCTCGCCCCGCGCAAAGGAGCGCGCGATGGGCAGCAGCTTCTTGCAGATGGGACAGGCGGGAGAAACGAACAGCAGCAGTCGGCTCTTCTGGCCGGGCACCGGACCGCCGATGCGCACGAGGGAACCGTCCATTCCGGCCACCTTGAGGTCCGGCGCCATGTCGCCCACTTCGGGGCCGTGATCGCTGGCGAGCGCCCCCATGGGCGCCACGCGCTCGTGCAGGATGCCGATCTGGCGCACCATGCCGAACACCACGGCACTCAGGACCAGCACCACCACCCACAGCAGCAGGTTGGAATACAGCAGCATTTCGTTGGACATGCCTCAGCTCCCCGCCTGGCCGCGTTCGGCCATCGACCGGTAGTAGTTTTCCTCGTAGGTGGGCGGCCGTCGCAGGGTCACATAGCCCACCGAAAGATACGCCACGAACAAAGAACAGGCGGCCGTCACCACCACGAAGTTGTCCGCCCATCCCAGGTCGCGCCCCGTGACCGGAGGCACGCACGCCGCCGCCAGCGCCACGAGCACGCCATTGCGCAACACCAGCCACCACGACAGATTCTGGCGCAACGCCGAGCGAAAGCAGCCGCAGTCGATATCCACCCGGCCGCGCACCACATTGAGCGCGAGGGCCGCGGCGAACAGCACCAGCAGTGCAGCCATGCCCGAGGCGGCGAGGGCGCGGGTACCCGGCACAAGAACGCCCACGGCCAGCAGCACTTCCGCGGGCGGCAGCGCCCAACGCACCAGCGGCACCAGGAACCCGGGCAGGATGCGGAAATTGCGGACCACCCCCTCCAGCTCCTCCCATGCGCCCATCTTGCTTGCGGCGCTGCCGCCGAACACCAGCGCCAGGGTAAGGGCCGCCGCCAGTTGCAGCACCGGGTCGATGTTCATGGACGCGTCACTCGTCGCCCACGAACATGAGGAACGGCGAGATGCCGAAAGCCATTTCGCCCACTTCCTTGCCGTCCTGAACATTGTAGGTAACAAGGGACGGCTTCTCGGTCTGGGTGAACAAGTAAGGAGCGCCATCCTGGGACACGGCGATGGTGGTGGCGTGTTCCTTCAGCTCGATGCGCTGCACGCGCTAGCGGGACTTCAGATCAACCACACACACCTCCTCGCCCGCCTGCTTGTGGGTCCATTTGGGGCCCTTGTGCATGAGCACGAACAGCCGCTGCGTGGGCCGATGCAGGGCGGCGAGCTGCCAGCCGCCGGGACGCCATTCCTCCTTGGCGTCCTGCGGGGTCAGCAACGACCACTTGGCGCCGATCGCGGGCTTCTCCGGGGCGATATCCACGGGGATCACGTTGCCGTCATAGGTGATGAAGTGGACCTTGCCCAGCTTGCGGTCGAAGCCGGCATGCTCGAAAACGGGGTCGTTCTCGGAATCGAAAAACGGCCCCTGCCGGGTGACCCGGGACTTGAGCTCGTCATCCCACTGGGCGGTGGCCAGAGTGCCATCGGAGCACACCGAGGAGAAGCGGTTGCCGCGGGAGGGGTAGATCAGGC